>CAZITU010000065.1:0-14709 GCA_964542245.1 uncultured Nitrospirales bacterium | reverse complement strand
GATGAGGCGATCTACCTGATCGGGACGGTCGAAGAGTTGCTGCAGGTGAAAGGGTTGCTCGGTTTGACCCAGACGGCGGCCAAGCTGGATCAGGCCTATCGTACGGCGGTGGCCGAGGAATTGGGGGTGGCAATTGCGGCGCGCGACGCGGCTCGGCTGAAGAGCGTCATCTATTCGCTGACCTATCTCCTGATGCTCGAGAAATTGGACCTGCTCGCCGCCATGCTCGCAGACGGAGACGTCACACCGGAGTCCCGCAAAATCGTGATGGATCTGGCTCGTGATTACTTCTCGCACATCTTTGAAGGAACGCTCGCCCGCAGGACCCCCGCTCAGGTCAAGGCCTTGGAGCGGATCCTGGACCGCATGGACAATGCGGTTCGACTGCAAGCGGCCGACCAATTCGGGCAGTTGAAGCGGCAGTTGAGCCAGACCATGCTGCAGCACTTCGGATCGCATCTGCTGCCCGGGTTACCGGGATGAACGCCGGCGCTCTCAAGGCGCCGCCGGGACTGGGCGCTCTGGCCTGTTTGCTGCTGTTCGGGTTCGGCGAGCTCTCAGGGGCGCTGCAGGGCGGCTACCGCGAGGAGATCCGCCAGTACGCGAAGGCCAGGGCACAGGCTCACCCGGCGGTCCATCAACTCACTGGAGTGGAGGACATCGATCAGGTGGTCCTAGAACGCGTAGCCGACCGCTCGCCGGCCCGCGTGCACACATTCCATCTTCACAGCCATGGGCTGGGGCTGGTCACGATCATCCTCCTGACCGTCGTGGCCAATACAGGCTTCTCGCCGAAGACCAGGACGGCCTTGAGCGTGTGGGTGTCGCTCGGCCTTCTCTACCCGTTTGGCTGGCTAACCATCTCCATAGAGTTGCCGACGATGGGCGAAGCCGCGGCCTTCCGATTGGCTGAGCAGTGCTTCTTCATCCCTTTCGGCGGCGCCTACCTGCTGGCGGTCGGGGCGCTCATCGTCCTATACGCGACCGACCTGCTCAAGCAACACCGAGAGCCCACGCCGCCGTAACAGCACGTTCGCCGATTCCCTTGCCGAGGGTTTCCGTGGTACAGTGAACATCCATGCGACGCATCGCTCCTGCGTTTGTCATCATGTGGCTCGCAGCCGCCGCGACCTTGGCGGAACCCTACGGCCCGCCCCAGGCGGTGACCGACATGGGGCCGTTTTGCGCCGGTTGCCACGCGTCAACGAGCACCGCGCAGATGCCTGAGCTCCCCGCCGACGTGGCCGCCAGCGAGACAATTGAAGGCAAGCACCTCAGCCGGATCAAGGCAGACCCAGCTTACAAGGAGCTGAGCCCCCCTGGTCGGGAAACGTTGCTCGCAGCCATCAAATGGGTGGATGAGCAGGCTTCGGTCGCCATTCAAGCGCCGAAGCAGGCCAAGCGTAACAGCCGCATCGAAGTGACGGTGGTCACAAAGGGAGGCGCAGGCCCCGTGGTGGGTGTGTCGCTGGTGGACAGCGCGATCCGCTTCCAGGCCAGGCCGATCGGGTCCAGCGGCTTCAAGGTGCTCGGGCCGGCCCTCGTGGTCGGCCCCGACGGGAAGGCCCAGGCCCAGTGGGCCGAACGCCGATCCCGCGGATCGGACATGGGGCTCGCCACCGTCATGATCGCAGGCATTCAGGGAGACGCCGTATCCAAACGCGTGGACGAAACCCGTACGACCTGGGTGCTGCGGACCCCTCCGGAGCCCGGCATCTATGCCATCGCGGCGGCTTTCCTCTACGGAACAGAGAAGGCCCACCCTTTAGGGACGGTCTCACGGAATGGCCGTCAGGAACCTCGCGGCGGGAACGGCGGAGCGAGCGGCCGGATCATGTTTTCGGAGGTGGTCAAGATCAACGTGCATTGATTACCGTGATAATGGTGCTCGCCCCAAAGCTCGCGGCTACGGAAGCCGCAGGCGCTCGAACGCCGCTTGGATAAGACACAGACGCCTATGCCGCTCAAAGCTGACACGCTCCCTTATCGGAAGCCGGAACTCGGCAAGCACTACTGGATTAAGGACCACATCCTGCCGGATCCCTACCCGATCGTGGAGCGCTGCTTCAACAAGCCGGCATGGATTATGGGGGCGCCGTGGCGCGACGAGCCCTGGCCGGGAATGCGCGCGCCTGACGCGCTTCTTCTCGATGAGTTGGCCATCATTGAGGACTGGGTCAAATCCCAGATCGGCGTCACGGCGCTTCGTCCGCAGGGAGCGCCGGTCAACGGGGTCTCCGGCCATAACTACGTCCAGATCGTGGGAGGAAGCAACGGTGTGGCCCGGCCTCATGTGGACTCCAGCAAGCTGTGCGACTTCGCCGGTGTCCTGTACCTCCATCCCTACCCGCCGACCAAGCACTCCGGAACCTCTTTCTTCCGATTGCGCTTTCCGGACGGCACGCCGGGCGGCAACATCTGTCCCCCGCCCTATGAGAGCCTCAGCCAAATCCCAGGCTTCGAAAAGGGGTCCGATCTGACGATGTGGGAAGAGGACATCGAGGTCCCGAACGTGTTCAACCGCCTGCTCGTCTACAAGTCGGACATCGTGCATTCGGCCACCTCGTATTTCGGCTGGGACCACGACCTGGGCTCGAAGCGGATTACCGTAATATTTTTCTGGAAGACGGTTTAACGCCTTTGCCTCATTTCCCCGTCAGCCCTGAAAAACGGCATGCCTTGCAAGCGCGCCTCCTCGCGTTAGGCATTCGCGAACGGGACCTGGAGGAGCAATTTGTGCGCGCCGGCGGCCCCGGCGGCCAGAACGTCAACAAGGTCTCAACCTGCGTGGTGTTGACCCACCGCCCTTCCGGGCTTGCCGTGCGCTGCCAGGAGGAACGCTCGCAGGGGCTGAACAGGTTCGTGGCGCGCAAGCGGTTGGCGGACAAGATGGAAGAAAAGCTTTTGGGCGCGGCCAGCCGGCGCCGGCAGGAAATCGAGAAAATCCGCCGCCAGAAGCGCAAACGCAGCAAGCGCGCGAAGGAAAAGATGCTGGAGGACAAACACCACCGGGCTGAAATTAAGGTGAGCCGAAAGGCGGTAAGGGAAGAGGCATGAGCCGAAGGGACCTGCTGGAACAGCGATCATGATTGACCTTCGCAGCGATACCGTGACGAAGCCGTCTTCCGCCATGCGCGAGGTAATGGCGACTGCTGAAGTGGGTGACGACGTGTTTGGGGAGGACCCGACCGTCAACCGGCTGCAGGAGACCGCCGCGCGGCTGCTGGGCAAGGAAGCCGCGCTGTTCGTCCCCTCCGGCACCATGGCGAATCAGCTGGCGGTCCGCCTGCACACGAAGCCGGGCGACGAAATCATCGTCGAGGCCGGCGCGCATGTAGTCCGTTACGAGAGCGGTGCGGCCGCAGGCCTCTCCGGCGCCCAGACCTGCTGGCTTCAGGGAAATCGCGGGGTTCTGCTCCCAGATCAGATCGAAGCGGCCATCCGTCCACCCGACTATCACAACCCGCCCACCACCCTCATCTCTTTGGAAAACACCCACAATCGCGGCGGCGGCACGGTCTATCCCCTCAATACGATCGCGGCTATCAGAAAACTAGCCGAGGCGCGGGGGATCGCCATGCACCTGGACGGCGCTCGGCTGTTCAACGCGGTGGTGGCCTCCGGCATCCCGGCGGCCGAGTACGCCCGGCACTTCGAGACGGTGTCCATCTGCCTGTCGAAGGGACTCGGCGCACCGGTCGGGTCGCTGATCTGTGCCGATAAGGAACGCATTGCGAAACTTCGGCGCTTGCGGAAGATGTTCGGGGGTGGGATGCGGCAAGCCGGGATTATCGCCGCGGCCGGGCTCTACGCGCTGGAGCACAACATCGCCCGCTTGGCTGAGGACCACGCCCACGCCCAGCGACTGGCGGCGACCCTAGTTGACTTGCCCGGCGTCCGGATCAATCCGGATTTCGTTGAAACCAACATCGTCGTGTTCGACATCAGTGAGACGCACCGCGCCGCCGACGAAGTGTTGACGGCTCTGAAGGCCGCGGGTCTGCTCCTGGTCCCCTTCAGCCCCACGACCCTACGGGCCGTGACTCACCTCGATGTGTCGCGCGATCAGATTGACCAGGCCTGCGCGATCCTCAAAAAAATCTTCGCCGGTTAAACGCGCTCGGCCGAGACGCCGCGCTATTCAACCCGCCCACCCCGGCCGCGCCGGGACGCGTCCTTGACCCGGGGTCGGCCGCAGGCGCTCCAAGCTCGCTTCCTGACTGCCGTCGGTCAGTCGCCCTGCGTCGCTTGGTGGAATTCGTTGAAGCGGTGATTGAGCGCCTGGGACATGAACCAGAGCGATCCCTTTTTTGTGCTGGGCTCGAAACTCAGGCTGACGGTAGTCGTGTCTCCGAACCATTGCATGCTGCTTGCCTTCCGGCGTTCATGGATCGGGATCTTGCCGAATTGATCTTCGAGCCATCGCATCAACTTGTCCCGATTATCGGCCCCCTCATATTTGAGTTGGATGCTCTCCAATTGTTCGTCCAAAAACCGGTACTGGATCTGCGCGAAGGTCACCCCACCAAACGTGAGGGCTTCTCCCGGGTTTTCATAGACCCCCGCCTTCGACACAAAATCCGTACTCCCCAGGTCTGTGAGCAGCCGCATAAAGGGGTAGTTGGCCAGTGCATCTCCCCAGGAGTACCCGTTAAACCCTTTGGGATCGTCCTGCATCTTCGCGGCCTGGGCAGGCTCGCTCGCAAGACCGAGCGCACATAGGCAGGCAAAAACCACACCGAACCGGACGAACCCTCTGCCCAGACGCATTTTCAGAGCGCCCCCCACCCCGGTCGCGCGCGGGTAGGCTTTACTTACAGCATCGGCCCGCGAACGCATCGGCCCGCCACCGTGGGGAGATCAGCTTCTTTTCGCAGTTTTCCCTGCCCAGCAGGATGGATCGGATATCGGGGGTGAAGTCCATCGCTTCCATTTTGGGGTCGAATTGATACGAGTCCCATGAGCCTGTCCATTCCCAATCCCCGATCATGTTCTTCAGAGGAACCCGCCCGGCCTTCGCCTGCTCGCACGCATGCTGCCATTCAAGCGCCTGGCACAACCGCCTTCCGGCTATGGCGCAGGTCTTCTCCGCCACCGGATAATCTCCGCTGAACGTCTGGTCAACCTCGATGCAGAACCCGCCAAGCTCCGCGCCCACACCCACCATGCCCGCCGGACAGGTGGACGGGGCGGCCGTCGGGACCGTGGCTCGGCCGCCACCCGCGCTGCCCGCAGGCCCACCGCCTCCGATCTGCATGTCCTTAATCTTGAACGTAGCCTTCGTGCTCCCGATGGGCGTAGCAATCTCGATGGTGACCTCTCCCGCCGGAACGTCGGGCGGCACGCGGACAGAAAGATCAAGCGCCTTGGGCTTTGCGGCATAGGCGCCCAACTCAATCGCCGGTATGCTCAGCTTCACGGTCGCGCCGACCAGGTTTTTCCCTTTGAGCTTGAGCACGGTAGGCGCGCCGGCTGAAACCGAATCGGGAAGGACTTCGGTCACCTGGGGTTGCATCTGTTCACGGGTGCCACGCGTCACGGAGATGGTCAAATCGGTGGGGCTATTCTCGAACATCGACACCGTGCCGTCGTCGTCAATCGTGTAGATGACCCGCCCGGCTTCATCCTTAAAGTTTTGCGTGGCGGCCTCGGCCGAATTCCCCGCGCCCCCGAACGCCGGCGCCAAGAGGACCAACGCAAGAATAACCTCTCGACGATACCCCATAAAACAGCCCCCCGGTCGTATTCCAGTATGGCTCACCATTCAAAATAGCCTTCGTCCGCGCTCTGAGTCAAGATGGCACCCCTTTCATGCCCGCACATAAATGGGATTAGAAAAAATCCACGGTCGCCGGCGGTCCACGACTTGGAGAGACACCTCCATACGATAGACGCCGGGGCGGTCCACAGCATACCTCAAGTTCCGCCCCTCCAGGCGCCGGATCGGGACACCGTCCCGCAGCAGCTCTAAGACACCTGGGATCGGACTTTGGGCGACCAGCACAAGCCCGTCCTCCATGGGGACCTCATCTCCCATCAGGCCGACCACCGAACCGCCGTCTCCGTCGCGGACCACAAACTGAAAACCGGCCCCGTCGGCCAGGAGGTTGAAGGCGGTGAAGCACCTCCCGGCGCGGAGGGCCTCCACCAGATTCTTCGGTGACAGCGAGGGCGCGAGGACGTGCGTATTCACGGCTCGAAAAACCAGGTCGTACGGGTCCAAGTGCAGACCCATCACCGACAGACTCTGATGCGCGTCGTTGCCGCCCAGACCGACAAACCGTCTGGTCTGCAGGAAGCGGTCCCACGCCACGAGATTCCAGTTCGAGCGCTCCACAACGAGCTGCATGAACAGTTCCTCCCGGTGCTCGGTCCGGTCGAGGGCGAGATCCAGAAGATACCGCGGGACATCCACCAGGCGTTCGCGCATCGTGTCGGCGAGATCGTAGATTTCCATGCCGTCGGCGTACCGGTAATAGCTGGAGTTCATCATCCCGCGCGGGTGCGCGATGACGGCGAGCGCGCCCTGGCCCCGGATCGTCCTGAAGAGGTCGTCCCAGTCCCATTGGCCGTCGGGTCTGGGCTTCAGCGGCTCCCGGAGGCCGATCGCCAGGACGCTGGCGCACCGCCGCAGGAGTCCCCCTTGCCGCGTGCAGCCCAGCGCGACCTCGACGCCGCGCACGACCAGCACGGCGCCGTGAGAGCCCTGGAGGCCTTCGGTAAAGATCCGCGGCGTGTAGTGATCCGTGGTGACCAGAAAGTCCAGTTTCGCGGAGCGGGCGGCGGACAGGAGTTCTTCAACGGTCCCGGTGCTGTCGTGAGACAAACCGGTATGGGCATGCACGACGCCGCGGAACTCGCGGTGGCCGGCGAGGGGCGGCAGCGTGACCCGCTGGTTACGAAGTGAGTCGAGTGCGTCGTGGATCGCCTGAAGGGAAGGCTGATGGGAACATCCGCCGGCGGCCGGCCACATGGTGCCAAGCCCGAGGGCCAGCGAGGTTTGAAGGAATCTGCGGCGGGTCCACACGGCGGCCTTACCTAACAGATCACGGCGTCCGGTTCAACTTCACCTGCCCTACCTTCATTCCCATTCTGCTAAAATGCTGCAACATGGACTCCACGTCTTCCACAACCACTGCCGAGATTCGCAGCCGGCTGGAGGCCGACTTCCGACGCCGCATCGGACTTTTCTACCGGTCTCTGCAGATCACGCCACCATACCATAGCGTGGAAAAGGCGGTCCAGGCAATCCACGATGCGTTGGGCAACTTCCAGAAGCCGGTCCTGCGCGCCATCGCTGCTGATCCGACCGCTCTCGACGCACTCTTCACTCAGGTCTTTCTCGAATCCGGCCTTGCGAAAAAGAGCCGGGGCATCATTATGAAAGTGTTGGCCGACCGCCCTGAGCTTCTTGCCCCGGACTGCAAACCCTTCGCGGAGGCCTTCAGACCGCCGTAGAGGATAGAGCGGATTGACGCCATTATTTCGGCGTGTCCAGAGCACACCTGAACCCTACGTAGTCCAGCCGATCGGTGGGGTTCTCCCAATTCCGCAACCCTGTGCGTAGGAGCATGGGACGGGAGAGCCACGACCCGCCCCGTACGACCTTTTCACGGCCCTGAGAGGGTCCTGTTGGGTTTCGCTCCGGACTCCTCTTGTAATAGTGCTCGTCGTACCAGTCCGCGGTCCATTCTTGAACGCTGCCAGCCATGTCGTAAATCCCATACGGACTCTTGCCGTTTTCATAACTGCCGACCGGCTTCAGCACATCTTCGTATACGTTGCAGAAGATACAACTCTTATCGTAGAGGGCCAGGGCCGCAGTGGGACGCTCCTCGCCCCAGGGGTAGGGACGGGTATCCGTTCCCCGGTCCGCTTTCTCCCACTCGGCCTCTGTTGGCAACCGCTTCCCGTACAAGCGGCAGTATGCGTCCGCATCATACCAGTCCACCCCGACCACGGGCCGGTCCCCCACTTGGGGTAGCCGGATGCCGTCCCACTTGTCTGGCGGTTTGCGTCCGGTCGCCTCCAGAAAGCGCGCATACTGCATCGTCGTCACTTCGTGCCGATCCATGTGGAAGGCGTCGAGAAAAATACTATGGAGCGGCTTCTCGTCATCCCCGCCAGCCTCGCTGCCCATCGTGAATGACCCCGCCGGCACCAGCACCATCGGGGCACCGTCCTTGCCGGTGAGTGTTTCAGGCGGCTTGCCGTACAGGTCATTCTCGGCAAACACGAATACGAACGCCGTTCCGGCGAGGACCGCTAGGAGTCCACTGATCTTTTTCATCTCACCACCCGTACAACGTCAACGACTCGTCTCTCTCGCGTGTAGCGCATCACGGAATTCCTCATACAGTGCCATCAATCGCTTGTTCTCCAGCCGATACGCGGCGACCACAACCACCATCCCGAAAAGCAAGACGAGCAGGCCCAGCCCGCTCAGCGCGACGGCGAGAAACGCGCCGCCCGCGGAGAAAAATCCCCCGGCAAGGGCATAGGCGACCAGATAGACCAGCATACCGACCGCGACCGTGAGGAACCAGAGGACCGTCAAAAGGACCGAAGACCAGGGCATCCGCTTGATGAGCATCGCCGGCGCCTGCTCCTCCAGCGCAGCGTAATGGACCGCCCCATTTATGGGCCACGCTGTTCGGAATGCCAATCCGAGCAGCCTCTTGTCCGGCAGCAACATGACGGCCTGTTGCTCCGGACAGAGCCGCGCCGCCCCGCGCGGGAGGGCCAGGATACCGCCCACGTTGAATTGCGCGCGTCGAACCAGCAACGATTCATGGTGCTGACCCACGATGACTCCATACCGGACAGCCTTCGGTTCGTTACGGGTGAAGGCCACCCAGTCCGCCACGATCAAACCCACAACGAGCACCGATCCGAGGAGGAATGCCCCGTGCATAGACGCGGATGCTAACACAAACCCCTTGCGCTAGCCATCGGAGAAGCGTACAACTCACCCCGTGATCGAGCACGACGGCGGATTGCGAGTGAAGGGCACGGCTCTCTGGCTGGACGCCACACGCTCCCGCGACCGGTCTTTCGTTTCGCACGCCCACAGCGACCACGCCATCCGCCACCGCCGGATCATCGCTTCCCCCCAAACCGCCCGCATCTACGAGCACCGGCTCGGTCGCACGGTAGCTGAGACACATGCGTATCACGCGCCGTTCAAAGTGGGAGGCGCCACCTGTCGACTGCTGCCGGCCGGGCACATCCTCGGGTCCGCCCAAATCCTGATCGAACACGACGGGCGGCGTATCGTGTACACGGGGGACTGCCGACTCCGGGAGAGCCTCACGGCTGAACCGATCGCCGTGGAACGGTGCGATGTCCTCGTCATGGAGAGTACGTTTGGTCGTCCCCACTATGTCTTCCCGGAGCCCGCCGAGGTGGCCCGGCAGATCTGCCGGTTCATCGAAGCGGCCTGGGACGAGGGACGAACCCCGGTGCTGCTGGCCTATGCGCTGGGTAAAGGCCAGGAAGCGATGAAGCTCCTCGGCGATCGCGGGTATGTGTGTGTCGTTCCCGAACCGATCTATCGGCTGGCCAAGATCTATGAGGAGTTCGGCGTGCGGTTCGGCCGCTACGAGCTTCTGGACTCCGGGCCGACCGGGGAAAAGGTACGCGGGAAGGTTGTCCTCCTACCTCCGCACATGACACGCTCCCAGGCCGTGGAGGATCTGGGACCCTGTCGCACGGCCATCCTGACCGGGTGGGCTATGGACCGGAGCTGCCGGTTCCGCTATCGGGTGGACGAGGCCATTCCGCTTTCGGATCATGCCGACTTCCAGGAGCTCGTCTCGCTCGTCCACCAGGCCCGTCCGACGAAGGTATACACCGTGCACGGCTTTCCCGAGTTCGCCAAGCACCTGCGCTACTTGGGGTACGATGCCGACCACCTTGGCTGACGAATCCTCCCGACGGCATGACTCAACTGTCTTAATTTCTATCGCTTAGCCTACAGAAGACTCCTTGACAAGTTTACCGTGTTTGGCTAGATTGAGGGCCGCTTCGTTTCTTTGAGCCGCGAGTCCCTGCCACACGGAAGCGTCGGCCCCGTAAACCAGAGCCCGAGTCAAGAAGACCGGGAGGATTGCGATGAGGCGCTATGGACGCGGCTAGAATCGAGCGGGTCTATTCGAGTTATGCGAAGGTCTACGATCACATCTTCGGCAAGATCTTCCACGATGGGCGGGACCATGCGGTCCGCATCCTGAACCCGTCACCCGGCGAACGCGTCCTGGAGGTCGGCATCGGCACCGGCCTGGCTCTCCCGTTCTACCCGCCATCCTGTGAGATCGTCGGGATCGACCTGTCGGACGGGATGCTGGCCAAGGCCAGGGAACGGGTCCGGGAACTCGGACTGAAGCACGTCAGCCTCAGCCGGATGGATGCGAGCGCGATGGAGTTTCCGGATGACAGCTTCGACGCCGTGATGGCTGCCTATGTCGTGACGGCGGTTCCCGACTACCGGAAGGTCATGCTGGAGATGATCCGGGTCTGCAAGCCCGGCGGGCGCATCATCCTCATTAATCACTTCAGCAACGGCAACCGACTGATCGCGGCGATTGAGAAAGTGATCTCCCCTTTCTGCAAGCAACTGGGTTGGCGGACCGACCTCTCCCTGGCCACCGTCCTTGACGGCACCCACCTCACCGTGATCCACAAGCAAAAGGTCAACCCCCTCCGCTTCTGGCACCTCGTCAAGTGCGTCAACGAGAAATCCTTCAACGGCAACGGCCACTCCGCCTAACCCCCATGATATTCGTCCCCCTTGAGGGGGGAGGATGAAGGTGGGGGAGGTCCAAGATCAGTGTTTGACTCTCGGCCGCCAATCCCGTATAGTCTGGCTCGCTTGCACCGGATAGTCCTCAGGGTTTTCCTGCCAGGCCTGTAACACCGGTCAGTTGACTCCGTAGAACAACGCGGCGCCGTCGGGACCATCAGTATGCCCCGTGCGCGCCTGTCGAACAATGGAGGACCTATGACGACGCGCTATGCCCGTAATTGGATTTCGTATCTGACGGACTCGCTGGTGAACACCAACGCACTCCCCGCCTGCGATGCCGTCGAGTACCTGACGGAGAACCTCTTCGGAGAATCCCCGAACACGCGCCTGTATGAAGCCAAAGTCCCCTACGAGGCGATCGCCCAGCTCCTGCAGCGGATCTACGGCCCGATCGTGGAAGCGGCCGCCCGCGACGCGAACGTCCCGGCCGGGGCCGCGGCGCGCATCTTTACCGACGCCAGCCTGATCGGCCCGAGCGCCGTGCTGGCGGTCTATTCCCCTGCGAACGACGGCCCGCAGCAGCTTCTCCTGCTGGACTCGGTCCGCACATGGGACCTCGTGTTCCCGCACCCGGAGGCCTTCAACGCCTGGGCGGACGAGCGCTACGCGAAGCTGTCCGCCGCGCTAACGGCAATTACGGTTCAGCCGCAGGCTGCCTGCTCGATTCCTGTCTAATTCGTTTTTCCTCGCCCCTTGAGGGAGAGGATAAAGGTGAGGGGCCAACCATACTCATATTGGGTTGTGCCAGCTGTTTGACAGGCCCTTGTTGGTGAGCAACTGCTTCTATGATCTTTTCTGGCCGATGCTCAGGAACTGTACAAGCCAACCGCTTCGCCAAACTTCAGCAAGGAATTGCCGGAGGTCGTCTTGACCATAGACTGCCCGCTCTTCCGGATGCTGGGCTTGGTCTCTGTGCTTTTTGAGAAGTCCCAGCATGTCAGTATTGTGCCTGGTTAAGGCATGGTCGGTACAAAAGGCATTGCGTAAGGCCTTTCGTATGTCCTGGCGATCTTCCAACAATTCAGGTCGGCGTTTATGGAACATGAGTAGGAGCTTTATCGGATCGTTCCCTGCTTTGTTCAACACAAGAGGTCCTAAACTTCCGGTGGGCCGTTGCAGGCGGAAGAGAAGTTCCGCCTTGAGTGCAAGGTAGGTGCAGGTCGGGACGCCACCCGGCCAGTGAATCGAAAAAGGTTCTTGGGCAAACATTTCTCCGAGAGCTAGCAACCGTCGCGTGTCTTCCTGCAAGCAGTTCCATGCTTAGCCATAGCTCGCCCGAAGTCTTTCCTGCGCTTCTCCGAGAACAACAGGGCTGGTAGCACGTGCAACCCTTTCTATGAGGCGGCCATTTTCCTCAGTCAAGCGATCAATCCGGCGGTCTCGATCAGCGATCGTATCCCAGCAAAGCCTATTGATCTTGTGGAGATCCTCCTTAACGGCGGCAAGGGAACCCCCGTGTTCCCGGATGACGATCTCTTCGTAAAACTTCATCACTTGAAGGTAGTCCTCTTCAGGAAGTCGGCCGGCTTTATATTCCCTCTCGAGGAGTTGGGCATAAAATTTCGCGCGCTCAAGCTGTCCGATTCCGCAGTAAAGATACACGACCGTCGGTCCGATCCCGCTTAAAAGGCCTTCATACTCTGGCGTCCCTTCAAGGCCTCCCAGCAGTAAGAGGAGATATTCGTAAACAGCCAGGGAATGGGCGACCATCTCCCTTTCATCGAATCCTCCGTCTTCACGATGCTCGAAGTACCACTGCGCCATCGCCTCCAGGATAGGGTACTCGTCGAGAGAGAACGGGCGGATATCACCAGTACGTCTCTGGAAGGCATCCCAGGCATTGGGTATTTGTTCCGTTGGGATTCTAGTGCGGGTGAACGATAGGGCATCCATCAACCAGGATGCCTCTTCCAGAAAGTCACTGGACGCAGATAGGTCGAATTGCTTTCGTATGCCTCTTAAGATCTCAGCGTCGGTCACTTCGGGAGGGGCATTATGTATTTTCTCTTTAAGACGGTCCAGCTCCTCCTGCAGTTGTTCTCTTTTCCGAGATGTTTCTGGGTCCTCGGGCATTAAGCTGAAGATTTCATCAAGAGACATTAGCGGCTATTACCAACAGGATGGCGGGTGCGGAACAAAGCGAAAAGAAGAGACCTGAGACTTACGCCCCGACCTTATCCGGCAAGCTGATGACGGGGACGCTGATTCGGGTCTTGCCTACTTTTCCCTTGGACGTGTATTCGTCCATCAGACGGAGCGCCTCCGGTCCAAGAAAGGTCTCCCCGCACTGACTGCACACCTCGGCACGGACATTCTTAAACAGGTACAGGTGCTCGCCCCATCGGTGCACGTGTTCAATTCGCTTGCGTCTGATGGTGGCCTTGCAGAACGGACAGCTCTTCATTGCAGCTACTCCTTCCTCTCGCGCCAGTCAACCCACCGTTGCGGGTCCGGACGGTAAACCGTTATCAGGATAGCATGATTCTCATGGATTGAGCAGACCATGTGGAGCGGCTGCTCGTCCTCTGTGAATCCCAACACAAGCACGGAGTGCCCGCGGGGATCGTCTGGGTAATCTTCAATGACGACCGTTTCCGGACCCAATAGCGCAGTTTCGATCTCACTGATGGTGATCTGGTCCGCATCCCTTTCGCCTTCCGCGTGGAGGGTGAGCCGATAACGACCCGCACGAACCAATGCGCGGAGACGATCAATCACGAGGAGACTTCAAACAAAAGCGAGGGTAATCGCAATCGCAAGGGCTGGGCTAGTGCGCCCGGCTCTTGGTGCGCTCGGCGACTTTCTTGCGCAGGCGGGCCTTTTCCAGACTGGTGAGGGCGGCCTGCACTTCCTCGCGCGAGCCGCCGGCCGCCACCTTAGCCTCGGCTTCCATGACCTTGGCCTGGGCGCGCTCGACGTCAATGTCCTCGGCCTTCTCGGCGACTTCCGCCAGCACCGTGACGCGCTTCGGTGTGACGTCCACGAATCCCCACATGATCGTCATGTAGCTGGTCTCATCCCCGATGCGGTATTGGAGCTCGCCGACGCGCAGGGAGGAAAGGAACTGGCAGTGCCCCGGCAGAACGCCGAATTCCCCTTCAGAACCGGGGCAGGTGACTTCGTCCACCTCCTGGCTGAGAAGGAGCTTGTCGGGAGTGACGATTTCGAGCAGGATCTTCGCCATTATCCCTTTTTCAGACGCTCGGCCTTTTCGAGCACCTCTTCGATTCCGCCTAACATATAGAAGGCCTGCTCTGGCAGCTCGTCGTGCTTGCCCTCGATGACCTCCTTGAAACTCCGCACCGAGTCGGCCAGCTTCACGTACTTACCCTTGGTGCCGGTGAAGGCCTCGGCCACGTTGAACGGCTGGGACAGGAACTTCTGTATCTTGCGCGCGCGGGTCACCGTCAGCTTGTCGTCCTCCGACAACTCGTCCATGCCCAGGATCGCGATGATGTCCTGGAGGTCCTTGTACCGCTGGAGGATGGACTGGACGCCGCGGGCCACGGCGTAGTGCTCCTCACCCACGACCTGAGGGTCCAGGATGCGCGACGTGGAGTCCAGCGGGTCCACCGCCGGATAGATGCCCAGCTCGGCCAACTGGCGCGACAAGACGGTGGTCGCGTCCAGGTGTGCAAAGGCGGTGGCCGGCGCGGGGTCGGTGAGGTCGTCAGCCGGCACGTAGATGGCCTGGACCGACGTGATCGAGCCCTTCTTCGTGGACGTGATGCGTTCCTGGAGGTCGCCCATCTCCGTACCCAGGGTCGGCTGATAGCCCACGGCTGAAGGCATCCGGCCCAGCAAGGCCGATACCTCGGAGCCGGCCTGCGTGAACCGGAAGATGTTATCAATGAAGAGGAGCACGTCCTGCCCTTCCTGGTCGCGGAAGTACTCGGCGACGGTCA
>CAZITU010000064.1:0-14905 GCA_964542245.1 uncultured Nitrospirales bacterium | reverse complement strand
CGCCTGTTCAAGCCGCTGGCGTGGACGAAGAACCTCGCGATCGCCATGAGCGCGGGCCTGGCGATCACGCTCATTCCGGCGCTGCTGGCGGTCTGCGTCCGCGGGAAGATCATCTCCGAGCGGCGGCATCCCGTGAGCCTGGCGATGCAGAAGCTCTACGCCCCCATCCTGCGCGTGGCCCTCCGGTTTCGGTGGGCCGTCGTGATCCTCGCGATCGGCCTCGCCTTCTCCATCGTCCCGGCCTTCGAGCGTATGGGCTCCGAATTCATGCCGCCGCTCTACGAAGGGACGATCCTGTACATGCCCACGACGTTTCCCGGCATCTCGGTGACCGAGGCTTCAAAGCTTCTGCAGCAGATGGACCGCAAGCTGAAGGCCTTCCCGGAGGTGGAGCGGGTCTTCGGGAAGGCCGGCCGAGCCGAGACCTCCACCGATCCTGCGCCGTTCAGCATGATGGAAGTGGTGGTGGATTTGAAGCCCAAGGAACAGTGGCGGCCCGGCTACACTTACGAGAGCTTGGTGGAGGAGATGGACCGGACGCTCCAGCTCCCGGGGGTCACCAACGCCTGGACGATGCCGATCAAGGCTCGGATTGACATGTTGACGACCGGTGTGCGCACGCCGGTGGGGATCAAGATCTTCGGGCCGGACCTGAAGCAGATCGAGCAGATCGGCAAGCACATTGAGATGGCGGCGAAGGAAGTCCCCGGCACCCGCAGCGTCTATGCCGAGCGGGTCTCGGGAGGATTCTTCCTGGACTTCGCCATCAACCGGGACGAGGTCGCCCGCTATGGGGTCACGGTGATGGACGTGGGCCGGATCATCGAGTCGGCCATCGGCGGGGAGAACATCGCGACGACAATTGAAGGGCGGGAGCGCTACCCGATCAACGTGCGCTACCTCCGCGAGCTGCGAGACGACCCTGAAGAGCTCGGGCGGGTCCTCGTTTCGACACCGACCGGCGCGCAGGTCCCGCTGGCCCAGCTCGCCACGCTGCGGTTTCTGCCCGGCCCGCCGATGATTCGGGATGAAGACGGAATGCTCTCGGGCTACGTGTACGTGGATATGGCTGGGCGGGATGTAGGCGGGTATGTGGAGGACCTTAAGCGGGTTGTCAGGGAAAAGATTGCGCTGCCTCCCGGCTACACGATCGCCTGGTCGGGCCAGTACGAGTTCATGCAGCGGGTGCGGGAGCGGCTGACAATCTTCGTCCCCCTGACCATAGCTATTATCTTCGTCCTGTTCTACTTCACGTTCCGCTCCGTGGCCGAAACCCTGATGGTCATGCTGGGTGTACCGCTGTCGCTGGTCGGCGGGGTCTGGTACATGGCTCTCCTCGGGTACAACATGAGCATCGCGGTCTGGGTGGGGATCATCGCGCTCGCCGGGGTTGCGGCCGAGACCAGCGCTGTAATGCTGGCCTATCTCGATGAGGCCTGCAAGCGGCGCGAGGCGGCGGGGAAACTGCGGACCTTGCAGGACTTGATCGACACCGTCCACCTGGGCGCGGTGGAGCGTATCCGGCCGATGGCCATGGCGGGCCTTGCGAATATCCTCGGGCTGTTGCCGGTCATGTGGGCGACCGGCACCGGCGCCGACGTGATGAAGCGCCTCGCGGCGCCGATGGTCGGCGGCGTGCTCTCGGCCATGCTGTTGACCCTCGTCGTGATCCCGGCGATCTACGTGATCTGGCGCTGGCAGACCCAGGTGAAGAAGGTGGCGACTATGAGAGAGGCCGATAACATTTCCCTCCCTTTTGTAAGGGGAGGGAAGGTGTGGTAGAGCCGGATTCTACCTCCCCATACCCCTCCTTACAAAGGAGGGCATTTGCAACGCAGGTACCAACAACCAAAGGAGGAGTCCCATGCGAAACGAAGCGATGATGACCAGGCGGATGATGTTGGTGACCCTGGGAGGGCTGGCTGGAGCTATGCTCTTGGCCCCACTGTTCCCAAGCGGCTTGCAGGCCGCGCACGCGCCTCAGGTTAAGGAGATGCTGGAAAAGGGAGATCACGCCGGGCTGACCGACTACTACAAGAAGCAGGCAGACGAGGCGCGGCACAAGGCCGACGACATGAAGACGATGGCCAGCGAGTATCTGAAGAAGTTTCCGAAGAACACGTATGCCAAGCACTGCGAAAAGATGGCCGACTCATACCTCAAGGAGGCTAAGGAATACGACGCTCTGGCCGAGGTCCACGCCAAGTTAGCCAAGGGAGGCAAGTAACCGCTGGGAACGCGGGCTTCCGTTGTGACCGAGGAGGCCCGCTCTTTCTAACTACAAACCTTTTTCTTCGCGAGGCACCATGAAGACCAGGCAAAACTCATTGACGGTGTCACTCATAGCCATCGTGATTGTTGCGGTGAGCCTTCCGGCGCTCAGCGCGGACACCCCGAGCCCAGCCCAGGCTTTGCCGGAGCAACGGATCGAAATCGTCATGCGGGAGTATGACTTCCAACTGGTCAAGCCCACGCGGATCCTGCCCGGGCTGCCGACGGTCATTATACTGCGCAATCAGGACATCGTCAGGCATGGCTTTTACTCAGGCATGCTGAACGGGATTTTTGTCCAGTGTGAGGGCGAAGGAGTCGCCGCGTATGGAAAGGGGGTGGAAGGGTTCTACGTGGACCCGGGCAAGAGCCTGGTTATTCGCTTCAACAACCAGCGCCCTGGCAAGTATTCCTTCCGCTGCAACCTGCATCCCAACATGAAGGGGGAAGCGTATGTGATGGAAGTCCCCGCCGCCTGACGTAAGGCTGGCATTTGCGCCGCAATGAACGGAGGAACGACTAGATGAAAGTTTTGCTCGCGGTGGACGGTTCTCGGGATTCCAAGACAGCCGTCCAATTTTTGAAGAAAATACGGTTGCCGGTACGGACAGATTTATTGATCCTTCACGTGTATGAAAGCTGGTCCGAACCGGCGGTCCTGTCGTCGTTAGGGCGGTCTCCTCGGATCCAGCAACGCCTCGCGGCCTTGCGTGAAGTAACTGCGGATAAGGCTCGTGCGCTCGTCAGCGAGGTGCAACCACAGTTCAGCGGACGGGGACTGCGGGTCCGGACTCTCCTGGCGGAGGGCCTCGGGGCACCGGAAATTCTCGAAGTGCTCGACCGGCACCCCGTCGACCTTGCGGTGATGGGCACGCGGGGGCTCTCCGGCGTAACACGGTTCCTGCTCGGCAGTACCAGCGAACAGGTCCTGACTCATGGCCGGTGTTCGGTGTTGGTGGTCCGAGGGAAACCCCGGTGGGTGGATCCGGCTCGTGAGCGAGGGATGCGGGTGCTGCTTGCCAGCGACGGCTCCCCCCATGCGAGTGCGGCGATAGACCTCCTCGCAAAACTCGGCCTTCCTCGATCTGCCGTCGTTACGCTCCTGCATGTAGTGGAAACGCACGACTACCTGACATCCCGCCTTCTGGCGACCGGTCGGTCCGATCTCCGGAGATTGGCCGAAGGGGTCATACAGGCTCGCAAGCAGGCCGGCGCCGGCATGCTGGAGAAGGCCCAGCGTGTCTTTAAGCGGAGGAATCTGACGGCGAATACCCTGGTAGCTGAGGGACACCCGGCCGAGGCGATTCTCCAGACAGCCGAACGGATACGGGCTGATCTCGTCGTCATGGGGTCCAGGGGGTTAACGGGGATGAAGCGTCTGTTGCTCGGCAGTGTCTCCCACAAGGTGGCTCGCCATTCCCCCTGCTCGGTCCTGGTTGTCCGAAAGAACAGCCGGTGAGCCCCGTATCTGTTTGGCTCCAATTTGCGCTGTGCGTCGGCCTGATCGGGATTGCGGGCAGCAGATTGTCTCGCTATGGGGATGTGATCGCCGAAAAAACGGGGCTCAGCGGGACCTGGATCGGCCTTATTCTGTTGGCCACGGTCACATCCCTCCCGGAATTGGTCACGGGCATCAGCGCGGTAATCCTTGCCGATACACCGAATATTGCCCTTGGTGATGTGTTGGGAAGTTGTGTTTTCAACCTCTCCATCATCATGGTTCTGGATTTCCTGCATCGGGAAGGATCGGTCTATACGCGGGCCAGCCAAGGGCACATTCTCTCGGCCGGCTTCGGCATCGTCCTCATCGGCTTTGTCGGGTTTAACGTGTTGCTGGCTGGACACGGGGCGTCCTTCTCTATAGGCCATGTGGGGGCCTATACCCCGATCATCATGGTTCTATATGGAATTGCCATGTTCACCGTGTTCCGCTATGAACGCCGGCAGATGGCTGCGTTCACCGAAGAGGTCGCCGAGCGTTACCCCCACATCACGCTTCGCCAGGCGGTGCTGCGTTATGCTATGGCCGCCCTCGTCGTGGTCGGGGCGGGAACGTGGCTGCCGTTTGTCGGGGACCAGATGGCAGAGGTCATGGGCTGGCATAAGACCTTTGTTGGCACCCTGTTCGTCGCTTTTGCCACTTCCGTCCCGGAAGTGGTGGTCACAGTCACCGCATTGCGGATCGGCGCGCTTGATATGGCCATCGGCAATCTGTTCGGGAGCAATCTGTTCGACATCGCCATTGTCGCTGTGGACGATCTGTTCTTCTTCAAAGGGCCGATCTTGTCGTACGTGTCCCCCCTCCACGCCGTGTCCACCGTGTCCGCCATCATGATGACCGGGGTCGCCATCGTCGGCCTGCTCTATCGCCCCAAGACCAGGCTGTTTCAGACAGTGGGATGGGCCAGTCTGTTTCTACTCTCGCTCTACCTCCTCAATTCTTACGTCCTCTACCTCTATGGGGAGTAATCGGGAGCGTATGAAACGGCAATGAAATGGCATACGCTGGAAATCCAAGCCCTGCGTGAAGAGCTAAAGACCGATCCGGAGCACGGGCTGAAGGCGGCCGACGCGGCCGAACGACTCGCTCGGCACGGTCCGAACGCACTGCCTGAGCAGAAGGGCCTCTCCGCCCTTTCGCTCTTCCTCGGCCAGTTCGGCAGCCTGATCGTCTGGGTCCTGATCGGCGCGGCGATCGTCTCGGGGCTGCTCCAGGAGTGGGTGGATGCGGCGGCGATCGTGGCCATTGTCATTCTCAATGCGATACTCGGGTTCGTGCAGGAGTTTCGGGCCGAGCGCTCACTGGAGGCGCTCAAACACCTGGCGGTGGTTACGGCGCGCGTCATCCGCGACGGCGTGCTCGTCTCTCTGCCGGCCGAGGCGCTCGTTCCGGGCGATCTCATCCAGGGCGAGGCCGGCGACCGGGTGCCGGCCGACGCTCGCCTCGTATATGCCACCGGTCTCCAGACGCAGGAAGCCTCGCTGACCGGCGAATCCACGCCGGTCGTCAAATCTTCCGATCCAATCTCGCAGGAAGAAATCCCGCTCGGAGACCGCCACAACATGCTCTACATGGGGACCGTCGTGGCCTCCGGGAAGGGGCGAGCGCTCGTTGTGGGCACGGGATTACGCACCGAACTGGGACGGATCGCCGCGATGATCCAAGAGGCGACGCAGGCCGAGCGAGAGGAGACGCCGCTGCAACGCAGGCTGGAGCAACTGGGGCACACGTTGCTGTGGCTCTGCCTGGGAATCGTCGCAGTGGTGTTCCTCCTTGGGGAGCTGCGCGGGGTCCCGGTCGTCACCATGTTCCTGACGGCAGTCAGTCTGGCTGTCGCTGCAATCCCCGAAGGCTTGCCGGCGGTGGTGACCATCACGTTGGCACTCGGCGTCACGCGAATGGTGAAGCGCCACGCGCTGATTCGCCGCCTGCCTGCGGTCGAAACCTTGGGCTCGACAACGGTGATCTGTTCGGATAAGACCGGCACGCTCACGAAGAACGAGATGACCGTGACGGCGCTCTACCAAGGAAGCCGGGTGTTCAGAGTGTCCGGCGAGGGCTATGCGCCGGTCGGCGAGATCCTCTCATTCGGGGAACAGGTGAGACTCGACGCCTGTCCGGAACTGCACGAGCTATTACGTGCCGCTGTGCTCTGCAACGGGGCCGAGCTTCGGCAGGACGCGGGCCTCTGGACGATCCTGGGTGATCCCACGGAGGGAGCCTTATTGGTGGCGGCGGCCAAGGCCGGCCTCTGGAAGGACGACCTCGAAAAGGAGGCTCCATTCTTAGGCGAAGTGCCGTTCGACCCGGAACGAAAGAAGATGACGATCGTCCGCCGGACTGCATCCGGCCCTGTCGCCTTCGTGAAGGGCGCGCCGGACGTGCTCCTGAGTGATTGCAGGGCCTGGATAGAAAAGAATGGCCACACAGAGGCGCTCACGGATGAGGATCGGCGTGAGATCTTGGCGGCGAATCAGAATTTCGCCTCGCAGGCGCTTCGCGTGTTAGGGGTCGCGGTGAAGCCGCTGGACCGCGCTCCCTCGGTGTTCGGGTCCGTCGACCTGGAGCGCGATCTGATCTTTGTCGGGCTCCTGGCGATGAGGGACCCCCTGCGACCGGAAGCCAAAGACGCGGCGAGATCCTGTCGTGAAGCCGGGGTCCGGACCGTCATGATCACCGGCGACCATAAAGGCACAGCGGTCGCCATTGCTCGGGAGTTGGGGATCTTAGAAAAGGGGGCGCAAGCAGTCTCAGGCGCCGAGCTAGACCGGCTGACCGATGCAGAGCTGGCTGAGCAAGTTGACCGGATTGCGGTCTATGCCCGTGTCTCGGCCGAGCACAAGCTCCGCGTCGTGCGAGCCTGGAAATCGAAAGGCGCAGTGGTGGCCATGACCGGCGACGGCGTCAACGACGCTCCAGCGGTAAAGGCGGCGGATATCGGCGTCACCATGGGGCTCACCGGTACTGACGTGACCAAAGAAGCCTCGGACATGGTGGTGACGGACGACAACTTCGCCTCCATCGCCGCGGCGGTCGAAGAAGGACGAGCCATATTCGACAATATACGAAAGTCTATCCATTACCTCTTATCTTGCAACATCAGCGAGGTCCTCGTCATGCTGTTCGCGACGCTGTTGGGACTCCCGCTTCCGCTTCTGCCGGTGCAGATTCTCTGGATTAACCTCGTGACGGATGGACTCCCGGCCTTGGCGCTGGCTGTGGATCCCAAAGACCCGCACCTCATGCAACGCCCCCCGCGCCGTCCCGAGGCCAGAATTCTGGAACGGGACCGAATCTTCCTGATGTTCGGGCAGGGCCTGTTTATGGCTCTCATCACAATCCTCACCTTTGTGTACTGCCTGTACGGCATGGACCAGAATCTCGAGCGGGCCAGGACACTGACTTTTATGGTGCTGATCGGTTCGCAGCTCGCGCATGCCTTCAACTGCCGGAGTGACCGCTTATCGCTGTTTACCGTAGGACTCTGGACCAACAAGCCGCTCCTGTGGGCGGTAGGGGGGTCCACTCTCTTGCAGGTGGGGCTCGTGCTCAATCCGTGGACCCGCGAGGTTTTCAAGCTGGCTTCTTTCGACCCGGAACACTGGATCATGGTGTTCGGCATCGGGAGCCTCATGCTGGTCGCGATGGAACTTTGGAAGGCGACGAGCGGTGGCCAGAACGGGCTACAATTTAAGCGACTCTGAAGTGGCGGGGGAGGGGGCGGGTGTCTTAACATTGACTCGGAAACGAAAGAGGGTGGACATGACTGCAGAGTTAGGAGGAACGGTTGGGGATTTCATGCATCGTGACCTTGAGGTGGTTGACCAGGATGCAACCGTCGTGGCCGTCGCCGATCGGATGCGTACAAGGCACATCGGCTCTGTGTTGGTGAGATCGCTCGCGCAAGGTGGAGGGCAAGGCACGATTGTAGGGATCGTGACCGACACGGACCTTGTCCGCAAGGTCATGGCCCAAGGGGTGGACCCTTCGGAGACGACGGTCTTTCGTGTCATGGCCGGTCCTCTCCTGACGATCACTCCTGATCGGCCGATGCTCGATGCAAGCCATCTCATGGAAATCAACCAGGTTCGACATTTGTGCGTGTCGGATGGTGGGACCATTGTCGGCTTACTATCGGTGAGGGACCTTGTGAAGCATTTTGTTGAAGCGGAGACCGGCCCCGTACGCGAGCTTGACGATGTGTACCGGCCGCTCAGCGTGCTCATGCGGACCTCTATTGAGATGATTGATAGTAAGGAGACTGTTCTGGCAGCGGCGCGACGGATGGCGGAAAAGCGCGTCGGCTCTTTGCTCGTGGCGGAAGCAGGAGCGACGGCGGGCATCGTGACCGAGACTGATATGGTCCGCAAAGCTCTGGCGTACAATCTGAATGCCGGTCTCTTCCACGTCGGCTCGTTAATGAACTCACCGGTGCTTGACATTGATATCAACCGCACGGTTCACGATGCCAGCGATCTCATGGCCCAAAAGGGTGTTCGGCACCTGGCAGTGACGGAGAACCACAAGATTGTGGGAATCCTATCCGTGCGGGACCTGATCAGGATGATCTCGGTCAGGGACCGGCCGCGGTTCTTGCGCGAAAGGTGAAGGGGCGTCGCGGATCAGGAGTTAAGGCTTACGGTACCGGAGTCGGGGATGCGGTCTGGTCGGCGGCGGCGATGCGCTCGGCGCGTCGGAGCTGCATCGCCAGGCTCGCTCGGGTAAAGACCCAGAACACTGTTGTCGGCAACCCTGCCTCCTGGAGCGCGCGCGCCACGTATTGATGGCACTGATGAAACAGATGATATGAACGCTTCGCAGGGTAGAAGTTCGTGGCCCCCGCTGTGAGGATCGGTTCGGTTGCGGCAATCGTCGAGAGCAAGTGGCGGCGCAACTGCAGGTAACCCTGTTCGCTCAATCGAAAGGTGAAGAGGTCGGATGGAGGTTGTGGTGTGCGCGCTGCCCAGACCTGGTCGTGCCGCCCGATTTCAACCACTCCTGGGGTCGGCCAGAAGAGCGCGCGCAGTGCTCCGGTCACTCCCTGGCGACCTTCCAAGTACCAGGCTTGCTCCGCATAGCCCCATTCTTCGAAGCCTGGCTCTCCCGTATCTAGGGGGAACGCGATCATGGCGTGCCAGGCATCGAGCGAGACATGAATGGTCCGGGCCGGCGCATCAGGCGGGGGCGGCCACAATTCCCGCGCGGGGGCCGCGCACCCGAACTGCAACAGCACCAGGCACGCGGCAACCCCAGCCGCAATGTTCTTTCGTTCGGCTGATCCCGACATTGTAGTGGCGTCTTGCGCCAAAGGCGCGTAAGGTTCTTTTAGCATGTGTCTCTATTCATCCTATAGGAATCCGTTCTTTGCGTCGAACCCCCCTTAATCCGGCGGCGTATTTCTTGGTTCCAGCGCACACGACCTGAACGGCATGTGAATCTCACAAAGAAGGAGCCTAAACGGAATCTCATGAAAGACCAACCCATAACCGGTTCGCCGCTGGTTGCTTACTTCTCCATGGAGATCGGGTTGGATCCCGCCATCCCCACGTATGCCGGAGGGCTCGGCGTCTTGGCCGGCGACACGATTCGCTCTGCCGCTGACCTGGGGGTGCCGATGGCGGCGGTGACGCTGCTGTACCGGCGTGGCCACTTTTATCAGCGGCTGGATGCGCACGGCACCCAGACGGAGGAGCCGGTGGAGTGGCCCGTGCTGGATTTTCTGGAGCCGCTGGACCCACGGGTCACCGTCGAGTTGGATGGCCGGGCCGTTCTGATCCGCGCCTGGCGTTTTCGAGTCAGGGGCATAACCGGTTTCCAAATACCTGTGTATCTGCTGGATACGGACCTGCCTGAAAACGCTGCCTGGGACCGGACCCTGACGGACGTGCTCTACGGCGGCGATGCGTATTATCGCTTGTGCCAGGAGGTCGTTCTCGGCATCGGAGGGGTCCACATGCTCCGGGCCTTGGGTTGCCGTGATATGCCTCGATTCCATCTGAACGAAGGACACGCCGCCCTGATTGTTCTTGGGCTCCTTGAAGAAGAACTCGCCTTGCGGGGGATTGAAACAACCGTGACGCAGGACGTGGTCAAGGCTGTCCGCGAGCGGTGCGTCTTTACCACCCACACGCCGGTGCCGGCCGGCCACGACCAGTTCCCGAGCGACCTTGCTGCTCGCGTTCTGGGGGCACGGCGGTGGAGCTGGCTGAGGGCCTGCGGCCAGGATACGCATCTCAACATGACCGATCTTGCGTTGCGCTGCTCCCGGTTCATCAACGGCGTGGCCATGAAGCATAGCGAGGTTTCCCAGAGCCTGTTTCCCGGCTACCCGATCCATTCCATCACCAACGGGGTCCATGTGGCGACCTGGGCTGCGCCCTCCTTCCAGGCCCTCTACGACCGCCGTCTTCCCGACTGGCGGCGCGATGCGCTGACTCTCCGCTATGCGATCGAAATCACCGGCCCGGAGATCTGGGCGGCGCACATGGAGGCCAAAGATGCCCTCGTGGAGTATGTGAACCGGGAGACGAATGCGGGATTCGACGTCAACGTGCTCACCCTGGGGTTCGCGCGACGTGCCACGGCCTACAAACGGGCGACGCTGATGTTTCATGATATCGAGGGGCTGAAGATGATCGCCGAGCGGGTAGGCCCGATGCAACTCGTGTTTGCGGGAAAGGCGCACCCGCACGATCATGACGGGAAGGAGATGATCCGGCGTGTCCATGAGGCGCGTGATGCCCTGCGGGGGCAAATCCCGGTGGCCTACCTCCAGAATTACGACATGACGCTTGGGAAGCTGCTGTGCGGGGGCGTGGACATCTGGCTCAACACGCCGCTGCCGCCCCTGGAAGCTTCCGGGACGAGCGGGATGAAGGCCGCGATAAATGGTGTGCCCAGTCTCAGCGTGCTGGACGGGTGGTGGATCGAGGGCCACATCGAGGGGATGACCGGGTGGTCGGTAGGGGGATGGATCGAATCGCGGACAAAGTTGAGGCCTGGAACGGACG
The DNA here is from genome assembly GCA_964542245.1 of uncultured Nitrospirales bacterium. Taxonomy (GTDB): domain Bacteria; phylum Nitrospirota; class Nitrospiria; order Nitrospirales; family NS-4; genus CAZITU01. Next base: position 4,123 of record CAZITU010000064.1, on the reverse strand, counting down.
CCAGCTATGCGGCGGCGCTGTATTCCAAACTGGCCGAGGAGGTTGTTCCCTGCTTCTATCAAGACCGTGAGCGTTTCATCAAGATCATGCGGCGCGCGATTGCGCTGAACGGCGCGTTTTTCAACAGCCAACGGATGCTGGCCCAGTACGTCCACAACGCCTACCGCATGGTGGGCGAGTACCTTCGCTACACGTACCGCGAGAACTCGGGGGACCAGTGATGCTGAACGTTGAGAAAGGGAACTGCTGCGTCGTGTTCGCCTACGACGTCGGCTTGGGGATCAACCTGGACGAGGCGGAGCGGCGCATCACCGCGATGAAGCAGCGCAGCCGCATCCAGCACAAGCGCCGTGCGCCGCACTACTTCGAATTTCGTCCGGTGCCCCTACGCGTCACCCAAGAGGCGGACCCGCTGGACTTGGGGGCTCATCGCAGCGGCGCGAGCGTGGACGTGGTGCTCTACGATTTCGGCGGCGTGTTCGTCGCCTACGCCATTACGCTCGATGGCCCGTTCTCCCGTCTCCTAGAACTAAGCGAGGCCTTGTACGAGAACGCGCAGTTTCTGGCCGATTCGCGGAGGCGGGTGGAACTTTTGCTGGCGGCGATCGAGGGAGCCGTCGAGAAGCCGCACATCTCGGGTTTCGTGGAGGACTACGTCATCTACCAGGTGGAAGCGACTTCCGAGTCCTCGGATGCGGACGCCGTTTGCGCGACGCACGCCGGGGAGATCGCTCAGATTCTCCGCAGCGAGCGTCGCCCGCTGTCCGAGCAGGAAGTGAAGGACGCGACATCGGTCCGCATCTCCTTCGGAGCGGATGATGCGACGATCATTGATTGGGATGCCGCGCTGGTGTTCGGCCGCGACATGGAGGACGTGCGGGCCGTGCTGGAGTTCGCCACCGTCGAACTGCTTGAGATGCGGTATCTGGACCATCAACTGGATAAGGCCCTGGACCAGGCGTATGAAGCCTTATCCAAGCGGATGGAGACTCGACTCCGGTGGCCGGGATCGTTTGAAGCCGACCTGCGGCGCATCGCGCGATTGCAGGTGGACAGTGCCATCCTGTTCGAGCGCGTCACGAACGCGCTCAAACTTCTGGGCGACCAATACCTGGCCCGCGTGTACCGCCTGGCGTCCCAGCGGTTCCATCTTGCGGCGTGGGATGCGGGCATCATCCGCAAGTTGCAGACCCTTGACAGCATTTACGGGAAGATGTCCGACCAGGCGGCGGCCAGGCGGATGGAGCTGCTCGAATGGATCATCATCATTTTGATCGCCGTGTCCATCGTCATTTCGTTTCTGCCCGGATTCACGGGGCATTAATCCGATGCATAGCATGTCGTTCGAAGAGATCTTCCTGGGCTTCCTGATCGCGCTGGCGGCGGGCGCCCTGATCGGCTTGGAGCGCCAGCAGACCCGGCTCCTCGACAAGAAGCCCAGCATCGGGGGCGTCCGGACCTTTCCGCTCATCGCGCTGGCCGGCGCATTGTCGGCTCTGGCCGCGCACACGATGGGCGTCTGGCCGATTCTCGGCGCCCTGCTGGTCGTGGGGGCGTTCCTGGCGATCTCGTATTATCAGGACTGGGTCCGGGACTCGGACCCGGGCATCACGACGGAGATCGCGGCCCTCATCACCTTCCTGCTGGGCGCCCTGGCGCTCCTGCCGAACCTCCCGCTGGCGACCGGCCAGCGCTATCTCCTGATCGTGGCCAGCGCGGGCGTCGTGATGGCGCTGCTGTCCTTCAAAGAGTCGCTCCACCAGGCCGTCGCGCGGGTCTCGGACGACGACATTTACGCGACCGCGAAATTCATCATCCTGGCGCTCGTCGTCCTGCCGCTCCTGCCCAACCGCACCTTCGGGCCCTTCAACGTGCTCAATCCCTTCAACACCGGCCTGATGATCGTGCTGATCGCGGGGATCAGCTTTCTCGGCTATATCGCGACGCGGATCGCCGGGACGCGGAAAGGCATGGCGGTCACCGGCATTCTGGGCGGCCTGGCCTCCTCCACGGCCGTGACCTTGAGCATGGCCATGCGGGCCCGCGAAGCGCCCAAGACCGTCTCGATCGCGTCCGTGGCGATCCTCACGGCTTCGGCGACGATGTTCGCGCGGGTCATGGTGATCGTCGGGATCGTGGATCTGGAGCTCCTCCCGACGCTGCTGTGGCCGCTGGGGATGATGACGGCCGTCGGGTACGGGGTGGCCTTGGTGTTGAACCTCAGGTCCCGTCGGGATCTCCAAGGGCCCGACCCGATGTACCTGCGCAATCCGTTCGAGCTGGGCTCCGCGCTGAAGTTCGGCCTGTTCTACGCGGTGGTGATCTTCGTGGCGAAGGCCGCGCAGACGTTTCTGGGCGATCGCGGGCTTTACGCGTCCAGCGTCCTGGCCGGCACGACCGACGTGGACGCCATCACCTTGTCGGTGACTCGATTCCATCAGGATGGCCTGGCCGCAACAACGGCGGCGGTTGCCATCACGCTCGCGGTCTTCACCAACACGGCCGTCAAGGTCGGCATCGCGGCGTGGATCGGCGGCCGCGAGCTGGCCGTGCCCGTGATCCTGGGGCTAGGAGCGGCCCTCGGCGCCGGCTGGCTGGCGCTGACCCTGATCGGGTAATGGTCCAGAAGTCCCGTTGGATTAAGATGGCGAACCGAGAAGCTCGAGCGCCATGCCGATCGGGACGCCGAAGCTGGCGCCGCCGAATCGGCTCATCGTTGCGGCGTTGACGGCGATGACCTCGCCGCGGCTGTTAAACACCGGCCCCCCGCTTCCACCGCCGGTGGTCTGTGCGTCATACACGACGTGTCCCGTGACGATATCTCCGATGTGGCCCTGGGTGGCCAAGGGCCGGATGCCGCCGCGGTCGGCGATGTCCTGCACCAACCGCCGCAGATCCCGGCCGGGCCTTTTCATGAGGGACTCCGCCACCTGATCATTCATTCGGGCCAAGACTCCCTCGACGCCGGCAGGGTAGCCGAGCAGGACCACCGCTTCACCCACGACACCCTGCGCGGCCGGTTTCCGAATCGGGATCGGCGGGATGCCCTTGGGAACCGGCGTGAGCTTGCCGAGAGCCACGTCGCCACGGTCCGACAACTTGACCAATGACACCGTGTATGCTTCCGGTCTGCCGGGGAAATAGGCGAGCAGCGCAACCAACTTCGGTTCCATGCCGGTCTTCACCAATTCAGTCCCCGAGGGATCTATGTACCAGGGTTCCGTAACATGGCGGTTCGTTATCATCAGGCCCTTGTCATCAATGAGAAACCCGGAACCCATGTATTCCACGAGGACGGAGGGCACGACTCCGGGCTTTCCTCTCTCGACGAACCCGTAGGCGATGTAGAGAAAGCAGACCGAGGGCCCGTACCGCTTGATCAAGGCTTCAGCGCCGCTACGGTCCATCTCCAACGCCTTCAGGCGGCTTGTGAGCGAGCGGACTTCCTCCGACGAGGCGCCTTGTCGGCGCTGCTCTTCCAGCATGGCGGTCAGGCGACCGGTCTCGGCCTGGTGTAAGGCGAGAGCCTCGGATAGCCGCCGCCGTTCCTCCGCAGTCCGTCGCTCGAGGTCGGCTTGCGTCCGTCGGGCGGACTCGAGTTCCTTCAACAAGGCGGCCACATGCCTCTCATAGGCCTGCCGAGTCGCGTAGGAGTAGTAGAGCGTGCCTCCCGCCGCCCCCAACAGGAGGACCAAAAGACCCGCGACGACCATTTGGGTCGCGCGCGAGGCATGACGGCGGACATCATAGGCGAGCTGGCCTAGGAAGGATCCGACCGTGCCCCTCCCTTCCATCTGGGCCTCCGCCGCCACGTCCCGCGCGTCCTGCAAGATTTCTTTCACCAGCTTGCAGGAAGCATATTCCTCGGGGCGGATGCGAAAGCGCAGCTTGGGTCCCTTCAGCCCAAGCTGGATGAGGTCCTTGTCATGGAGCATCGTTTCCTTGACCGGCTCGTGGTTCACCAGCGTTCCGGACTCCGGGTCCCGATTGCGAAGACGGATGGCGCACTCGGCTTCGTACAGTTCGACATGCAGCGGCGCGACGGGGCGGCGTCCATCGTCCGAAAAGACCACGTCGTTGACCGGGTCGCTGCCGAGCGTCACCCAGGGACGGTCGAAGTACT
>CAZITU010000063.1:0-15229 GCA_964542245.1 uncultured Nitrospirales bacterium | reverse complement strand
CCCATCGCCGCGCCGCAGAAGAAAGGGTTCTCGCCGATCAAGCAATGAAGAACGACCTCACCCGACTCGAAGATGCGCTCAAGACCGTCTTGGAGACGGTTCCTGTTTTGGGCGTGGAGAAGATCGGCTTGCTTGAGGCCCTGGGGCGAGTCCTGGCCGAGGACATCATCGCCGAGCGGGACAACCCGCCCTGGGACAACTCGGCGATGGACGGCTTCGCCGTTCGCCACGAGGACATCAAGCAGCAACATGCCATCACGACGCCCACCGTGCTCCAGGTGATCGAGGACGTGCCGGCCGGCAAGTTCCCCGCCCAAAAGGTCGGCGAGGGCGAAGCTATCCGGATCATGACCGGTGCGCCCATTCCGGAGGGCGCCGATACCGTCCTCAAAGTGGAAGATACCGAGCACACGCCGGACTCCGTGAAAGTCTTCAAGGAAGAGCCGAGGGGCGCCAATATCCGACTGCGGGGTGAGGACGTCCGAAAAGGGGACTGTATCATCCCGAGCGGCAAGGCCATCCGTCCGGCCGAAGCCGGGATGCTGGCCATCCTTGCCAAGCCGTTCGTCTTCGTCTATCAGCGGCCGCGGGTGGCGGTCCTCTCGACGGGTGACGAACTGGCCGATCTCGACGAGCGGTTCAACGAAGAAAAGATCATCAACTCCAACAGCTACGGGATCGCGGCGGCCGTGCAGGAGGCGGGGGGGCTGCCGATTCTCCTGGGTATCGCCAAGGATCAGCCTGAGGCCTTGAAGGCGAAGATTCGGCAAGGTCTGAATGCCGACATTCTGGTTCTGTCCGGCGGTGTCTCGATGGGGGATTACGACTTTACAAAGCCCGTCTTTCAGGAATTGGGCGGCGAGATGAACTTCTGGAAGCTGGCCATCCGGCCGGGCCAGCCCGTGGCCTTCGGCAAGATCGGGAAGACCTTGGCCTTCGGCTTGCCTGGTAATCCGGTCTCCTCGATGGTCACCTTCGAGCAATTGGTCCGCCCCGCCATGCTCAAGATGTGCGGCCATACAGTCCTGCATAGGCCTGTGGTCCAGGCCTTGTTCCAGGAGCGATTCTCCAAACGGCCCGACCGACGGCACTTCCTCCGCGGCGTCCTTTGGATGGAGAACGACATGCTGATGGTGCGGACGACCGGCAGCCAGGGATCCGGAATCCTGACCTCGATGGTCAAAGCGAACGGGCTGATTGACGTACCGGTCGAGGTCGAGAAATTGAAACCCGGCGACGTCGTCAATGTCCAGGTGCTTGGGGGCGGTTTTTAAGCGATGACCACCGCCCCCCCACCGATCCTCTGCTTCGTCGGACGTTCCAATAGCGGCAAGACCACCCTGATCGAGCGCTTGATCCCTGAGTTGGTCAACGAGGGGTATCGGATCGCTACGATCAAGCATGCCGGGCATGGGTTCAACCTCGACACCGAAGGCAAGGACTCCTGGCGCCACAAGCGGGCCGGAGCCGGCACGGTGATCGTCACGTCGAAGGGCAGTCTGGCGCTGTTCACGGATGTGGACGAGGAAGTCCGGGTGGAAGACCTCCGCGAACGGTATGTCAAGGCGGGCACCGATCTTATCATCGCCGAGGGATGGAAGAGCGAAGGCTATCCCAAGATCGTCGTCGTGCGCGACCACTTCGGGGAGGTGGAGGTATCGCCCGAGGGTCTTTTGGCTCTTGTCTCGAACAAGCCATTGGCTCACACGATGGAAGTGCCTGTGCTCGATCCGGATGATATCCAGCGCTTGGTCGCCATTATCGTCAACCGCTTTCCGCGTAAGGCCGGTCGTCTTGTCTGATGCAATTCACAATCCCGAAAATCGCCCTGCTCGCGATTGCGCTGGCGGTTCTGGGGGCGGTTGGCGGAGCCGTTGCGATTCCCCTCACCAACGCGCCGACGTTCTGCGCCTCCTGCCATACGATCAAGCCTTCCTATGATTCCTGGGCGGCCTCTTCCCACAAGAATGTGACCTGCGTCGCCTGTCACGTTCGGCCGACGCTCGAAGGGTTCATCCAGGACAAGGCCATCAAGGGCACCCACGATGTTTGGGTGACGTTCTTCGGGACGCCCAAGAAACCGGACGAGCTGAAGGCAACCGTGTATTCCGAGGTGTGTCTGTCCTGCCATCAGAACATGCTGCGGATCTCGGAGATCGCGCAGCGGGATCTGCCTGAGCCGCTGAAAAAGCCCGGTCTGAAGATGGCGCATCGCAAGCACATGGAGGCCTTCAAGAAGCGTTGGCCCGAGGAGGGCTGCACGACCTGCCATGCCACGGTCGTCCACGCGAAGCCGTACAAGGGCTATCCGATCGTGGTCCCGCGCGGGCACATCAAGATGGACGAGATCCCGAAAGCGGAGCAGGCGACCATCGAGGCCGCCATGGTCAAGGCGCACCGGACGCTGGACTGTTTCCGATGCCATGACAACAAGACCGAGTACGAAGAGAAAGTCATCAGCAGAAAGTGCGAGACCTGCCACACCGAAGGGATCTCTGAGATCCTCTTTTGACCCGAACAGAAGAAGGCGCATGTGGCCGAGCCGATCGTCCAAGTCCGGAATCTGACCAAGCGCTTCGGCGAGTTTACGGCCGTGGACGGCATCTCCTTCGAGATCCGGCAGGGCGAGATCCTGGGGCTCCTGGGGCCCAACGGCGCCGGCAAGACGACCACGATCCAGATACTCCTGGGGGTCATCACGCCGACGAGCGGGGAGATCCGGGTGTTCGGCCGGCCCTTCGACGGCCATCGGGAAGAGATCCTCCGCAAGGTGAATTTCTCCTCGACCTACGTCTCGATGCCGCAGGCCCTGACCGTCGAGGAGAATCTCTGGGTCGTCGCCAAACTGTATGGGCTGGATCGGATTGCGTCCCGCGTGGACGACGTCGTCAAGCGGCTGGAGATGGAGGAGTTCCGGACGAAGGTCACCCGGAAGCTTTCCTCGGGCCAGATGACCCGGCTCTCACTCGCAAAAGCCTTTCTGACCGACCCGCAAGTCCTGTTCCTCGACGAGCCGACCGCCAGCCTCGATCCCGACATCGCGGACAAGACGCGCGCGCTCATCAAGGAGATCCGCCGCACGGCCGGGCTCACCGTGCTCTATACGTCGCACAACATGCGGGAGATGGAGGAGATGTCGGACCGCATTATCTTCCTGCAGCGGGGTCGGATCGTCGCGGAGGGGACGGCCGCGGCCATCAAGGCCGGCTATGGGGAGAGCGATCTGGAAGAAGTCTTCCTGAAGCTCGCGCGTGATCCGTCGGCACGAGCGTGAATCAGCCATGAAACTGCACCGGATCACCGCCCTGCTGAGCCGCCACCTGTACCTCTACAAGCGCAGCTTTCCCCGCGTGCTGGAGATCATCTACTGGCCCTTCGTGGACCTGATCGTCTGGGGCTTCATCACGCTCTATCTCGCGCAGTTCAAGAGCGCGCTCCCCAGCGTCGTCGTGTTCTTCCTGGGAGCGCTGATCCTGTGGGACGTTCTGTTCCGCGCCCAGCAGGGGATCACGATCTCGTTCCTGGAGGAGATCTGGTCGCGCAACCTCATGAACCTGTTCGCGAGCCCCCTGACGCCGGGCGAGTTCCTGGCCGCTACCATGATCCTGAGCGTCGGCAAGGTCTTGGCGGTCTCGTGCGTGACGGTGCTGGCCGCGCTGGCGTTCTATTCCTTTAACGTCTTCGTGCTCGGGGTCTCGCTGATCCCCTTCGTCCTCAACCTCATCATCGCGGGCTGGTGCATCGGGGTCCTCACGACCGGCCTCATCATGCGGTACGGCCAGGAAGTGGAGGTCCTTGCGTGGGGCCTGGTCTTTCTCTTCCAGCCGATCTCATGCGTCTTTTATCCGATATCCGTCCTGCCGGAATGGCTCCAAGCGATCGCCCGGCTGAACCCGGCGGCGCACGTCTTCGAAGGCATGCGCGTCGTGATCACCGCGGGGGCATTCCCGACAAGCGAGCTGGTCTGGGCCATTGGCCTCAATGCTCTTTATCTCACCGGGCTGATTGCGTGGTTCCACAAGATGTTCGCAGCTTGCAAGGAAAAGGGGCTCTTGGTCCGAATCGGCGAATAGGCGGGTCCTTGTATCTTGCGCCGAGGGCGGCAATGATACCGCGCATCATCAACCCGGGCATGATAGACCGCCGGGTCCGTGGTCCTTGGAGACCGAGCGACAGCCAAGGTCCCGCTCGGTGCCATCCGCACAACTTGACAGGTCCCGAAGTGTGACCTAGCCTGGCTTGAGGGGCAGGTTCGAGTCCTGGCCGGGGACACAAGTACTCAAAACTCGCGGTTGACGAAATTATCTCATTTTCTTAAACCAGGCACGGAGGAAGAGGCCATGGATTTGTTTCCGAGGTCTCCGTTGACGCGGTTGTTGGTTCTCAGCGTAATAGCTTTCGCATTCGTCGGCTGTGCTGTTCCTGCCACGACCAGTGAGGCTTTAGTTTGGAAGTTCGAGGGTTTTGTCCTCGCGGGGACGGAGAAAACGGGCTGGAAAGGGATCAGGGGTGATGAGACATTGCGCCTCGTCTATGTAAAACGGGGGGAGACTTCTGAAAACTGGACAGAAAAAGCCGAAGTGACCGAATTGCCTATAGCCATCACTTTCCTCAGTACTACAGTTCGCTGGAACCCCGAAAGCGTCATGAACGCTGAAAAGGCTAATATGCAAAAAAAGCAATGTTCGACTGACATGTGGACGGTCCTTCAAAAGGATGAAACAAGCATTCTCTATGAATGGCAGAACATCAAGTGTCCCGGCTACTTCCACCAACAGGAGATCGTGAGGATTGTTATGGGGCGCTGGTATTTATGGTTTATTTCCTATGGGATAAGAGACAAAACGTTTTCAGCGGATAAAAGAGCAGCATTGATCGAGAATTTATTAAAGGCCAAGGTGATTCACAACTGAGGGGCCCCGATGACGAGATGGACAACGTGGGCCGTCGGGCTCGTTCTGTGCGGATGCGCCCCATTTTGGGTCGCAGTGGCCAGCCTCGATCCCGGCGAGAACCTCGGGCCATCGGAGGATCGGGCGGTGGTGATTGGACGGATCGCGCAGGTCGAGGACGGCAAGGAACAGAATATGCGCCCCCCATGGTACGAACGCGGGCTGCCGGGGATCGCCCTGTACCGGGTGGAGACCGGACAATGGTTCGGTGGTGCCACGGTCGCAGACAAGGATGGGAACTTCTATTGGCTTTTGCCCAGGGGCACATACCTCATGGTACAGTACCGGTACCGCGTATTGCCGATGGAACCCCGGACCGCCTTCCAGGTCCCGCCGGGACTAGGCGCTGTGTACGTCGGCACGCTCAGGATCGAAATTGACACTGTCCACGGGTTCTTGTTCCTGGGGCGCGCTCAGAAGGGCCCGGAACGGATCGCGGTGCTCGATGAATTCGAACGAGCCCGCACGGTTCTTGAAACTCCTAACCCGCAGGTGGCTCAGCAGGTCACCAAGCATCTGATGGTTCACAGTCTCTTGCTCCCCCCTGCGGCCCCTATCTTTGGATCCCTCCAGTGGCACACCCTCGTTGGGGTGCTCAACGAGCTGGGGCTCCCGATCCTGACCCCAGCGCACTAACGCATAGGCACGGCAAGGTACAAAACATTGAGGTGTCGTATCCCACTTAAGAGTTGGACAGGCTATGACTAGGCTGGTCGTCGTCTCCGTGCAGCTTGCCTCTCAATCGCACTACGCTTGACAGGTTTGGACGGCCGGCCTAGCCTTGCCCCGTGATGATCCCGCCGCGCAGAAAGGAGACGTGAAATGACTCTCTGCCCCATCGCCCTGGCAGTCGGCTGCAAGAAATGTCCGGCGTTCTCGGTCTGCCCCCTGAAAGGCGTCATCGGCGATTACAAGAAGCCGGACGACACGCCAACGAAGCCGCCGGCCGACAAACGATAATTGGCCCCTCGTTCGCTCCATTAAACGAATCCCACCGTCCGGCGTCTCATTGACTAAATGGTCGCAATCTGCGACCAGTTCGGGCTTGCCTGAGGTCCTGAGGAGTGCTATCATTTTGATAGCATCATGCAACCGAGAGGGAGAGGCCATGCCCCACATACTGGTCAGGGATTTGGATCCCGACACCATTGAACGGCTCAAGTCGCGCGCCAAGCAGCACGGGCGATCCTTGCAGGGGGAGGTCAAGGCCATTCTGGAGGAAACCGCGCCCATGACCATGAGCGAGGCCAGGGCTGTGTCGGAAAAATGGCGGAAATACTTCAAGGGCCGCAAGTTCAGCGATAGTGCCAAGTTGATCCGCGAGGACCGCGAGCGGTGACCCGCCTTGTCGTGGACGCCAGTGTGGCGGTGAAATGGTTGGTGCCGGAAAGCCATGCCGACGCCGCCCGCCGCGTACTGAGCCCGAACCATGAGCTGCTCGCTCCCGACCTCATCTGGGCCGAAGTCGGCAATGTCATCTGGAAAAAGTGGCGCCGTGGCGAGGTTTCGGGCCAGGCGGCCGGCGACCTCTTGCAGGATTTTCGCCGTTACCCCCTGCAGACATTCGCATCCCGGGCGTTGATGTCCGCCGCGTGGGAGCTGGCGGAACGCTACGGCCGAAGCTTCTATGACAGCCTGTACCTGACCCTGGCCGCCGGCGCCGAATGTCCGTTGGTCACAGCCGATCTCAGGCTCTACAACAGGCTCAAGGCCGGCCCCTTCGCGGGCAGTCTGGTTTGGGTCGAGACTCTTTGAGTCGCTGCAATCTCTTCCGGTCAAGCTTGATGTAAAGGCGCTTGTCCTGCGTGACGGTGACCAGGCCGGCTTCGCCCCGCGCGGTTTGCGGACGTGCTTATTGAACGCCCTTTATCTCACCGGGCTGATCGCGTGGTTCCACAAGATGTTCGCAGCCTGTAAGGAGAAGGGGCTCCTGGTCCGAATCGGCGAGTAGCGGAAGTGGGCCATCTCCCTTGACTTTTCGTGAGAGGCCAAAGACAATGTAACGAGAAGGTAACATCTGTGCCCATAGGTATATTCCGCCGACGTCACAGCCTCCAGCGCCGGATCATCACCGCCATGGTGTTGATCGGGCTCCTGCCACTGAGCTTCTCCCTCATCATCACGTACCTCGAAGAACGTCGGGCGATCCGGGACACGATCGGGAGGGATTTTCGCCAGATCGCGATCGAGGCGGCCGGCAAGATCGAACTGCAGGTCATGCGCGGTATCAGCGAGGCCCGTCAACTGGGCACGATTCCGATCCTGCGCGGGGCGGTCATCGACTCCAACCGGAGCTATGCGGGGCGGGGGCAGCCCGCCGTCCGTCGGATGGTCCGCGAATGGGAAGGCCGGTGGAAGGCGGGACGAAAGGGGGATCGGTTCCCGGACTTCGTCAACAAGATGGCGACGGATTACCTACTCGAATGGCACCGCATCCGAATAGCGGAATACGTCGCCATTTTCGTAGCGGACAGCCAGGGCGCCCTCGTGGTCAGTTCCACTCCGCGGGCCGACTATGACCAGAGCAAGACACAGTGGTGGCAGGCCGCATACAACGGCGGCAAGGGGCAAATTTACGTCAGCGACCTCGTGTTCGACGAGTCGCTCGGGTTCCACGTCCTCGATGTGGCGGTCCCGGTTCTGGACGACGCGCAACAGCGGGCGGTCGGGGCCGTCAATGTTCGCTTGAAGCGCGACGAACTCTTCAAGGCGATCCGGGAGGTCCGGATCGGAGAGCACGGACACGCGATGCTGCTGAACACGGCCGGGCGACCGTTGATCTGCCCGGTGCTCTCACCAGACAAGCACACCATTAACGCATCCCTGATGCGCCAGATCACTCAACCGACGGCAGGCTGGGTGGTCGCCGAGGACGATTCGCACGGCGGGAAAAATGCGATCGTGGGGTTCGCGCCGATCCAGTTTCAGATCCCGCTGGCCCGCGAAAGCTTCGGGGGAGTCGGAGTCGATTGGGTCGCGTTCGTGCGCCAGGATCCCGCGGAGACATATGCGCCTCTGGCGCAGCTCCTGAGAAATGTCTCGGTGGGGGCGGTGTGCGTGTTTCTCCTCATGCTGCTCGCAGGCCGCTTCCTTGCCCGACGGATCGTGCGGCCGATCCAGGCCCTCCAGGCTGGGGCGGCGCTGATCGGACGGGGGGATCTCGAACAACGTCTGGAGATCAAGACCGGCGACGAGATCGAGAAGCTCGCGGAAGCCTTTAATCAGATGGCCGCCAGCCTCAACCATTCGTTCCGGGAATTGGAGCGTCAGATGGCGGCGATCCGGCGGTTGGAGGAGAATTACCGGGACCTCATCGAGAATTCCCCGGAGATGATCCAAAAACTGGATCAGGATGGTCGCTTCGTCCACGTCAATGGGACGGCGCTCGAGAAGCTGGGCTACACGCAGGACGTGATGTCCACGAAGCATCTCTGGGATATCGTGCCGCCGGACTGCCGGCAGGCGGTGCGCGAGTATGTGGCTCGTCTTGCGATGGAGGGGCGGGGCTCTTTGGAGACCGTTTTTCTCACCAAGGAGGGGAATCGCCTGGATGTCGAGATCCATGCGACCGTCCTCTTTGACCGGGGCAGCGGGGACTTCGTCTATACTCGCGCCTTCGTGCGGGACATCACCGCCAGGAAGGCGCTCGAGGTGCAGATCCGCCAATACACCGAAGGGCTTGAACACGAAGTGGCGCGTCGGACGAAGGACCTCACCGCGTCGCAAGAACGGTACAAGATTCTTTTCGACGAAGCCGCCGACTCGGTCATCATGGTCAATCCGGGGGGGGGCATTATTGCGGTGAACCGTCGCCAGGAGGCCGTCCTCAAGTATCCTGAGGAACAGCTCGTCGGCCGGCGCTTTCTCGATCTGGTCTTGCCCAAGTACCAGCCGTCTGTGGACGCCCTGATTCAGGAGGTTCTGGGTGGCGCGCACAAGACGCCGACGCTGGAAGTCAAGGTGTTCGATCGAGCCGGGCGGCCGGTCCCGATGGAACTTGATCTCACGGGCATCCGGTCCGGAGCCATGACGTACATCATGGTGCAGTTACGGGACATCACGGAGCGCAAGCAGTTGGAGCGACAGCTTCAGGAATACAGTGAGGCCTTGGAGATCAAGGTCCAGGAACGGACCCGCGAGATCGCGGAGACCAAGACCTATCTCGAGAATCTGCTGGAAAACGCCAACGATGTGATCTACACGCTGGACCTGGACCAACGATTCACCTATGTGAACGGGAAGGTCGAGATCTGGGGATACCGGAAAGAGGATCTGATCGGCCGCCCGTACCTGTCGTTGATGTCCCGCCGTCACCGGGGGAAACGCCTTCGTTCGACGCTTGATATCGGCACCAAGCAGGTCTACGAGGTGGTGCTGCTGAATCGCGCCGGAGAGCCTCGGGACGCCATGGTCAGCGTCTCGCCTTTGCGGGATAACGATGGACGGATCGTGGGGGTGTTGGGGATCGCCCGTGATATCACGGACAAGAAATGGCTGGAGCAGCAAGTCCTGAATGCCGAGAAACTCGCGTCGGTCGGGAAACTGGCGGCCGGCGTGGCGCATGAAATCAACAATCCCCTGGGAGGAATCCTGAACTGCCTCTACAACCTCCGAAAAGGCGGCCTCTCGCGGGACCGGCAGGCCGAGTACCTGGTCTCGATGGAAGACGGATTGGGGCGGGTGCAGAAGATCGTTCGTCAGCTCCTTGACTTCTCCCAGCAGCACGATCCCGAACTGGCTCCGACCGAGGTCAATTCCGTGATCGAGCGAGTCCTGGCGCTGACCAACTATGTCTTCGCAGGAACCGGCGTGTGTCTTCGTCGGGAGTTGGGGAGTGACCTTCCCCCCCTGATGGCGGACCGGCACATGATCGAGCAGGTCTTGATGAACCTGATCCTCAACGCAGCGCAGGCCATTCCGGAAGAAGGGGTCGTGACGGTTCGCTCAGGAAAAGACGGCGGCTGGTGCACGATCGAGGTGGAGGATACCGGTTGCGGCATTCCCGCCGAGGTCCTGCCGAAGATCTTCGACCCGTTCTTTACCACCAAAGGGCAGGGTGAGGGGACCGGTTTGGGGCTCTCCGTCAGCCTGGGCATCGTCGAGCGTCATGGCGGGGAGATTGCGGTCCGGAGCCAAGTCGGGAAGGGGACGGTGTTCACCGTTCGCCTGCCGGCCCTCAGCGTCCGGTCGGCGGTGGGCAAGGAGGCCTGAGGCCATGCCGCAGCCCCACGTCCTGATCATTGACGACGAGCCGCTCATGCGGATCTCGATCGCCGACGCCCTGAAGGCGGAAGGGTGCCAGGTGAAGGTCGCCGTGACCGGGCCGGAGGGAGTGGATCTGATCAAAAAAGAACCTTTCGAGATCGTGATCTCCGATCTCCGACTGCCCGGCTTGGACGGGCTCCAGTTGCTTCAGACCTGCAAGGAGGTGTCGCCCCGGACGGGGGTGATCGTGATCACCGCGCACGGCTCCGTCGAGACCGCGGTGGGCGCCATGAAAATGGGCGCGTACGACTACGTCACGAAACCCTTCTCGATGGATGAGCTGCTCCTGATCGTGAAGCGCCTGGTCAAGGTGCTGGAACTGGAGGATGAGAATCGCTCGTTGCGGGAGGAATTGGAAGGGCGCTTCAGTTTCAAAGGGCTGCTCGGCAAGAACGACAAGATGCGGGAGGTTCTGGAGAAGATCAAGCTGGTGGCTCCGAGCGACTCGACGATACTCATCATCGGCGAGAGTGGCACCGGGAAGGAGCTGGTGGCCAACGCGATCCACCACAACAGCGCGCGTCGAGAAGGGGCCTTCATCAAGGTGAGCTGCGCGGCTCTTCCGGAGTCCTTGCTGGAGACCGAGCTGTTCGGGCACGAGCGGGGGGCCTTTACGGGCGCGCTGCGCCAACGGAAGGGACGGTTCGAACTCGCTCACCGCGGCACGCTGTTCCTGGATGAAATCGGCGAGATTGCACCGGTCGTGCAGGTGAAGCTCCTCCGCGTCCTCCAGGAGCGTCAATTCGAGCGGGTCGGGGGAACGGACACGATCGAGGTGGATGTCCGTCTCATCTGCGCGACCCAACGGGACCTGAAAAAGGAAGTGCAGGCCGGGCGGTTTCGGGAGGACCTCTACTATCGCCTGAGCGTTGTTCCCGTCTATTTGCCTCCCTTACGGGAACGGAAAGAGGACATACTGGTCCTGGCCGATCACTTCCTGGAGGGCTTTGCCAACCGCGCGGGGAAGCGTCCACGGCTACTTTCCCAGCGGGCCAAGGAACTGGTGTTTCGGTATTCCTTTCCCGGAAACGTCCGGGAATTGGAAAATACCTTGGAGCGGGCGGTAACGTTGAGCCACGAGGGAGAGGAAATCCAGCCCTGGGACTTGTGCGGGTTTCCTGCCTGTCCCTACCTCGGAGGTCCGCCGCAACCCACCTGCGGATTCTGCAGCGAGGGGGTGCCGCTCGCGGGTGGTGAGAAAGCTGCTGCTGTCGAGCATCTAGCCGACGCCCGCGAGCAGTTCGAGCGGCAGTATATCCTTAAGGTACTGGAACGGACTAAAGAGAACAAAACCGAGGCCGCCCGCATCCTGGGGGTGTCCCGGAAAGCCCTCTGGGAGAAGTGTAAGCGCTACGGGATCACGAAGGGAGCTAACGGCGGAGAGGAGGAAGACTGAGCTGGCCGTTTAGACGGCCTTCGGCGCCTCGCCCCCTTCCCAGAGCTTGACGGTCCGGTCGAGACTCCCGCTGATCAGGCGTCGGCCGTCGGAGGAAAAGGCGATGGCCCGCACGGGTTCCTTGTGGCCCTTCAAAGTGCGGAATTGGCGGCCGGTCGCGACGTCCCAGAACTTGATCGTGGTGTCGTCCGAGCAGGAGGCCACGACCCTGCCGTCCGGTGAATAGGCCACGGCACGGACCCAGCCCGAGTGGGCCTTGACGGTCCGGATGAGTTTCCCGCTCGGCACCTCCCAGAACTTCATGGTCATGTCCCGGCTTCCGCTGACCAGCGTGCTGCCGTCGGGCGAGAAGGCCAATCCCCCGACCCAGTTCTCGAACGCCATCTCCCATCCGACCGACTCCTCGACCCATTGGCCGCGCCGCTCGATGGTCCCGTCGAAAGGGTCCGACTTATGGCCCTCCAGAGTACAGATCTCCTGGCCGCTGGGCAGGACCTCGAACAGCGTCATGCCGCCGATGTCGTTCCCGGTGGCCAGCAGCCGGCCGTCCGGTGAGAACACGGCGACGATGTTCCAGTGCCGGTCGTAGATGTCGCGCGGCAATAACGAGAGGAGTTCCGTGGCCGTCCCGACCTCCCAGATCTTGACGTCCTTGTTCTCATTGCCGCGTGCCAGCATGAGCCCGTCCGGCGAAAACGAAATGGAGTGGACGGCATGGTCATACCGCCCGAACAACATGCGGATGAACTCGCCGGTCTTGGGGTTCCAAAGCCGGATCGTCCGGTCGGTGGATCCGCTGGCCAACAACTGCCCGTCCGGCGAAAAGGCCAGACAGCGGATCGAGTCCGTGTGGCCGCGTAGGATTCGGAGCATGCGGCCGGTTTCGATCTCCCAGATTCGGATCGTATGGTCAACGCTTCCGCTGGCCACCCATGTCCCGTCGGGATGGTAGGCCACTCCCCAGACGGGATCGTGGTGCCCACGGAACACCCGGATCTCGCGTCCCCCGGCCCGCCAGTGCGCGTGGCAATCAATGACCGGCTGCACCGTGCCGGCTTTGCCTTGCGCGAATGCGGGAGTCGAGGGCGAGGGGCTGGAAATTGTAGGATTATCGGACATCACTGTTTACTCCGAAGGTTCTCAACCACCCTCTCCGCAACTTGCAAATGAAAGCGGCCCCTCCCTATAATGATGGCACATCCGCTTGCGTGAAGGATAATAGCGGAGAGGAAAAAAGGAAGTCAAGGAGGCCTTGTCCATGGATTTGAGGTTTCAGCCGGCCCTCATCCAAGAAGTCATCGACGCGTTCATCGAAAAGACCGAACGTGAAGGGGACCCCACGTTCTACAAGGAGTATCACGAACTTGCCGATCCCATCTATGAAAACTACCCGCTGGATGAGCGGGAACCGGAGTTCCAAAAGCTGTACCAGTATCTGTTCGGACGCTGGGGGTTCTCCGATGTCATCATGGAGGCCTTTAACGAGTTCCCGGACCTGCGGGACCGCATCGGGATAACCTTGGTGCGCGGCGTCCTGAAAGAGGACCAGGAATCCGTTGATGTGCTCAGGAAATGGGGTACGGTCGAGGAGGAGTTAGCCAAGTCGTTTGAGGCCAAGGGATTGAAAGGCGTGGGGATCAAGCTCCTCCCCCGGCGTTTTTATGATCCGGCGCTCGCTCGGTTCTGCCGGCACGAGCTCCTGCACATTAAAGATGTGCTGGACCCGGCATTCCTCTATGACCCTGGGGATACCAAGGTGGGGAGCAGCCCCGGCGAAGAAAGCTTAATCCTGAGTCGGTATCGGGTGCTGTGGTGCCTGACTATCGATAGCCGGTTGACGCGGATGGGGAAGGAGCCTGTCTTTTCCAAGGAACAGCGGTTCCATGAATTCTCGACCTGGTACCGCAAGATTCCCGGTCGGGAGCTGGTGTCCGTCTTCGAAGGTCTCTGGACCACCGAGTTCTTCACCCATCCGGAGCTGATCGAGATGGCGACCGACACCCTGAAGGTGTTGGACCGCGCGATCGAGGTCGAAGGCGGAGAGATCAGGGAACGCAAGAAAGTCATGCTCATGCCCGGATTCCCGTGTCCGCTTTGCGGGTTTCCCACGTACAATTGGGTCGAGAACCTCCAGCAGGATGTGGAGCCTGTGGTGCTGGACTATATACGGGAGAACCATCCCGGCTGGGATCCGGAATATGGCGGTTGCGACCGGTGTATCGAGGTCTACAAGCTCCGAGCCGCCGGGGTCATGGGGGACTAGACAGAGGCCATGGGTGAAGAAATAGACAAGGGACGGCGGCAATTTCTCAAGCAGTCCGCCTGGTCCATGGGGAAGACCGTATACGAGTACTACGAGCAGCAGAAGCCGGATGCCCGACCGGATCCGCTGCCGGCGCCGGTGAAGGCCAGAACGGATTGGCTGAGACCCCCCGGGGCCGTCGAGGAGGCGTTGTTCCTGGACCGGTGCACCAGATGCGGTGATTGCCTGCCGGCGTGCCCCTATGGGAGCCTCAAAAAGGATCCGGCAACCGGGTATCCCGTCCTGTATGCCAACGAGTCTCCCTGCTTTCTGTGCGACGATTTCCCGTGCATCGCGGCCTGTGAGACGGAGGCCCTGATCCCCGTCGGCGACCGGTTCGAGGTTCGTATGGGGACGGCCTCTGTCAACCGGGCAGACTGCACGGCCGACCAGGGGTGCCGGTTCTGTCTGGCGAAGTGTCCGGTTGAGGCGCTTTCCATTGATTTTATTGATCCTTATCCCGTGGTGGATCCTTCGAAGTGTGTAGGATGCGGCATCTGTGAACAGGTCTGTTCGACGGTCAATGATACGATTGCAATCAAGGTAATCTCCGGGCGTTAAAAAGCGCTTGACAACCTGGAGGCGTTTTCTTATCCTTTTTGCTGCTCAGAGCTAAAGCTGAGAGGAGGCTGAAGCAATGGGTCCACAGGCAGTTTCCGGTAATCCCACCGGAAAGATCGGTCTTGCCGATACGCCGGCAGTCGAGATCGCTCTTTCCAGAAGCAAAATCTATCTGCTTCTCTCTTGGGGCTTCCTGTTTCCGGAGGATGACGAGTTTTACGATTACCTTCAGGACGGCGAGTTCGTCGAGGATGGTCTTGCCGCGGTCGAAACGCTGGAGAAGAGTCTCGACGCGACGAAGGCCGCACCCACGGTCCGTGGCTTGGTGGCCCCCATCAGGAAGCTCCTCGAACAGATGGGAGAATGGGAGGAGGAGAACTTCAAAACGTGGGAATTCAGCGATCTCCAGGCTGAACATCGTCGGGTGTTCTCCAACGTGATCAGTCTCGATGCGCCTCCGTACGAAACGCTGTTCGGCAATGAGCACGTCTTTCAGCAGTCGCACACCATGGGTGACATCGCCGGGTATTACAAGGCGTTTGGGCTCGAGCTCGCCGAAGTCGTCCATGAGCGACTCGACCACTTGAGCGTCGAGATGGAGTTCTTGCATTTCCTGGCCTATAAGGAATCGTACGCACTGTGCCACGACGGCGAGGAGAAGCTGCAGATTGTCGTGGCGGCCGAGAAGAAGTTTGTGAAGGACCATATCGGCCGGTGGGCGCCTTTGTTTGCCGACATGTGCTCGAAGAAGGC
>CAZITU010000062.1:0-15231 GCA_964542245.1 uncultured Nitrospirales bacterium | reverse complement strand
GGGCACGGCAGATCGCAGGAAAGGTACGGGCACGGCAGATCGCAGGAAAGGTACGGGCACGGCATGCCGTGCCCCTACATGCTTACGGGATCTGGAGCGCCTCGCGAAGTTCTTTCACGATGGCGAGGGCCTCGCCGGCGTCCTTCTCGGTCGGCAGGCTTTCGGCCTGGCTGGTCGGGATGGCGTCGGCGTAGGTCAGCGGAATCAAGAATTTCTCCAGGGCGTAGCAGCGGTTTTCGAAGACCGCCAAAGTATGATCGGCCTCGGCGGAGAGTGTGAGCAACTCGGAGAGATGTTTGGCCTGCGGGATCGGCCGATGGCGTTCCGCGAGGAAGGCTTTCAGCGACTTGGCTGCGGCCTGTTGCGCGTGCAGGCAGACTTGGTTCCAGAGTTTCAGGCCCAGCGCGGCCTCCGCCATCGCGATGTCCTCCGCCGCGAAGGCGGCCCACCTAGTGGCGGTGCTCATAGGCCACGGCTCCCTTATAGATAATCTCGTCCAGCACGAAGACCCGCCGCTCGTCCACCAGGCTCTCGAGTTCCTCGGGCGTATAGACCAGCACGTCCAGCCCGACTTGCGGGCGAACCAGCCGAAGGACTTCCTCGGTCCGCTCCATTAACGGCTTTTCGGTCTTCTTGATCACAACCAGGTCAAGATCGCTCCACTCGTGGATTTCCCCCTGCGCCGCGGACCCGAAGAGAATCAGCTTCTCGGGGTCGTATTCGCGGATCAGGATGTCCGTCATCCGGTGGAGTTCCTGTTCGAGGCGCAAGCCTCGTTGTTCAGCCGCAGGGTTCATGAAGCCGACGCATTATGCCGAAGGGGGAGAAGGGATTGCAAGGCAGGGTCAGGAAGTTTTGACGAACGGCAGGGCGTGGACGGTGGCGGCCTTGCGCTCGCCTTTGACCTCGACACTCAAGGCCGTGCCGGGCGCGGTGAAGTCGCGGAGAGGGAACCCTAATGCGACGACTTTGCCGAGCGCCGGCGATCGGACCGCGCTGGAGACCCAACCCACTTCGCGCTCACCGCTGAAGAGCTTGGCCCCCTGAGGCGGGATGACGGCGTCTTCCAGGACGAGGCCGACCAGACGCCTTCGCGCCGAGCCGTAGGTATCCATGCGGGCGACCACTTCCTGGCCGGGATAGCAGCCCTTGGTCAGGCTGAAGGCCTTGCCCTCCAGGTTGGCCTCCGGCGGGACGATGTTCTCATTGAGGTCCGGGCCGGCCTTGGGGATGCCGGCTTCCATGCGGAGGGTCTCCAGGGCTTGGATGCCGAACGGCTTCATGCCCAGCGACTGCCCGACTTCCCACAGCCGTTCCCATACCTGTGCCAGTCCATCGGCAGGAATGAGAAGTTCGATGTCGGTCTCCCCGGTCTCCTCCGAGCGGATCAGCATGGCGGGACACGTTCCGGTGTCGTGGCTCACGAAGGTGAGCGGCTTGAGAGACGCAAGGTCGGCAGCGAATGCGGTTTTGATCAACTCGACTGCCTTAGGGCCGCTGATCAGCAAGAGCCCCCAGGACTCGGCGCAGTTTTCCATCTTGGCCTTGGTGCCGTAGAGCAGGAACTTGCGCAGAGCCGAGAAGGTCGCGTCGCCGATCTCGCCCACGTCCTCCAGCATCAAGACCTCGTCGAGTTGATACACCCGGAAGTACGAGAGGATCTTGCCTTTATGGGTCAGGAAAGCCGAGTAAACGCCTTCCCCTGGGGCCAACGGCAGGATGTCATTGCTGATCACGCTCTGCAGCCATTTCACGCGGTCCTCGCCGGTGATCCGGATCTTCCCCCGTTGGGAAAGATCCAGGATGCCGACGCCGTTCCGCACGGCCCGGTGCTCGGCTGTCGGGTCTCCATAATGAGCGGGAACGTCCCATCCGGCCTGCTCAAGGAACGTGGCCCCGAGCTTCGCATGATGGTCGTGGAGACGGGAATGTCTCATTTATCGGATCGCCGGTCCCCCCTCCCTCACCCTCCCCCTTCGGAGGGGGGAGGGTTGGGTGGGGTGGCTGCCAGTGTCGCATGGCCCGTGATTTCCTGGACGAGTTGGAGGGTGCGGGCTGAGAATTCGTTGCGGGACACGATCTTCGTGACCCCCATCTGCTGAGCGCGCTTCCAGTTCTCGACTTCTTCATGGTTGGCGAAGGCCAGGACGGGGATGGCCTTGTAACGCTCGTCGTTCTTCAAGGCTGCCAGCGCCTGGAAGGCGTCGAGCGACTCGTCGTTGATGTTGAGGATCACCGCTGCCGGGTGCGCGGCCTCGGCCTTCTCCGTGACCTCCCCCTGCGTCCTGACCTTTTCGAGCGTATAGCCCTGCGGTTTCAACGCGTCCCTGACCTTGGTGTAGAAGAACACGTCGCTCACGGCGACGAGGATGGTTTTGTTATTCATGCTTGAGCTTCTTTTTCACGAGGTCGGCTGCGCGCCGGCCGGAGAGCAGCATGGCCCCGAACGCCGGTCCCATGCGCGGCGAGCCGTCCACGGCGGCCACCGAGAGGCCCGCCAGGAAACAATTGGGATAGACCTCGCGGGTGTTCTCCACCACGAGCTCCTCCGATCGCTCCACCCACATGGCGCCGTTGCCGGGGACCTCCTTGTAGAGGCCTCGCCGGTTGAGAAGGGCCACGATGGCGGCGTCATGGCCGGTGGCGTCCACCACGACCTTGGATTCCAGCGCGATCGGGTCCACATGCACGGCGTCATGGCCGGCGTGCTCGACCGGCGACCAATTCACCACCACGCCCTCCAGGACGCCTTCCCGTCGCAGGATGAGGTCTATGACCTTGGTCAGGTTCAAGACCCGTGTCCCTGCATCGTATGCGGCTGAGATGAGCTTGGCGGTGGCATGGGGCGGGTCAACAATGAACATGCCCTCGCATTCTTTGATCCGCTTCGCGGGAATCTTGAATTCGTCGAGGATCTTGTCGGCGGGCGCGCAGATGGTCGCCTTGTTCATGAGATACCCCCCGGACCAGAACCCGCCGCCCAGATGTAGCGCCTGCTCGATGAGCAGGGTCTTGTAGCCTGCGGCGGCGAGGTCCCGCGCGCAGAGAAGCCCTGACGGCCCCCCGCCCGCGACGATCACGTCGCTCTCGATGAGCCGATCGAAGGCCTGGAAGTGCTCCCTGGCGATCTGCCTGGTGATATCGCGCTCCCGCAGGGGAGCCGTCCATTTGTTCGCCATGGTGTCCTCGTATCAGATGCAGGGGCACGGCATGCCGTGTCCCTACCGGTAGATTTCCAATCCCGCCTGTTTGAACTCCTCTGCCTTCTCTTGCATGCCGACCTGGATGGCGGTCTGCTCGTCCAGCGCCTTCTCCGCGGCATACTTCCGGACGTCCTCCGTGATCTTCATCGAGCAGAAGTGAGGGCCGCACATCGAGCAGAAGTGCGACGTCTTCGCGGCGTCTTGCGGGAGGGTCTCGTCGTGAAAGGCCATGGCCGTGTCGGGATCGAGCGAGAGGTTGAACTGGTCCTCCCAGCGGAATTCGAAGCGGGCCTTGGACAGCGCGTTGTCCCACGCCTGCGCGCCGGGGTGCCCTTTGGCGAGATCGGCCGCATGGGCGGCGATCTTGTACGTGATGACGCCGGCCTTGACGTCCTCCTTGTCGGGCAGGCCCAGGTGCTCCTTGGGGGTGACGTAGCAGAGCATCGCGCAACCGAACCAACCGATCATAGCCGCGCCGATGCCGGAGGTGATGTGGTCGTAGCCGGGCGCAATATCCGTGGTCAAGGGTCCGAGGGTGTAGAACGGGGCCTCGTGACACTCCTTGAGTTGCTTTTCCATGTTCACCTGGATCAGGTGCATGGGGACATGCCCGGGGCCTTCGATCATGGTCTGGACGTCGTGTTTCCAGGCGATCTTGGTCAGCTCGCCCAGGGTCTCCAGCTCCGCGAACTGCGCCTCGTCGTTCGCATCCGCGATGGACCCGGGCCGGAGGCCGTCGCCCAGACTGAAGGAGACGTCGTAGGTCTTCATGATCTCGCAAAGTTCTTCGAAATGCGCATAGGCGAAATTCTCCCGGTGATGAGCCAGGCACCACTTGGCGTGGATGGAGCCGCCGCGCGAGACGATCCCGGTGACGCGGCCGGCCGTGAGGGGCACGTAGCGCAGCCGGACGCCGGCGTGGATCGTGAAGTAGTCCACGCCCTGCTCCGCCTGCTCGATGAGGGTGTCGCGGTAGAGATCCCAGGTGAGATCCTCGGCCTTGCCGCCGACTTTTTCCAGCGCTTGATAGATCGGGACCGTGCCGATCGGGACCGGCGAGTTGCGGATGATCCATTCCCGCGTCTCGTGGATGTTCTTGCCGGTGGAGAGGTCCATGACGGTATCCGCGCCCCAGCGCGTGGCCCAGATCATCTTCTCGACCTCTTCCTCGATCGAGGAGGCGACGGAGGAGTTGCCGATATTGGCGTTGATCTTCACCAGGAAGTTCCGCCCGATGATCATCGGCTCGATTTCCGGGTGATTGATGTTCGACGGGATGATCGCGCGGCCGCGGGCGACCTCGTCGCGGACGAACTCCGGGGTGATCTCGGCCGGGATGCCGGCGCCCCAGGAATTCCCCGGGTGCTGGGAGGCCAGGCGGCTTGCGCTGTTGCCGCGTCCGTTGCCGTTCCCATTGGAATCGGCTTCACGGCGCCGCAGGTTCTCCCGGACGGCAATGAACTCCATTTCGGGGGTGATGATCCCTTTTCGCGCGTAGTGCATCTGCGTGACGTTCCGCCCAGACAAGGCCCGGAGAGGCTTTCGAATGTGGGCGAATCGGATGGCATCCAGCCTCGGGTCCGCGGCGCGGAGGCGACCGTACTCCGAGGAGACGCTTGAAAGCTCTTCGACATCCCCCCGGCCGACTATCCACCGGCTCCGGACCGGCGCCAGGCCCATTCGGATGTCGATCGCCACCTGCGGGTCGGTGTATGGGCCGGAGGTGTCGTACACCCGGAACGGGGGATTCTCCTCGACCTTGCCGTTTCCCAGAGGTTTCGTCGGGGTCAGGCTGATCTCGCGCATAGGGACTCGGACCCCAGGCAGGGCGCCCTCGATATAAATCTTCCGGGAAGCCGGAAATGGATGCGTCGTGATAGACGGTCTGCTCATGGATGAGCCCTTCCTTTCTGATGAGGCGTTAGCTGTGGAGGGAGCGGTGCGGCTCGAACGATGAGGTCATGTGCGCTTCCCTTCGCTGGTATTATCCAGATCAGGTTCGGAGGGTGCGTGGTTCCATTAGACCTTTGGGGACCCTTGGTCTTTGGGGGTCCACGCTCTCAGCCGCAACAGGCTCCCCTAGCAACAGGTAGGGCATCGTACACCCTGGTTTTTTGCGCTGTCAACAGGCCTTTCGCCTCATGTTTTGCGGACCCTAGGCCTTTTGGGCGCGGTCGGAGCCTGTTGGTCGGATTGACAAGGAACCGAAACGCCCCGTACCATGAGCTTCTACGTCGTTTCTCGTGATCTGTCAGGTGGTGGTGGGATCATGAACGGGACGCTGTCTCTGATCGGCCGACCTTCGGAAGTGCAGGCCTACCGCGATCTCTCGCTGGAAGAGCTGGCCGAGCGCACCAATGCGGCCAAACGCACGCTCGGCGACCGCGTGATCGTGCTCGGCCACAACTACCAGCGCGATGAAGTCATCCGCCACGCGGACGTCGAAGGCGATTCGCTGAAGCTCTCTCAGATCGCCGCCGAGCGCTCGCAGCATGAGTTCATCGTGTTCTGCGGCGTCCACTTCATGGCCGAGACGGCTGACATCCTCAGCAAGACCCGGCAGACGGTGATCCTGCCGGATCTGGCGGCGGGCTGCTCCATGGCCGACATGGCCCAGATCGAGCAGGTGGACCAGGCGTGGGACCAGTTGGGGCGCATCCTTCCGGTCGAGGAGACGGTCACCCCAGTGGTGTATGTGAATTCGGCGGCCGACCTCAAGGCATTCTGCGGGGAGCATGGAGGGATCACCTGCACGTCGTCCAACGCGCGCCGGGTGATCGAATGGGCTTGGGCGCGGCGGGAGAAGATCCTCTTTTTCCCGGACGAGCACCTCGGACGCAACACCGCCAACAAGATGGGGATCCCCCGCGAGGAGATCCTGGTCTGGGATCCGTTCCTATCCAACGGCGGGAACACGCCCGAGGCCATCAAGAAGGCCCACCTCCTGCTGTGGAAGGGCCACTGCAGCGTGCACCAGATGTTCCAGCCGGCGCACGTGCGTTATTTCCGCGAGAAGCATCCGGGCATCAAGATCATCGTGCACCCGGAGTGCCACGAGGACGTGGTCAACCCGTCCGACCTCAGCGGCTCCACCGAGTTCATCATCCGGACCGTGTCCGCGGCGGAGCCGGGCTCCGTCTGGGGCGTCGGCACCGAGCTGAATCTCGTCAACCGGCTCAAGCGGCGGCAACCCGACAAGCAGATCTATTTCCTCTCGCCGACCGTCTGCCAGTGCTCCACGATGTTCCGGATCGACGCGCCGCATCTCTGCTGGGCGATGGAAAACCTGGCCGAAGGGCACGTGGTCAACCGGATCTCCGTCCCCGACGACGACAAGCACTGGGCCCGCATCGCCCTCCAGCGCATGCTCGACGTCTCTTAGCCCGGATTATCCAGGAACACCTACTGCGGCGGCTGATCCTCTCGCCCTACCGTTACACCGCACTAAACATGCGGACCTCCCGCTGCGGGAAGGGAATCTGAATACCCGCGGCCCCGAATTGCTCGACGATCGCCTGGTACAGTTCGGCTTGCGCCGGGCCATAATCGGGCACCTTGGCCCATGGCTTGACCGCGATGTTGATGGACGAATCCCCTAAGAGGCTGATGCCTACCACGGGCGCCGGCTCTTTCAGGACACGCGGATTGGCGTCCATGATCCGGCGGACCGAGGCCAACGCTTTGGTGAGGTCCGTCCCGTAGGCTACCCCCACCGTGAGATCAAGCTGGCGGATCTTCCCATGGTTGTGCAGGATCTCGCCGATGATTTTTCGGTTCGGGATGACGACCAAGGACCGGTCCGGGTGGAGCAGCTTGGTTGAAAACAGATCGATCGCCTGGACTTCACCGTGTACCCCCAAGAGCTCGATATATTCCCCGAGCCGAAAGGGTTTCGTGAAAATGATGCTCAGGCCGGCGAACAAATTGAGGAACACACCCTGCAAAGCGAGACCGACGCCGACACCGGCGATACCCAGTCCGGCGATCAGCGGGAATATTTGGACACCGAATTGCTGGAGCACGATGAGGAGGGTGAAGAGGACAACGACCCCTTTCACGATCCGGCTGAGCAGGATCCGGATAGGAGGCTCCATCTCGATCTTGAGCAGCGAGCGTTCCGTATACTTGCCCGCCCAGCGGGCCAGAAGAATCCCGGCAGCCAATATGAGCAAGGCGCTGGTGCCCTGGAGTCCGTACTGGATCAGGAGATCCATGCTGATATTTTCTCCAGACATGCCGGTCCCTCCACTTGATGGTTAATTTTCTCGGCAATTCTGCATATCCCACGCAAAAAAGCAAACGTGAGCGACACAGGAGAAAAAGGGCTTGACGGTCCACCGGATGGCTGCTATATGCCACCCTCGGCAAGGCGCATGGCCAAACCTTCTGACCTCGCGGCATACGGCGCGCTCGTCACGACTGCCCTCGTGTGGGGCGGGTCCATTGTCGCGCAAAAGTACGCGCTCGGCTCGTTCTCGGCAGTTGAGGTGTCGGTCATCCGCGGCCTCGGCGCGCTGGCCATCCTGGTTTCCTTCTGGTGGTGGCAGGAGGGCAGAACGGTCAAGTTCTCTGGCCGGGATCTCGCGATCTTCGCCGCGCTGGGGCTGGGTGTTCTCGGCAATCACCTCCTCACGCTGTTCGGGCTGCGCTACATCGGGGCCGGGGCCGCGGGCGTGATCATCGGCGCCAGCCCGGCCATCCAGGCCTTCCTTGCTTCATTGCTGATCCGGGATGTGCCGTTCCGTCTGGTGTGGGGCGGCTGTGCGGTGTCCTTTGCAGGGGTCTTCCTGGTCGTCGGCCTGCGGGTCGAGGGAGGCGTCGGAGAGCAGCCGTGGTTGGGCGCGACGCTCGTGCTGCTGGCCCAGGTGAGCTGGGCCCTCTACAGCATCGGCGGCCGTCGCACCATGGAACGCTTCTCCCCGCTCACGGTGAACTGGACGACCCTGGGGTTCTCGCTCCTGCCGCAGATCCCGCTTCTCTGGACCGATCAAAAAGTCATGGAGACGGGGATCGCCGTCGTGCCCCCGGCCGACTGGCTGGTCATCGGCTACCTCATCGTGTTCGCCACGGCGCTCGGCCAGCAGACGTGGCTTTACGGTGTCCAGGGGATTGGGCCGGCGCGCGCAGGCATCTTCGTCAATCTGATTCCCGTGTCCGCGCTGGTGCTGTCGTTTCTGCTTCTCGGCGAACGGATCGGCCTGACTGAAGTGGCCGGCATTGGACTGGTGCTGGCGGGCGTGTGGCTGGTCAACCGGCAATCTGCGCGGCAAGCCGCTTCCCCCCTCACCCAACCCTCTCTCCCGCCGGGGGAGAGGAGAAGGTGAGGGGGCATCAGCGCTTCATCAGAAGCCTTTCGATCTCGTTACGGAAGATCTCATAGCGTACCGCGCCGGGGATAAGGAACGGATCAGTGAAGCGGCGGCCGTCCGTCCGGGCGATCAGGAACCCGGGTGTGCCGCGGAAACCCAGTTTGGTCGCCACATCCCGATCGTCCAGGATCGCCTCAATGTGTTGTTGCGAATCCATGCAGGCCGTGAAGAGGTCCGGCTTCAGCCGCAGGTCCTTGGCGATCCGCAACACGACGCCCTTCCCCAGTCGGGCACCCTGCTCGAACAGGCGGTCGTGCATCCCCCAGAACTGGCCCTGCTCGCCGGCGCAGCGCGCGGCATGCGCCGCGACCAGCCCCCAGCCTTCGTCATCCCGTGGGTAGTCCCGGTAGGCGAAGCGCGCCTTGCCGGACGCCAGGTACTCTGTCTTGAGGGTGGGGAGAGTCTCGCGGTAGAAGCGCCCGCAATACCCGCACGTGAAATCGGAGAACTCCACGATGAGGACAGGGGCCTTCGCATCTCCCAGCGTGGGAGTCCCGGGCGGGAGAATGTCGGCGAGCAAGCCGGTGGCCATGCCGTACGCTACCATACTTGCTCGCGGTTCGCTATGCCACCCTGCAATGGGCGAGTTGCAAGCGGCCAGGTGTTGTTGATTTGGCGGGTAGTGGATGTTACGATGCCCATTCGTGACAATACCGATGGACTACAAAGAGACCCTCAATCTCCCTCGAACCGACTTTCCCATGAAAGCCAATCTCCCGGAGCGGGAGCCGGAGATCCTCGCCCGGTGGGAGCGCGAACGCCTCTATGAACGCATTCAGGAAGCCGGAAAGGGGAAGCCTCTCTATATCCTGCACGACGGCCCTCCCTACGCCAACGGCCGCATCCATATCGGCCATGCCCTCAACAAGATCCTCAAGGACATCATCGTCAAATCCAAGACGATGGAGGGCTTCCAGGCACCGTATGTGCCCGGCTGGGATTGCCACGGGCTGCCGATCGAGCATCAAGTCCTGAAGGAACTGGGCGGTAAGAAGAAGTCGTTGGGCAAGGTTGAGATCCGCAAGCTCTGCCGCGAGTACGCCGAGAAGTATTACAAGATCCAGCGGGAGGAGTTCCGGCACCTCGGCGTGCTGGGCGATTGGAACGATCCGTACCTGACTATGAGCTACGATTACGAGGCCGCCATCCTTCGCGAGGTCGGGAAGTTCGTGAAGGGCGGAGGGGTCTATAAGGGCAAGAAGCCGGTCCTCTGGTGCCCGGTGGACGAGACGGCCTTGGCCGAGGCCGAGGTGGAGTACGAGGACCACACCTCGCCCTCGATCTACGTGAAGTTTCCATTCGAAAAGCCGCCCCATGAGCTTTCGAACTATTTGGGGATCTCTCTTCCTCCGCAAGCCACACGGGTGTCTGTGGTGATCTGGACCACCACGCCATGGACGCTTCCGGCCAATCAGGCCGTGTGTGTCCATCCGGACGAGCTTTATGCTCTTGTCGAAATTGGAGACGAGGTCTTCGTCGTTTCGAGGACACGTATCAACGACTTCCTGAAGGTTCTAGGAGTCCCGAAACATGGATATCATGGGAACGTGCTGGGCCGTGATTTGGAAGGACTGCTCTGCCGCCGACCCGTGACGGAGGGCACGTCGCCGATCGTTCTGGGCAACTTTGTGACCCTGGATCAGGGCACCGGATGTGTCCACATTGCCCCCGGCCATGGCCAGGAAGACTATGAGTTGTCGCTGAAGGATGCTTCACTGAAAGTGTTTGCTCCGGTCGACAGCCGCGGTCGTTTCACGGAGGAAGTTCCGGAGTTTCAGGGCCTCAAAGTCTTTGAAGCGAATCCGCTCATTACTCAGAAGCTGAAAGAGAAAGGGCTGCTTCTGAATCGAGTTGACGACAAGGAGACGCACTCCTACCCGCATTGCTGGCGGTGCAAGAGCCCGGTGATCTTCCGGGCAACAGACCAATGGTTCGTGTCCATGGAGACCAACAATCTCAGGGCACGTGCGCTGGAGGAAATCGACCGGCGCGTGCGGTGGATTCCGAAGTGGGGCCGCGACCGCATCTACGGCATGATCGCGAACCGACCGGACTGGTGCCTCTCCCGCCAGCGCGTCTGGGGCGTGCCGATTCCCGGATTCTCGTGCCGGAAATGCGGCCACGTCCTCATCACGGAGGCCATTGTTGAGCACGTCGCCAAGCTCGTCGAGAAAGACGGGACCGACGTGTGGTTCGAGCGGGACGCGACGCACCTGTTACCGCTGGGCACAACGTGCCCGCATTGCGGTGGACGGGACTTCGACAAAGAGCAAGATATTCTGGATGTCTGGTTCGAGTCCGGAGTGAGCCATGCGGCGGTCCTCAAGCCGCGAGGCAAAGCCTACGGACAGCAATGGTGGCCCCCTGATCTCTATCTGGAAGGGTCCGACCAGCACCGCGGCTGGTTCCACAGCACGCTGCTGGCGGGTATCACCACCGACGGGCGCGCGCCGTACAAGGCGGTGCTCACGCACGGCTTTGTGGTGGACGGCGACGGCAAGAAGATGTCGAAATCGGCCGGCAACGTCGTGGCGCCACAGGAGGTCATCAAGCAGTACGGCGCCGAGATCCTGCGTCTCTGGGTGGCGGCCCAAGATTACCGCGAGGATATCCGCATCTCCCCGGCCATTCTCTCGCACCTCGTGGATGCGTATCGGAAGATCCGCAACACGGTGCGGTTCCTCCTGAGCAATCTGGCCGACTACGATCCGAAGCGGGATGCCCCTCCCGACGACACACTGTCTGAGCTCGATCGGTGGGCGCTCATGCGGCTGCACGATCTCATCGCCCGCGTCCGCCAGGGGTATGAGGGCTTCGAGTTCCATCTCATCATCCACGCCCTGAACAACTTCTGCTCCGTGGACATGAGCGCAATCTACTTCGACGTGCTGAAGGATCGCCTCTACACCTTCCGCAAAGATTCCCCGGCACGCCGGGCTTCCCAGCGGGTCCTCCACGAAACCGTGCTGGCCCTGACGAAACTGATGGCGCCGCTGCTGACTTTCACGGCCGAGGAGATCTGGCAGAGCATTCCCGAGCGGCAGCGGGACGCCCCCAGCGTCCATCTGGCGCAGTTTCCCAAGCCGGAACAGAAATGGATAGATCCTAAACTTGAGCAGGATTGGGAAAGACTACTAGAAGTTCGGGAGAAGGTTCAGGCGGAGCTTGAGCGGAGGCGCAGGGACAAATTCATCGGGTCTTCACTTGAAGCCAAGGTCGTGCTCTACGCCCAGACAGCTTCCCCTGGCATGTACGACTTTCTGAAACCGCACGCGGCCGATCTGCCGAGTCTGTTCATAGTCTCACAGGTTGATCTGCGGGCTGTTGACCAAGTACCCACTGGTGGCGACGTTTCGGAAGACATCGGAGCAGGATTTGCTGTTCAGGTGGTCAAAGGCGAAGGCGACAAGTGCGCCCGCTGCTGGAACTATAGGCCCTCCGTCGGGGCGAACGCCGCGCATCCCACGATCTGCGATCGCTGTGTTGAAGCGATCGCCTGATCCGGCTTGAGCATGGACAGGCCCATCCCCAGCGTCGAATCAGCCGAGCCGACGGCACGCCGCTACGGTATGATGACGTTGATCGTGTCCACCGTGATCATCCTCGATCAACTCACCAAGTGGCTGGTGACCAGTACGATGCGGCTGCACGAATCCGTTCCCGTCGTCCCTGATCTCTTCAGCCTCACGTACATCCGGAATTCCGGCGCCGCGTTCGGGATCCTGGCCGGCAGCCAGGCCGGTTTTCGCATGGTCTTTTTCGGGCTCACGTCGGTGCTGGCCCTTGCCCTGCTCGGCACGATCTACGCGCGTCTGACATCCAGTGATTGGATCGGCCAAGTCAGCGTGGCCGCGATCTTCGGCGGGGCCATCGGCAACCTGATTGACCGGATCCGCATGGGCGAGGTGATCGACTTCCTTGATTTCTCCCTCCTGGGTCACCACTGGCCGGCCTTCAATGTGGCGGACGCGGCGATCACCGTCGGCGTCTGCTTTCTGATCGGGCATTTCTTCAGGCGCAAGCCGGAGGTCCCCGCATAGGTGAATCGCCTCGTCACGGTGTCCGCGGGCGAGACCCCGAAGCGCCTCGACGTCTTTCTCAGCACCCACGCCCACGGCCTCTCGCGCGCCGCCGTCCAGCGTCTGATCGAGAAGGGCGCCGTCACGGTCAACGGGAAGCGCCCCAAACCCGCCCAGAAGATCCGGCCCGGCGACGAGATCGCGTGGGATGTGCCGAAGCCCGCCCCGCTGGAGATCGGCGGAGAGGCGATCCCCTTGGAAGTCCTCTACGAGGATGATGCGCTCCTGGTGCTCAACAAGCCGGCGGGTATCGTCGTCCACCCGGCGCCCGGGCACTGGAGCGGGACGCTGGTGAATGCGCTGCTCTATCACATGCAGAAAATGGGGACAGTCCCCATTTTTAGTCAGGGGGACTGTCCCCTTGGGGGAGAGGAGAGAGTGAGGGGTCTCGCGAGCATCGGCGGGCGCGAGCGGCCGGGCTTGGTCCATCGCCTGGACAAAGGAACGAGCGGCGTGATGGTGATCGCCAAGACCGATGCGGCGCATCAGGGCCTCTCGAAGCAGTTCAAGACACATAGCATCCGGCGGGTTTACCTGGCGCTCGTCATCGGTGCGGTGAAGGGCCGGGCCGGCCGCGTGGAGCTGGCCATAGGCCGCGACACTAAGAACCGGAAAAAGATTTCCGCCCGCACGACGTCGCCGCGAGAGGCGGTGACGGAGTTTCAGGTCGTCGAGCGGTTCGGCGGCAAGCGCGCAGGGTTCGAAACGACGCTTGTGGAAGTGCGCCCCCAGACTGGCCGCACGCATCAGATCAGGGTCCACCTCGCCGCACTCGGCCATCCGCTGCTCGGCGATGAGACTTACGGCGGCCGCAAGGTCTGCGCAATCGGCGATCTGTGCATCGAGCGACCGATGCTGCACGCGCGGACGCTCGGGTTTAGCCACCCCACGACCGGCAAGTATCTCGAGTACACGGTCCCGCCCCAGGCGGATATGGAGGGGCTGTTGCGGACGCTCAGGCAGGCGTCGTAGGGCGCACGGCCGTGCGCCCCTAACACGATTCATGCGGGCAGGTTCGCGGCCGTGCGGAAGGCCGCCTTTAGTTCTTCGTAGGTTTGCGTCACGGGGAACTGCGGGAACTGCGCGGCGATGGCGGCGGGGGGGCGGAAGAAGATGCCGGCGTCGGCGGCCAGGAGCATGCTGGTGTCGTTGTAAGAGTCGCCGGCGGCGACGACGCGGAAGTTGAGGTTCTTGAGGGCCAGCACCGAGGCCCGCTTCTGATCAGGCTGGCGCAGGTGGTAGTTCATGATCCGGCCGTCCGGCGCGACTTCCAGGGTGTTGCAGAAGAGGGTCGGGTAGGCGAGCTGCCGCATCAGCGGCGCCGCAAACTGGTCGAAGGTGTCCGATAGGATGACCACCTGGCACCGCGCCCGGAGCCATGCCAGGAAGTCCTGGGCCCCGTCAAGCGGGGCCATCGCGCCGATCACCTCCTGGATATCCTTCAGGGTCAGCTTGTGCTCGTCGAGAATCTTGAGGCGCCGCTTCATGAGCACATCGTAGTTCGGCTCGTCCCGCGTAGTCAGGCGGAGCGCGGGGATCTTCGTCCTCTCGGCGACGTTGATCCAGATCTCGGGGACCAGAACTCCTTCGAGGTCCAGGCAGGTGATGACGGGTCGGATCGGCATGGCGGCCCGAGAATAGCGGCGAACGCAGTGCGGGTCAAGAACATTACCACTGTGCCCTCCAGGCTTCTCTGGCGTCCTACGGGTGTTCCGGGTAAAATCGCCAGCTCGGTTGGGATGAGGAGGGGGTGGACGTGCAGCAGTGGGTCGGGGTCTGGTTCCAGTGGGTGCACGACTGGGGCTATCCGGGCATCATTGTCCTGATGGCGATGGAGAGCTCCGTGGTCCCGGTTCCCAGCGAGATTGTCATTCCGCCCGCGGCGTACTGGGCGACCCAGGGCCGGTATAGCCTGGAGGGAGTGGTGCTTGCAGGGACCCTCGGGAGCTACCTTGGCGCGGCGGCGACCTACTGGATGGCCCGATGGCTCGGACGGCCGTTGCTCGTGCGGTACGGGCGGTATCTGTTCTGTCCCGAGGACAAACTGCTCCGGGCCGAACGCTGGCTGGCGCGTTATGAAGCCGGGGGGGTCTTCTTCGCCAGGATGGTTCCGGTCGTTCGGCACTTGATCGGAATCCCGGCCGGCCTCGTGCGGATGCCCTTCGGGCTCTACAGCGCTATGACCGTCGTCGGGGCGGGCTTGTGGTGCTGGATTCTGGCCTGGTTCGGAGGGAATCTGCTGGGCGACCGGCCGGACCTCATCAGCGATCCGGCGCTCCTCGTGCAGGTTCTGCGCGAACGCTCATGGTGGTTCGGCGGCTTCGCCGTCCTGCTTTGCGCTCTGTACGTCTTCGTCATGCGCGTGACTTCGCCTCGCTCACCTTCGCCCCTTGTGGGCGAGGGTGGGGGTGAGGGGTAGCGCAGCGTAATTGCATCGGCCCTGCAGGTGTTGGTAGAATTTCATTCGCGAGCACTCGTGATGAGGGAGAGCGGGCTATGGGAGGAATATCGGACGCATCGTGGTTAGCGTGCAGGGGAGTGGCCATCGTGCTGGGCTGTGTCCTCGCTTCGGCCCAGCCG
>CAZITU010000061.1:0-15319 GCA_964542245.1 uncultured Nitrospirales bacterium | reverse complement strand
GCGCAAACTTCATTGAAACCTCCTTTACGATTGAAGTGACTGTTTCCGCTGCACCAACCAGAACATGAACAGACCCAGCACCAGCATGGGCAGGCTGAGTGCCTGACCCATCGAGATCAGCCCTGCCAGGAGTCCGAGGTGCGCGTCCGGCTCGCGGAACAACTCCACGAAGGCCCGGCACGCGCCGTATCCGGCGATGAAGGCCCAGAACAGCGTGCCGGGCGAGCGGGGACGGCGGCCCAACGCCCAGACCAACGCAAAAAGCAGGACGCCTTCGAGGAACGCTTCATATAATTGAGAGGGGTGCCGACACGCGGGGCCGCCGCCGGTTTTCTCGAAGACCATGCACCAGGGCACATCGGTTGCGCGGCCATACAGCTCGCCGTTGATAAAGTTGCCGAGACGCCCCAGCCCCAGCCCGATCGGGACGGTCGGGGTGGCCAGGTCTGCAATCGTGTAGAACGTATGGCCTTTTCGCCGGCAGAAGACGCCGACCGCCGCGATCACGCCGAGGAGTCCGCCGTGGAAGGACATTCCCCCCTCCCAGACCGCCAGCAGCTTGACGGGGTGTTCGAGGTAATTAGGCAGGTTATAGAAGATGATGTAGCCGAGGCGACCGCCCACGATGACTCCGATGGCGGCATAGAGGATAAGGTCATGGAGGTCATCGAGCGAAAGGGCCACCTTGCGGCTCGCGGCCCGGGCCTTGATCATGAAGAACGCCGCGGCCAGTCCAAGGACGTACATCAGCCCGTACCATCGGATGGCGATCGGGCCGAGCTTAATCAAAATAGGATCAATGTCGGGATGGGGAAGCACGGGGTGCCATCCTACGAAGGTGCCGAGCACTTTGCAACCCCCGTCCCTTGACGGCGATTTGATTATCCGATACACAAGAAGAGATACGGTGGGGCTTCAGCACGGAGGAATCGGAACATGGAGGGGAAACGGGCGTACAGCCTCTACGACGCCATCCGGCGGGTCCTGGATCCGCTGCGGCGAGACTGGGAGACCTTCACGCCCGCCGAACGCGAACTGGTTCTCCGGGAGATTGAAGGGTTCATCAGAAGCGTGAAGCCGGAGGACGAGAACAAGGTCAGTTGATCACCACCCCCGCATAGCCGACCACGCGATTGACGTCGCCGCTGACATCGGCCGAGGTGGCGTAGCGGATGACGCTCGCCCGGCTCCCTCCTAAAGCCCGGACGGCGAAGAGAACCGAGGTTGTCGGGACATATCCACACATCGTGACCATATGGTCCTCGACCGTCCTGTGAAGGCGCTCCCCGTCAAGAGTTTGGAGGGCATCCAGCGCCAGCCGATCCTGTTGGTGGGCGAAGGTCTCGGCGGTCAGTCCGACGGGTGGGTACTGACCAAAGCCCGGTCCGCAGTGCGTCAGGTCGGTACTGGCGATCAATAACGGTGGAGACGGGGCGTCTTCGATCACGGCCGCGAGCGCGCGACCCAAGACTCGGCAGGTCTCCAGATCGTGGAACCCCACGATGATGGGCAGGATCCGGATGTCCGGTCGCAGGGCGTGTAGAAATGGGAGTTGGACCTCGAGGCAGTGCTCATGCAGGTGAGCGAGGTGATCGGACTCAGCCAGGGAGCAGCGCGCCCGAAGAGCCTGGGCCAGGTCTGCGGCGACCGTCAACGAGCCTCCGGGCAGCAGCCACTCGCCTTCACTATAGACCGAGAGCGGCGGTCCATGTCCCGTGTGGTTGGGCCCTACCAAGATCGCCGTTGAGGGGAGGATCACTCTGCTGTACACGGCTCCCGCGACGGCTCCCGAGTACATCAGGCCGGCGTGCGGACACACGACAGCCCGCGCGGTCATGCGGGGTGCGTCGGGTTCGAGCAGGGTGCGCACCTGCGCGTTCAACCGTTCGGGCGTGCCTTCATAAAACCGCCCGGCGCAGGCGGGAACCCGTCGCATAGGAATAGCCATCAGGGCTGTTGGGCGACGAGGCTGGCGGTGTAAGGCCCCCGTTGCGGGTCTGACGCCCCTTCGCGGTAGGCGAGAACCCGTAACCCGCCGAACAAGGTAAGGAGCTCATTCCGGCCGAGGCAGAACTCGCGCCGCCTGGGGTGATTGAACCGCTCGTAATTGTCGAGAAGGAAGGTTTCGTAGATGAGCAAGCCCCCGGGTTTCAGAGCGTGCTTGATCTGAGGAATCACGTCCCGCTGGAGGTAGTTGAAGACGATGATGAGATCCATCAATGCCGCAGGGATCTCCGGTTCGCGTTCTAGGTCCACGAGCCGTATTGCTATGGTGGAGAGCTCGAGGGACTGGGCCTTGGCGCGCAACACCTCGAGGGCTTCGGTGTCCCGGTCCCATGCCTCGACGCGAAATCCTTCCTGGGCCAAATAGATGGCGTTCCGTCCACGTCCGCAGGCCAAGTCGAGGGCCCGACCGGGCGTAAGAAGACGGCGGTGCTCCACGAGCCAGTCGGCCGGGCAATCGCTCGTGGGGTCGCTGAGAATACTGTGTCGCTGCCTCGTGATCCGTACGCCGACCGACTCGCGGACGCCTTTCATAGGGGGTTTCAATTTCCGGACCCACAACCCCACTTTTATCACGGAGAACTCTGAGAGGAGCGCTTGCGCGAGCCTTTCGGCAAGGGTCTCAAGCAGACAGAACTGCTCGGTTTGGGTGATAGCGGTGACCCGTTCGACCACCTGTGTGTAATCTACCGTTCGCGCCAGTTCGTCCGTGGCAGCCGCCGGGGCCATGTCTAAGAACAGTTCGAGGTCCACGGCCATCGGCTGCGGGGCGTCACGTTCCGGCTCCGAGACGCCACAATAGCCTTGAAACTCAAGGCGTTCGATAATGAGATGGTCGGTCTTACGGCTGTGCTTGTTGGTCATGGGGCCATTCTCATTGAAGTGTGCTTGGGTGTCAAGGAAGAGGCCTTAGGCCCTGGTCACGTCAGGAGCACTACTCCTTTTAGCTTTTAGGATGCCGTCATTTCGCTTGACTAAGTTTTTGGGCGACTTCTATAATGACTTGTTACCGTTGCCGAATACTGCAATTCACCAAGGGAAATGGCCGAATTCACGCACTTCAACGAGGCAGGTCGGGCGCGGATGGTTGATGTTTCAGAGAAGGCGGCCACCCACCGTACGGCCACGGCTCAGGCGCGCGTCTTGATGCAGCCGGAAACCTTGGAGAAGATCCGCCGAGGCAAGATCGCCAAGGGCGATGTCCTCGCAGTGGCCCAGACCGCCGGCATTATGGGGGCGAAGCGCACACCCGACCTTATCCCAATGTGTCACCCCCTCTTCATCAGCAGCGTGGACATTGATTTTAAAGAAGATCCCCAGCCGAACCAGGAGGGCCTTTGCAGCATCACGACGACGGCCACCGTGAAAACCACCGGGCAGACCGGGGTGGAGATGGAAGCCCTTACGGCGGTGTCCGTGGCGGCGCTCGCGATCTATGATATGTGCAAGGCCGTAGACCGGGCGATGGTCTTCACCGACGTCTGTCTGCTGGAGAAAGCCGGCGGGAAGTCCGGCACATTTACCCGGAAGACCTGAGGATGGCCGTTTGGGAACAGGGCGCGTCTCGGCGCGACCGGGGTGGGCGGGTGCCATGATCACGCTTAAGCTGTTCGGGCTCCTGAAGACGATGGCCCAGAACCAGGGCGAGTTGGCCCTGCCGTTGCAAGGAGAGCGAAGGGTGGAGGACTTGGTCGGTCTTCTCGATAGGGACTATCCCGATATGGCCGAACTGGTACACAAGAAGAAAGTCCTCATTTCGGTCAACCACGAGATCGCCCACCAGGACACCGTCATCAACGAGGGAGACGAAGTGGCCTTGTTGCCCCCTTTCGCCGGAGGATCGCCGGCCGACTCCGATGCGATGTTTGTGCGGATCCAGCGAGAGGACTTCTCAATTGACGCCGAGCTCGCGCGGGTGCGCGCGCGCTCGAATCGCATCGGCGGGATTGCGGTCTTTCTCGGAACCGCCAGAGACCGGTCCAAAGGCCACGACGTGAGCGGCATCACGTTTGAGTACTATGAAGGGATGGCCCAGAAGAAACTGCGCGAGATTCGGGAGCGGGCCCTGAAGGACTTTGACGTGCTCGAAGTCCTCCTCGTGCACCGGTACGGCGATATTCAGATCGGTGAGAACATCGTGTTGGTCATCGCCGCCGCCGAGCACCGGGCCGAGGCGTTCCGGGCCTGCAAGTGGAGCATTGATGAACTCAAACAGATCACCCCGATCTGGAAGCTCGAAAGCACGCCTGAGGGGGAGGTTTGGGTGGAGGAGCACCCATGAGTGCAATGCCGCTGAGTCGTGAGATCCCCCAGGTCAATGATACCTTCGGACGGCCTCTGCGTAGTCTGCGCCTCTCGGTCACGGACCGCTGCAACCTGCGCTGTAAGTACTGCATGCCGGAAGAGGAATATACCTGGCTACCCCGTGAGACCATCCTGACGTTTGAGGAGATGTGTACTCTGACGGGGTACTTCACGGAGCTTGGGGTTGATAAGGTACGCCTGACCGGCGGCGAGCCGCTCCTGCGCCGGGACCTTCCGATCTTGATGAGGATGTTGCGGCAAAACCCTCGCATCAAGGACCTCGCCTTGACCACCAATGGAATCTTGTTGGCGGAGCAGGCGCAAGTCTTCTACGATGCCGGCTTGCACCGCGTGACCGTGAGCCTCGACACGCTCAAACCGGAGCGATTCAAGGCCTTGACGAAACGAGACGGACACGAACGCGTGCTCGAAGGGATCGCCGCGGTGGTGCGCGTCGGGTTCAAAGGTTCGAAGCTCGATACCGTGGCCATTCGCGGGTACAACGATGATGAACTCGTTGATCTCATCGAGTACGGCAGAAGCGTTGGCGCCGAAGTGCGCTTTATTGAGTACATGGATGTGGGGGGCGCGACGGATTGGTCCATGGACAAAGTTTTGTCCCGAGCCGCCATTCTTCATGCCCTGGGCCGACGGTATGGACACATCGAACCGGTGATAGAAGACAGTTCAGCACCGGCCCAGCGGTTTTTCCTGCCGGACGGGACGACGTTCGGTATCATCCCCTCCACGACGACGCCGTTCTGCTCGACCTGCGACCGGAGCCGGCTCACGGCGGATGGCCTGTGGTTTTTGTGCCTCTACGCCACAGCAGGGGTTGACTTGAGGCAACCATTACGGGCCGGCGCTTCCGTGGAAGAGATCAAGTCTCTCATCCGCTCCGGGTGGCAAGCCCGTAAGGACCGTGGCGCCGAACAGCGGAAAGAGCTGGAGCGTATCGGTGTCAGAGCGCGGTTGGTCGAAATCGAACGACTCCGTGCGGACCCCCACCTCGAGATGCATGCCAGAGGAGGGTGAGCGGGTTGCCTGACCCGCAGACTCTCTCACTTCTCATGCTCGGCTTTCTATTGGGAGCCAAGCATGCCCTCGACGCAGACCATGTCGTCGCGATCTCGGCGATCGCGACGGAGAATCAAAATCTCTGGCGCTCCTGCGCCATCGGGTTCTGTTGGGGAGTGGGCCACACGACAATCTTGCTGATCGCTGGTTTGGCGGTCCTGGGTTTCAGCCTCACCATTTCCGAAGACTGGGCCTTACTTTTCGAAGCCGGGGTGGGGATGATGTTGGTCGGTCTCGGCGTGTCTGTCGGGCTGACGCTCTGGCGGGAACGTTTGCATGTCCATCCCCACACCCATGCCGACGGCACGGGCCATCTGCACATTCATTCCCATCGGGACGGAGCTCACCACACCCACCTGCATCGTTTTCGGTTGGAGTACAAATCTCTCGGCATCGGGATGGTCCACGGGCTCGCAGGCAGCGCGGCGGTGCTTCTGCTCATCCTCTCGACCGTCCCTTCCCTCATGGACGGGCTGCTGTACATTCTCGTATTCGGGGTAGGCTCGATCGTAGGGATGGTCCTGCTGGGCGTGGTGCTGAGTGTCCCCTTTGCATTAACCCCCGCGCATCTCGTGAGGACCCATCAAGCGCTACGGGCCTTGGCCGGGCTTGCCAGTGTGAGTCTGGGTGGCGGTATCCTGTATGAAATCCTGAGCAAAATTCACGCCCACTCCGGCGTTTAGCTTCAGATTTCACGTTGACTTATCCCTCTTGTTTTGTCTACTCTAAGACGCTTTGTTTTAAGCATACGGTGTCGACGATAGTAGGCACTCTTCGGCGTGTACACTCCAGACATGTCCGGGTGTGTTTGCGAGCATCCCCGACTGAGTCCGGGTGGGGAGGAGAACGGATGGGCGTCGCTGTTGGGGCTAAGACCGACGTCGGACTGAGGCGGGAACATAACGAGGATAGTCTCTGCGCCGATCACGAGCTGGACCTCTACGTTGTGTGTGACGGCATGGGGGGACGCAATGCCGGGGAGGTCGCCAGTCGTTTGGCGGTTGAGGTCATCCAAAAGCACATACGGGAAGCCCGGCAGAATGCGAACCTTCCACTGATCGGCGCGTACGACCGGCAATTCTCTCAGCAGACGAATCGCTTGGCCAGCGCCATCCGTCTGGCCAATGAGGCCATCCACAATGCGGCGAAAAGCCAGACCGAACAGGAAGGGATGGGGACCACCGTGGTTTCCGCGGTCCTGAATGGCCAGGTGCTGTCGGTCGCCCATGTCGGCGACAGTCGCATGTATTTGATCCGGGGTGAGACCATTCAACCGTTGACCGCCGATCACTCGTTCGTCGCAGAGCAAGTTCGTAGGGGTATTCTCACTGAAGAAGAGGCCGAGCGGTCTCCTCAGAAGAACATCATCACCCGAGCGCTGGGCATCGACGAGACCGTCGAGGTCGAGCTCGATGAAGTTCCGCTGATGCAGGGGGACGGCCTGTTGCTGTGCTCGGATGGGCTGACGCGCGGGGTGAAGCCGGCCGAAATCTTGGACACGATTCGCCGCGAGAAAGAGCCGCAGGCGGCTGCCGAACGCTTGGTAGAACAGGCCAATGCTGCCGGCGGCGAAGACAACACGACGGTGATTCTCGTCATGATCCAGGCGGGGACCACGCGGGGGTTTTGGGGGCGCTTCTGGAATTGGGTGATGAGCTAAGGGCCATCCGGGTCATATTCGTCTGGCTGAGGGGGTATGTCTATGCCTAGGATCTTCGTGAAGTTCAATGAAGCGGTCCTGAAGGAAATCCTGCTCGACCGACCGCAATTCACGATCGGCCGGAAACCGGATAACGATCTGGTGCTCGATAATCCTGCGGTGTCGGGGCATCATGCTCGAATCATAGAGGAGCACGGAGCCTTCTTCATCGAAGATCTGGGTAGCACCAACGGCACCTTCCTCAATGATGCGAAGGTACAGAAGCATCAATTGAAAAACACCGACCGGGTGGGGGTCGGCAAGCATCTGCTCGTCTACCAGGATGAGGCTGCGACGACGACGGTCTCCCCGCCTCCGCCGCCCAAGGACGCCGATTCCGATAAGACGATGATCCTGGACACCAAAAAACAGCGGGAACTCCTGAAGGCGGTGCAATCCATGCAGCCCCCTGCCGCCACGTCAAAGGCGGTGGAGAAAATTGGGGGATTGGTGGTGGTGTCGGGGAACACCGACAGCAAGGAGTATGAGCTCACAGGCCGGCTGGCGATCATCGGGTCTGAAGACACCGCAACCGTGAGGCTCACCGGGTGGTTTGCGCCGAAAAATGCGGCGCTGATCAGCCGTCGGGGCACGGCGTATTTCATCG
Organism: uncultured Nitrospirales bacterium; assembly: GCA_964542245.1. Classification (GTDB taxonomy): domain Bacteria; phylum Nitrospirota; class Nitrospiria; order Nitrospirales; family NS-4; genus CAZITU01. Next base: position 7,628 of record CAZITU010000061.1, on the reverse strand, counting down.
GCGCTCCTGAAGGGGCCAAGAAAATTTCGGTGAATGGCGAACAGGTCCAAGGGCAGAAAGAGCTGCAAGAGGGCGACAGCATCATAGTGGCGGGTGTGCAGTTTCAGTTCAAGCTGAAGGAGGAGGGGCGGTGATGCCGGTCGGGTTCCGAATGCGGTAACTTCCATGGCGAACAAAAAGGACCAACTCACCAGCGATCTGAGCAAGTTCGTCGAGCAGTCTCAATGGGCCAAGGCCGTCCAGGTCTTGGAGAGCCTGGTCGCGCTTGAGCCGGCGAACGCGCAGTACTACCTCCGGATGGGAGACTATTCCGTCAAAGCGGGGACTAAGGCGTCGGCCGTGAAAGCTTACTACCAAGCCGCAGACATGTTCGTGAAGGCCGGCTTCTCGGTCAAGGGTATCGCCACTTACAAGATGATCTTGAGGATTGCCCCCGAGGAGACTCAAGCTACGAAGCTGATGAAGGCCATCAACACAAACCCTGCGATCGCAACTCCTTCCAAGCCGCCTCCCCCACCGGCGGTGGAGTTGAAGGTTCCTCCCCCTGTCGCGCCGCCGCCTCCCCCGCCCGCGGTGGAGCTGAAGGTTCCTCCCCCTGTCGCGCCGCCGCCTCCCCCGCCCGTGGTGGAGCTGAAGGTTCCTCCCCCTGTCGCACCCCCGCCTCCCGAACCTGTGATGGAGTTGGATATCTCTCCCACGGTGGAGCAGCCGATCGAGATTACCTTGGACATACCGGAGATACCCGACTTTATCCCGACCGGCGAGAAGAAGAGCATCAATGCCCTCTTCGCCAGTTTCACGGAGGATGAGTTCGGCGCGATCGTGGACAAGCTCGAACCGCTGCAGTTTATGGATGGGGAACGCATCATGGCCGAAGGCGACGAGGGCGATGCGATGTATTTGATCAGTCGCGGGGTGGGTCGTGTGGTGAAGGAGGTCGAAGAACAGGAATTGGTGCTCGCCGAGCTGACCGAAGGCGAGTTCTTCGGGGAGATGTCGTTGCTGGTCGGCGGTCCCCGCAGCGCGTCCGTTTTTGCGCATGGCGAGACGGAGGTGCTCAGGCTCAAGTCGGCCGATCTGTTCGAGATTATGAAGCGCTATCCCCGCATGGAAAGCGTTCTCGAGGAGTTCTATGAGAGCCGGTCCAAGGCGACGCGGCAGAAGATTCGGGAGCTGCGCAAGTAGGTGTCCCAGGGAGATCGGTCGTGATCGTCAGGGTCCTTGGGTGTCATGGGTCCGAGCTTACCGTTGAGGATGAGAAGGGGGGCACCCGAGAGTGCCGAACGTGCGGGTTCCTCGTCAACGGCATCTGCATGGTGGACGCCGGCTCCATCAGCGCGGGGCTCCTGGAAGCCGAACAAGGCAAGATTCGCCATATTCTGATCTCTCACGCGCACCTCGACCACATCAAGGGCTTACCCCTCTTCGCCGACAACATGGTGGGACGGACCCCGCACGGCCCGATCAAAGTCTGGAGCCTCCCCGAAGTGTTGGACGACATCGGCCGTCACATCTTCAATGATGTCGTTTATCCTGATTTCATGCAGATACCGACCGTGGAGGAAGCGCCTCTGGCCTATTCACCCCTCCCCGACGAGAAGCTGACCACATTTGACGGCTTTGAGGTGACGTCGATTCGGGTCAATCACACCGTTCCCGCCACCGGATTCATCCTTCGGGATCGGGATACCGCCTTTCTTTACAGCGGCGATACCTCGGAAACCCGTCGGATCTGGGAGGTGGGCGACAAAGAGCCTCGCCTCAAGGCGGCGTTCATTGAAACGTCCTTTCCCAACGATCTCATTGAGTTGGCCAAGGCCACCGGCCATCTCACGCCGGAAATGCTGGCCCGCGAGTTCGTGAAGCTGGGCCGTCCGGACATCCCTCTGTACATCTACCACCTTAAACCCTCCTATCGCGGTCTCATCGCGGCCGAGCTTAAGCGCCTCAATCTGCCTCACCTCCATGTTATGGAGGAGGGCCAGTCGATCCGCGTCTGAGCGATACCGTATGGCCTGGTTTAAGAAGGAGCGCCCCGCGGGCGGGCAGGAAGTAAAGAAGCCCAAGCTTCAAGAAGGGCTCTGGCTCAAATGCAATCACTGCCGCGAGATCATCTATCGGAAGGAAGTCGAACGCAGCGCCAACGTATGCCCCAAATGCGAGTACCACTTTCCCATCTCGGTGGATGACCGGATTGACCTCCTCATTGATCTGGGCACGTTCCGCGAGTGGGCGTCCGGGGTAGCCCCTGCCGATCCGCTCGAGTTCAAGGACACGCAGCGCTACCGCGACCGTCTGCTCGCCGCTCAGCAGCGTACCGGCAGGAAAGAGGCACTGGTGATCGGGGAGGGGCGGATCAACGGCGTCCGTATTGTCTTGGGGGTGCTCCACTTCGGGTTCATGGGCGGCAGTATGGGATCGGTCGTGGGTGAGAAGGTCATCCAGGCCGCCGATCGGGCGTTACGGGAGCGCATTCCCTTGGTATTGGTGACGACCTCGGGGGGGGCGCGCATGCAGGAAGGGATTTTGTCCTTGATGCAGATGGCCAAGACGGCAGCCGCCATCGGCCGTCTCGCTGAGGCACGCATTCCTTACGTCTCAATCCTGGCCGATCCAACCTTCGGGGGCGTGACGGCCAGCTTCGCGATGCTGGCGGACGTCATCCTTGCCGAGCCCAAGGCCCTCATCGGATTCGCCGGCCCTCGGGTCATTGAACAGACGATCAGGCAGCAACTTCCTCAGGAGTTCCAGCGCGCGGAGTTCCTCCTGGAGCACGGCATGATAGACTTGATCGTGCCCCGGAAACGTCTCAAAGAAACCGTCTCCAGCCTCGTCGGGTTTTTTTAAGGGCTGAATCTCACGTCATTTTCCTTGCCAGTAGTTGCTACCTGCCAGGCATTTGTGGTAGAAGTTATCCCCCCTTCGCTGAGGATGCCCCAAGGGGTACAGGCTCTATGGCCACGGATTCTCAACGTAGTTTCGACTACCTGTACGGGCTCCAGAGCCACGGGATCAAGCCGGGCCTGAGCCGTACCATCGTTCTGCTCGGCGCTCTGGGAAATCCACACAATTCGTTCCGTGCCTTTCATGTGGGCGGGACAAACGGCAAGGGGTCAACGGCTGTCATGCTGGCGTCGGTGTTGGTTGGGCAGGGATACCGCGTGGGCCTGTACACTTCCCCTCACTTGGTGGACTTCACAGAGCGTATTCGGGTCAATGGCGTTCCCATCCCCCACGACCGTGTATGGGAATTGACAAAGGCGGTCCGTTACGCCGCCGACACGCGCTTGCCCGAACCGCCAACCTTCTTCGAAGCCACGACCGCTCTGGCCTTCGCGTACTTTGCCGAGATGGGCGTCGAGTATGCCGTGGTCGAGGTCGGCCTGGGGGGACGGTTCGACGCCACCAACGTCCTTATCCCGGTGGTTTCGGTCATCACGACCGTCGGGCTGGATCACCAACAGTACCTTGGCCATACACTTGAAGCTATCGCCGGCGAGAAAGCGGGTATCGTCAAGAGCGGCGTTCCCGTGGTCACGGGACGTCTCGAGGAGGGCCCCTTGTCCGTCGTTCGCGAAAGGGCAGCGGCCCAAGGGGCCTTCTGTTTCTCGCTAGGCCATGATTTCGACTTCGTTGAGGAGAGCCCTGACCGGTTCTCGTATCGAGGGATATCGCGTGCTTACGAGGGCTTGTCGTTGCCGTTGGCCGGGCGCCATCAAATGGACAACGCCGCCTGCGCGCTGGCCGCTTTGGAAATGGCCATCGAACGCGGGGTAGCGGTAGGCGAGGGGACGATCCGGGACGGATTTCGAACCGTCCGCTGGCCCGGGAGGTTGGAATTGGTGGGCCGGAGGCCAGACGTCTTGCTGGACGGAGCCCATAATCCACAAGCCGCCGGGGTCTTGGCAGCGTACCTGACGACCTTGCAAGCCCGGCGCGCAGCCTCCGAAGCAGGACATCTCATCTTCGTCGTCGGGATGATGCGTGACAAGGACATCGGGGGTGTTCTGGCCAGGCTCACCGCCATTCCTGGTGTGAGCCGTCTAATCCTGACTCGATCGGCCCATCCGCGAGCCGCCGATCCCGAAGACCTGGCACAGGAGGGAGCCCACCTGGGTGTTCCCATCCTAATCGGCTCTACAGTGGGCGAGGCGCTCGCACGCGCGCGGACGCTCGCCGGGCCGGACGATACGATCTGCGTGACCGGCTCCCTGCTTGTGGTCGGAGAGGTCAAGGCCATCTTGGACGGGACCACCGTCTCTGCGCTCAAGGGTTAGGTTAAGGCAGTGCAGCACCTCAAGACGGCCTTGCTCTTTGCGTTGCTGTCTCTGACGGCCTGGCCGTATCCGGTTGCGGCCGCCGACCCCTCTCCCCCCCGTCCCATCCACATTCAGGCCGACACGCTCACTTACGACAAGGCGACCCAGACTTACGAGGGCAAAGGGGGGGTCGTCGTGGTGCAAGGGCCGCTCCGTATGGATGCCGATGAGGCCGTTCTCAATGTCGCCACCGGACAGTTGACGGCAGTGGGACGGGTGCATCTGAACGACGGATTCAACGATATTCGCGGGGAGCGGTTGGACCTCAATGTCAATACCACGAAGGGGATAATCTTCCACGGTCGCCTGTATGTTCTGGATGGAAACTTCGTCGTGGACGGGCGCGTGATGGAGCGCCTGTCCGAGTCGAAGTACCGGCTCGAAGACGCCTCGTTCACCACGTGCAGCGTTGTGGAGGGGGAGAGAACCCCCTGGACTCTCAAAGCGGACAAGGCCGAACTCGATACGGAAGGGTTTCTGTATGCCCGCCACACGCGGTTCTGCATTCTGGATGTCCCGGTCATGTATCTGCCGGTGGTTCTCTTTCCCGCCAAACAGGAGCGCGCCACGGGCTTTCTTATCCCGCAGGTCGGGACCAGCAGCCAACAGGGTTTCAAGGTGCGGCAGGCTTTTTTCTGGGCGATCAATCCCAGTCAGGATGCGACCGTGGCTCTGGACTACCGCGGGAAGCTCGGCACAGGGGCCGACCTGGAATATCGCTACTATTTCTCGCGCAACACGGATGGTCGCATCTGGAGCCGGTATTTCCGTGACACCCAGCTTAACTCTTCCCGTTGGGATGTCATTTACAAGCACACCACGAAATTTCCCGAACTTGATATGCAAGCACGGGTGGATCTCAACTATGTGAACCAGAAAGACACCTTCCGTGTCTTAAGCGAAAACGTGTTGCAGCGGGTGGCGGTGTACCAGGAGTCCCAAGCCTATCTGACGAAACGGTGGGACAACCATGTCCTGTACGGCTTAACGCGGTATTCTCAAAACCTGGTCGCGTTGTCCGACAAGACCGTCCTCCAGACTCTGCCGCAAATCGGATACAGTCTCTCGCCGGCTAGACTCGGGGGACTTCCGGTCTATGCCGGACTGGATACCATGTTCGACAGTTTTTACCGCCAGAAGGGCATGGACGGCCGCCGTGTAGACCTCTTCCCCAGGCTCTGGGCGCCGCTTGCGGCCGGTCGGTACTTCACGGTGACCCCACAGATCGGCTTCCGCGAGACCTATTACAGCCGGAGTCTTCAGTCGGACCAGCCGACCTCGCGGGAGGCCCTGTACTTCAGCACCTCGGCCGATACCCGTCTCGTGCGGCGTTTTTCCCAGGGCGGAGGGGGCGGCATCGTCCACAAGATCGAGCCGGCCGTTACCTACGAATACCTTTCACAGACCTCACAGGACGAGATTCCGGTCTTCAATGACGTGGATCGGTTTGCCAAGAAAAACCTCCTTACGTACGCGCTGACGAATCGGCTGTCGACGATGGTTCCCGACAGCGACACGATGCGGTACTTAGAATTTGGGTATCTCCGACTGACACAGAGCCAGCACCTGAGTTCCTCGCCGACCGGGAAGCCCTTCTCAGACTTCCGGGGGGAATTGACCTTGAGGACGTTGAAGCCGATCGAAGCGATGCTGGACGTGGATGCCTTTTACAATCATGCGGAGTCCGCGGTGTCGGTGATCAATACCGACCTGCGTGTTGATCTGACCAAACGGTACTTCGTCTCCGTCGGCCAGCGCTTTTCGCGGGCCGGGTCGGTTCCGGTTCGTGGAGATCTCTTCAACCCCTTGACTCTGAATGAGACACTCGTTCAGACCGAAACCACCCACTTCTACACCGCGGAGGCCGGAGCGGCCCTTCCATACAATCTCTACGCGGTGGTGCAGGGTTACTATGATCGGAAGGACGGGGTGTTTCCGGAGGTTCACTATGGCCTGTACTACGTCGGATCTGATCGCTGCTGGGGAGTCGGCGCGTTGATGATTCAGCGCCCCGACCAGACGGAATTCGCCTTCGTCTTCACGCTGGGAGGGGTCGGCTTCACGGATTCGCCGTTCAGCGGCCTATATCGCAGTCTCTTCAAGCGCCTCGGGTTGGACATTCAAAAACTCCGGTAAACCTTCTTGACAACCAACCTGGACCGATTGACATAATCGGCCATGCACGCGTGCATCGGGTGGGTCATCGCGACGGTCGGTCTGCTGGGATTTGCCGTCACCGGGGCCGGCGACACGGTCCCTGTCTCCCACACGGACAACGGCCGGCGCATCTTCCTGCACGGGACGACCGCTTCGGGGCAAGTCGTCCAGAACAGCCATGGGATGGAAGGGGTGGGTTGCGCCATGTGCCATGGTGAGGATGGCCGGGGCGGGATGATGCACGGCATCCCGGCGACCGACATCACGTTTGCGAGCTTGACGAACCCACAAGGCCACGAGCACGAGTTTGGGGGGCGCCGACATCCGGCCTTCAACCGTGAAACGATCAAAGCTGCGGTGGTGGCCGGCATTGATCCTGCCGGAAACACGCTCCACGAGGAGATGCCCCGCTGGACCGGCTTGACCACCGCCGACCTTGATGACCTGATTGATTACCTGCAGGTGTTGTCGAAGTCCAGCCGGCGTCCGCCGCCGGCGCCCGAGCGGATGTAGGCGCACAACCCGCTCACCCTGAGCCAGTCGAAGGGTGACAGGCAGCCGTTACTCATCGTGGTTCGACAGGCTCACCACGAACGTGATCGGAGTCCTCCTGCGTTGACAGCTTTGCAAGGTGTAAGGTAGGCTACAATTTCATAAACCGACTCAATCACATTTGTGTGGGAGGTAAATTGTGGGTAAGGCACTACCGGTTAGTTCGACGACCTGGGACGCGGAAGTTGGGAAGGCCCAGGGCTTGGTGTTGGTGGATTTCTGGGCGGTCTGGTGCGGTCCATGCCAGATGGTCGCGCCCATCGTTGAAGAATTGGCGGCGGAATACGACGGCAAGCTCAAGGTCATGAAGCTCAATACCGACGAGAATCCGGACGTGGCCGGCAAATACGGCATTATGAGCATTCCGACCCTCCTGTTCTTCAAGGGCGGCCAGCCGGTCGAAAAGGTCGTCGGGGCCGTGCCGAAGCGGGTTCTCAAAGACGCCATAGACAAGCTCCTTACGACCACCGTCTGACCCCGTGTGCTGACGGAACTCCGCATCCGCAACTTCGCCATCATTGCCGAAGTCGGGCTTGAGTTCGCGGAGGGGTTTACGGTCTTGACCGGCGAGACGGGCGCCGGGAAATCTATTCTCGTTGA
>CAZITU010000060.1:0-15350 GCA_964542245.1 uncultured Nitrospirales bacterium | reverse complement strand
GGGTTGTCGCAGTGGCTCATGCGCATCGTCGCCCAGGTTACTGGCGATCTAGAGTCACCCGCTAACAAATAGGCGTGGTTCGACGGGCTCACCACGAACGGAATTTGAATCCCCTCACCCTAACCCTCTCCCTCGGTGGGGCGAGGGGTTTTGTAGGGATTGGGCTATGTGGATTTATCTGAACGACAAATTCGTGCCCAAGGAGGATGCCGTTGTCTCGGTGTTCGACCATGGTTTTCTCTACGGCGACGGCGTCTATGAGACGCTGCGTGCATACCGTGGACGGATCTTCATGCTCGCCGAACATCTCGCGCGGCTGGAACGATCGGCGTCACTCATCCAACTCCCATTGCCGATCGGCCTCGACAGTTTGGCCGACCTCTTGCGGGAATCCCTCGACCGGAACCAGCTCCGCGAGGCGTATTTGCGCGTTACCATCTCGCGCGGCGCCGGGGAAATCGGGCTGGATCCGGCTCTCTGCAAACGCCCGACCCTTGTCGTCATCACGCTGCCTTTCCAGCCGTATCCCGAATCGTTCTATACGCAAGGAGTCGCCGTGATCGTCGCAAAGACCCGACGCAACGCGCCCGAGGCCCTGCCGCCTCAGGCGAAGTCACTCAATTTCTTGAACAATGTCCTGGCGAAGTTGGAGGCCATAGAGGCCGGGGCGCATGATGCGCTGATGCTGAATCAGCAAGACGAGGTGACCGAGGGAACGACCAGCAACGTGTTCGTGGTCCAGGGGGCGCGCCTTCGGACGCCTGCCGTTGAGTGCGGAATCTTGGACGGAATCACCCGCAGCCTGGTCCTGCGGTTGGCGCGCGAACTGGGAATCCCAACGGAGGAGACGCGGCTGACCGTGGATGATCTGATTCGCGCCGACGAATGTTTTCTCACCAACACGACTCAGGAAATCCTGCCGGTCACGCGGGTGGATGGGGGAGCGATCGGAGGCGGACGCCCCGGCCCTCTCACCCGCCGGCTCCATGGTCTATTTCGGGCTGATCTTGACCGACTCCTTGACGGCCGGTGACCTCTCGCCAATACGCTCCACCTTGACCTTCGCCACCCGCCGGTCTCCCAGATCCACCACCGTAAACTTGTAGCCGCCGTGGTGGATGACTTCCCCGCCGCGGGGAAGCCCCTGGATCTGATGGATGATGAACCCGCTGAGGGTCTCGTAATCAGGGGCCACCGGGATCGGAAGCCCATACTGCTCCACAAGGTCCCGCACGGTCATGGACGCGTCTATGATGAAGGCACCGTCCTTGAGACGTTCGACGGGTTTCTCCTCGACGTCGTACTCATCCTGGATCTCGCCGACAATCTCTTCGATCAAATCCTCCAGCGTGACGAGCCCCTCGACGCTCCCGTACTCGTTGACCACGATCGCCATGTGAATGCGGCGGCGCTGCATCTCTTTGAGGAGCAGGCTGACCTTCATGGTCTCAGGCACGTAATAGACCGGGTGGAGTAAATCCGTGAGGCGAAAGGACTTGCCGGAAGCCACCTGACTCAGCAGGTCTTTCTGATAGAGAATTCCAAAAAGGTCATTAAGCCCGCTTCTATACACGGGATAGCGTGAGAACTTGTTCTCGTCAATGTAGCGCAAAAGGTCCGGCGTCGGCGTGTTGATCTCGATGGCGCACATCTTGGGACGCGGGACCATGACCTCCTTCACCGACGTATCGGTGAACTCAAAGACGCTGCGGATCAACTCCTGCTCGGTCTTGTCGAAGACCCCCTTCTCGCGGCCTTCAGTGACCAACAGGTTGATCTCCTCGGCAGAGACAAAGACTTTTTCCTCCTGGCCCGCCTTGCCCAAGAGACGAAGAAAGGCCCGGCTGGAAAAACTTAACGGGCGAATGCCCCAAGCCGCCACCCGCGAAAACCATTCCAGCGGTCGCGCGACGAGAAGCGCGAGCCGTTCGGGATTTCTCAGGGCTAGATTCTTGGGAACGAGCTCGCCGAGGATAAGCGAGAGATAAGAAATGATGAGAATCACGCCCCCGACCGCAATCGGTTCAGCCAGGGCCTGTATGAAGGGAACCGGGACCGCCTCGATGAGGGGTTTCAGGGTTTCGATGGCGGCGGCGCCGCTGATCGCGGCAGCCGAGGCCCCGGCGACCGTGACGCCGATCTGGATAGTGGCCAGGAACCGTTCAGAGTCCTCTTGGAAGCCCTGCACGAGACTGGCATGGGCATTCCCCTCCTCGATCAGTTGCTTGATTCGGCTTCGCCGCGTGTTGACGATAGCCAGCTCCGCGCAGGCGAAGAAGCCGTTCAAGAGGATGAGGCCAGCGATGGCGATCAGTTCCAGCCACATCGGAGCACTACGGTATCACAAGCCCCAAACCTAGGCAAGCCGAGCCGGCTGTCTCAAGAAAAAACCGGACAAACCCGGTAAAGACCTGAGCAGAAGTTGACACGTCCAGAAGCTGCTGCTATCGTAAGGTCCATGTCGAAGAGGATTCATTCTTACGGGCACGCTTCCGCCGTGGCCCTCGCTTGGACGTTTTTCGCCTTTACGGGCGATGCCTTCGGCGACACGATCTACCGCTTCGAAGATAGGGACGGGGTTATGTATTTCTCCAATGCCCCGACGGACCACCGCTACAAGAAGTTCCGGGAGGATCGGTCCTCGACTCGATCCAGGTCGCCTGTCCTCGCCAAGGCGCTCCCTCAGACGATTGCGCAGACGATTACGCAGACCTCCAACCGCCACCGGCTGGATCCGGCCCTCGTCCGGGCCGTCATCAAGGCCGAATCCGCGTTCAACCCCGGAGCGGTGTCTCCCAAGGGGGCCATGGGTCTGATGCAGCTCATGCCGGAGACGGCGTCGTCCTTGAACGTGTCGAACCCCTACGATCCTGAACAGAATATCTCCGGCGGGGTGCGGCACCTGCGCTACCTGCTGGACCGCTTTGGGGGAGACATGCATTTGGCCCTGGCCGCATACAACGCCGGGGAGTCCCGTATGCTGCGCGAGAACCGCATTCCACCGATCGGCGAAACCCGTGAATACGTCCGGAGGGTGCTGCGGTTCTACAAGGAGTTTTCGCGGGAAAATGAATCCACGCTGCTCGTGACCCGGCGGTTCATCAATTACCTCAGCCCGAATTGAGCCCTCGCAACGGTCCCGGGAGCTGATCTGGCGACCGCGGCCCCCAGTTGGATATGCCGGTCCCACCCGAGGGGGCACTCTTCTGTGCCGTCCGACCGAAAATGCGCCCCGATGCTGTTCCCACGTTGCAAGGCGGAGGTCGCCACAAGCTGGCTGACCGTCACCATGTTCTGGATCTCCCAATCACGGCGAGTCCGGCACCGTCCTCGAAGCTGTTCGTCCCATTCGGCAAGCAGTGAGAGCGCCGAGAGAAGCCCGTCTTGGCTCCGTATCATCCCGACCTTCTCCCACATCACCCGACGCAGCGAGTTCAGCAGCTTGTCCATATCTGGAGCAATGCCACCCTCATCCTTTCCCTCCCCCCTCGAGGGTGAGGGTGAGGAAGGGGGGGGCAGTTTTCGCGTGGGACCCATTCGCCGGGCGTAATCGGTCGCAGCCTCGGCGGCCCGCGCCCCGAACACCAATCCTTCCAGCAACGAATTACTGGCCAGACGGTTTGCGCCGTGGACCCCTGTACACGCCACCTCGCCGGCGGCAAAGAGGCCGGGCACGCTCGTGGCCCCCTGGGCGTCCGTCCAGACCCCGCCCATCATGAAATGGGCGCTGGGACAGACCGGAATCATCTCCTCGGTGATGTCCACATCATACCGCAAGCAGGTCGTGTAAATGGTGGGAAACCGCTCCCGGATGAACGATGCATCAAGGTGAGTGACGTCCAGATAGACGTGGCGAGCCCGAGTCGTTGTCATCTCGCTCCAGATCGCGCGGGAGACGATGTCGCGCGGGGCCAGCTCGGCCAGCTCGTGGTACCGCCCCATGAAGGCCTCGCCTTTGACGTTCCTGAGGATGCCGCCTTCCCCCCGCATGGCCTCCGAGAGGAGGAATTGGGGCGTCGCCGGAAGGTACAGAGCCGTCGGATGGAACTGGACGAACTCCATATCCTCCACGATCGCTCCGGCTCGATACGCCATCGCGATCCCGTCACCTGTTGCGCTGGGAGGATTGGTGGTCCTCGCGTAGATCTGACCCGCGCCGCCGGTCGCCAAGATCACGGCCCGCGCCGTGACCGGCATCAGCACCCCCGAGGTCTCGTCGAGGACGAGGGCTCCGGCGCAGCGGCCGCTTTGGTCCATGAGAAGGTCAATTGTAAAGTGGTGGTCTTGCCAGCCGATTCGACGCAAGGCCCGGGCCCGCTTGATGAGGACCCGCACCATCTCCGTGCCGGTCGCGTCACCGCCGGCACGCATAATGCGGTCCCGGCTGTGGGCCGCCTCCCGAGCGAAGGCGTATCCCGCGCCTTCTTTGTCAAACCGGGCCCCCCAACCGATCAGTTCCTGGATCCTGGCCGGTCCCTCTTCGACGAGGATCTGCACGGCCCCGGGCTTGCATAAGCCCTTGCCGGCTCGGACGGTGTCCTCCCGATGCACCGCGATATCATCTTCTTCCGACGCCACGGCGACGCCCCCTTGGGCGTAAATCGAACTCCCTTCCGCGGGACTTCCTTTCGTCAGGATGAGGACGCGGCCCGCCCGGCTCAACCCGATGGCCGCCCGCAGGCCGGCCACGCCGCTCCCGATGACGAGAAAATCAACGGCCGGCTCCGCCTTGCATACGGTCCGTGAGCGATTTCCCGGCATGCTGCGCGCCTCCTGTGGAACCTACCGCCCCCGCGGCCGTTCGCCGGGAAACCGACGACTGGCCATCCCGAAGGGAGCGTCCCCATCCACACCGCTCAGGGCGAGGTTCTGATCTCCGACCAACCGGATGACGGCGTGGCCCCGCTCCCTCTGCGGCTGCTCGTCGCTCTTGCGCTGCCACTGCCCCTGCCAGTGGAAAAAGACCGCGACGTCGGACCCTTCCACCATGACCCGATCAATTGCGAAGTCCAGGCTGATTCGATCGTAGGCGGCAAAGTCGCGTCGAATCTCGGCCTCCAACAGACGTAAGCTCTCGGCCGGCATCAGCAGTCCGTGAAACGCGTCGGCGTCTTTGCTCGTATAAGCCTGCCTGAGCCGCTCCACCGTGGCATCAATCTTACGGACGCGGGCCGCGTCGGCCGGATTAACCTTGCTGGGCGTGGAACAGGCCAGTCCTCCCAGCCCCACGATCCCGCAGATTCCCCAGACCACCGCAGGACGCACACCGCACCGCATCGCTGCGAACATGATGGGATTATAAGGACCACCCTGCCGAAACACAAGAAACGGGTATATAATCCGCGCACCGTGCAGGCCCCGACCACGCATTCGACGCAGCCTCCACCCGCCTCTCGGACACGCTGGAAAATCCTGGCACTGTTGTTTCTGATCAGCATCATCACCTATGTAGACCGAGGCAACATCTCGGTCACCGCCCGACAGATGATGCCGGCGTTCGGCCTCACCACGATAGAGATGGGCTACGTGTTTTCGGCCTTTGTTCTGGGCTACGCGCTCTTTCAGATCCCCGGAGGTTGGCTGGGCGACCGGTGTGGAAGCAGGCTGGTCTTGACCGGGGCCGTGATCTGGTGGTCCGTCTTCACCGCCTTGACCGCACTTGCCGGCACGTTGCCGACCGCGCAAGTGGCGGGAATCTTGGGTTCGCTCATCCTTATCCGGTTTCTGATCGGCGTAGGCGAGGCCGCCGCGCTCCCCAATTTCAACCGAGCGGTGGCCAACTGGTTTCCGCTTGGCGAGCGCGGGCTCGGAATGGGAATCTCGATCGGCGGCCTCGGGATCGGATTGGCCATCACGCAACCGCTGGTGGCCTGGATGATGGTGAACTTCGGGTGGCGGAGCTCGTTCTACGCGGCGGGGGTGGCGGGCCTGCTCATCGCCGGCCTCTGGGGCTGGTACGCGACCGATCGCCCCGAGCAGCACCGAGGGGTGAACGAGGGGGAGATGGCGCACATCCAGGGCAAGCGCGATGGGTCTGCCCCGACCCTCCCGCTTGTGGAACAAGTTCCCTGGAAAACCTTTGCGCACACGCCATCCGTCTGGTGGCTGGTCCTCAGCTATACCGGCCTGGGCTACGTCGCCTACGTGTACATCTCCTGGTTCTACCTGTACCTGGTCAACGAGCGCGGCTTTGACGTGCTGCGCGGTTCCTTCTTCGCGACCGGCCCATTCCTGGCCATCACCGTGCTCTGTCCGCTGGGCGGATGGGTCACCGATCGCCTCACCGCCTCGCTGGGCGTGAACAGCGGGCGTTCCCGCGTGGGGTGCGTGGGGATGCTGCTCTCGGGCGCCTGCATCGTGGCCGGAGCACAGGCGAGTGCGCCCTATATCGCCATCGTGTTGCTCTCGCTTGGCGCCGGCTTCCTCTACTTCACGGTCGGCGCCTTCTGGGCCAGCACGATTGATCTGGCCCCTCGCCATGCCGGGACACTCTCCGGCATCATGAACACCGGCGCCAACGTCGGCGGAACGATCTCCCCGACGCTCACGCCCTGGCTGGCGGAGCACTTCGGGTGGAACGTCTCGCTGGGCGTGGCGGCCGGCATTGCGGCGCTGGGCGGACTCATGTGGCTGGCGATCAGGCCTGGCGATGGGTTAAAGAAAGCAGGCTAGTGGGCACAGGTTTCTTGTCTCGCACCATATTCGCGCTCTTGATCGCGGCGAACCGGTTGTACTGCAGGGTGATCTTCCGGGTCAGGCCTCCCGCCATCCCTCCATTGCCCACATCGGGTCCCGCCCTTCTGGTTTCCGACCACTCCTCGCTGACCGACCCCCTCGTCTTATACGCTACCGCCGGTCGCCCGATTCGGTTTCTCATGGCCCGGGAGTTCTACGATCTGCCCGTCTTGAACTGGATCTCCAACCTATACGGCAGCATCCCGATCAGCCGGGGCCGTTTCGAAGTCGGCCCCGTCCGGACGATGCTGCGTGCCCTCGCTCAAGGGGATGTCGTGGGCGCCTTTCCGGAGGGCGGAATCGTCAAACATCGCAAGGAAGAGGGATACGAAGGGATGGGCTTCGTGGCGTTGAAAAGCGGCGCGCCCGTGATTCCGGTCACGATCACCTGGGACCGCCCCCGCCCCATAAGCCTGCTGCGCGCGATCATCACCCCCGCCCGTGCGACGGTGCGGTACGGCGCGCCGATCGTCATCGGCCATGGGGCCGGACCTCCCCGCGACGAGGCACGCGCGGCGACGGACCGGATCCTCGAGGCGATCAGAGGGCTACGGACCGCAGGGACTTGAGGCGGGGCTCGGACAGCACGCGGCCGAGATTGTTGGTCAGCCGGTCTGCGTCCTCTTTTGTGAACACCATCGGTGGCTTGACTTTCAGGACGTTGCGGGACGGACCGTCGGACCCGAGCAGAACACCAAGGTCCTTCATGCGCTCGATGACGTAGGAGGCCTCGGGGATGGCCGGCTCCAATGTGTCGAGCTCACGAACAAGTTCAACGCCGAGGAAGAGGCCCTCCCCACGGACGTCACCGATCAATGGGTGCTTCGACTTCAGACGGCTCAGCCCGTCTTTCAGGTATGCGCCGACGGTCGCGGCGTTTCTCTGCAATCCCTCCTTCTCGACGACATCCAGCACCGCGAGTCCGACCGCGCAGGACACCGGGTTTCCGCCGAACGTGTTGAAATATTCCATCCCGTTGGCGAACGAGGCCGCAATCTCGGGCGTCGTCACTACGGCTGCCAAGGGATGACCGTTGCCCATCGGCTTCCCCATGGTCACGATGTCAGGCAAGACGTTCTGCGTTTGAAAGCCCCAGAAATGGGAGCCGACCCGGCCGAACCCCACCTGGACTTCATCGGCAATGCAGACGCCGCCAGCCGCTCGGACATACCGGTAGGCCTCTGCGAGATACCCGGCCGGCAGGACGATCTGCCCGCCGCAACTCAGGAACGATTCGCAGATGAACGCCGCGATCCGTCGGCCCTCCCGACGGGATCTCTCGATGACCTCCCTAACATGGTGCGCGTACAGCCGGCCGGAGTTCCGGTCGTCCTTGTAAGGTCCGCGGAACCGGTCCGGCATCTGCACCGTGTGGACATGGGGCGGGGCGCCGGCGCCGCCCGGACCGGCGAACTTGTACGGGCTGATGTCAATGAGGGTCGTCGTGTTCCCATGGTACGCTCCCTCGACGACGATCACGTTTGTGGCCCTGGTGTGGGTTCGCGCCATGCGGAGGGCGAGTTCATTCGCCTCGCTGCCGGAACATACGAAGTAACAGACACGCAGGGGTTCCGGAAGGGTGGCGCAAAGCCGTTCTGCATACTCCACGATGTGGTCGTGCAGGTACCGTGTATTGGTGTTCAAGACGGCCATCTGTTGGTGCGCGGCCTGGACGACCGCGGGATGGCCGTGGCCGACGTGAGCCACGTTGTTCGCGCCGTCGAGAAATTCTCGACCCAGATGGTCGTACACGTACTGCCTCCACCCTTTTACGATTTTGAGGGGTCTCTCATAAGACACACTCAGATTTGCGCCCAGCCGATGCTTGCGGGCCTCGAGGATTTCCTCACGACTTCTCCCGGGTTCCGGCTTGGATAGATCGGGGATACGGAGGATCAGGTTGGGATCGGGACAAAGGCTCAGCCAGATCGCGCGGTCCCGTGGGGCGCAGACGCCTGGAAAATTTCCGAAGCGTTCGAGAAGGTCGAGGATGATTTGGAAGTGCAAGTGCGTGGGCCACTGACCGTTTACTGAAGAATCTCCGATGGTCCCGATGCGGGTCCCCTTGGCAACACGCATCCCGTCGGACACTCCCTCCAGCGACTCTTTGCTGAGGTGGCCGTAGAGGGTGAAGAACTCGCCTGTGCCCTCGACTTCGTGCCGGAGAATGATGGTCGGCCCGTAGTCAAGCGCAAGGGCGTTGTCGGCGAAGCTGTGCACCGTTCCGTCCAGCGGAGCATACACCGGCGAACCCGGCGGCATGAATAGATCAATGCCGAGGTGGACGGTGCGCCATTCCTCCACCTCGCTGCCGACAGGTCGGAATCGCTCCGAGGTGTAACTTCGGCGGGCCTCATCATAGCGCCCGATCCCGACGCGCGCCCCCGCCGCCTGCATCCGTTCGGACACCGCCTCGCAGAGGCCTGTCAGGTCCGCGGGATCAGCAAGCGACACAGGGTCGGAGCTCCCGGCGCGCAGATCGAAGACCACGTGCTCGCCCTTTCGCAGATCAGGGTCAACCACCGGCCCGACGGCGTCCGCATGCGCCTCGATCCAGCGCACCACCGCCGCCGCGCGCGGACATGGTGCCCTTCCGCAGGCACGCCGGAACGCGTAGTAAAACAGGCGGGGACTCAGTTGGGACAGGCGCACGAGGGCAGCCGACGCGGGCCCTTCCGAGACGGTGAGATACGGGTTGTCCGGATGAAGCTCCTTCTGACGGGCCGAAATCGTCACACTGGCGCACAGCCTCACGGCGATGAGGTCGTAGAGCAACTCAAGCTCCTCCTCCGTCAAGGGGTTGGCGTGATGATACCCGCCGACCACCAGAGTCGCCGCCGCCACCGGATCCGTTTTGCCGAGGATCGCGTAGGCGGCGCAGACCGCTAACTCAAACACGGTATGGGACTCGACGAGATCACCGAAATCAATCACGCCGGTCACGTCCCCGCCATGAGACTGAATGCCGGTGACGAGGACATTGTAGTCGTTCCCGTCATTGTGAATCACGCTGGTGCGGAGGCCCGGCAGCGCAGGCTCGACGTACTTCCGGAAGCGCTGGTGAAAGCGCTCCACCAACGCCCGTCGCTCAGGATCGGTGACGTGGTTGAGATTCCGTGCGACGACTGTCCCGGCGTGCTTCAGGTCCCACTGCAGCTCCCGTTTCAAGGCGGGATGGGACAGGCCTACCAGGGCCCGGTCCAGCCGGCCGAAAAACACGCCAAGGCTGCGAAGGAGTTCCGGGGTGTGCGGACCGACCTCGACCAGGAGGTTGCCGGGGACAAAGGTCAGCAGCCGTACAAAGTGCGTAGACCCATCCGACCGCTGGGCCGTTCCGATCCGCTCACCCCTCGTGGTCGCCCTGAGGCGGGGGCAATGCAGCGACGGGTCACAGCGGGCCAAATGCTCCAGCACCGCGTTCTGGGCTTCAAGGATCTCACGGGCCTCCGACGAATTGGCGACCTTGAGCACGAACTCCGGCCCCGACTTGGTCTCGAACAGGAAATTCTGATCGCGCTCGCTGGGAAGAGAGCGTGCCGTGGCGGTGACGCCGAACAAGTCGAGCGCAAGAGCGCGAGCCTCTTCCTCGGTAAAACGCGGTGTCGGGTCTGTAACGGCGGCCGCGACTTTGCTCATCTTTTCGGAAGGCTCCCCGCTTCAGCTTATGGGCAGGAATGTATCAAGACCTGACCCTGCACGGCAACTTGACACATCCTCCATGACGGTCTAGCCTTTGCGCTATCCTCATAGCACCCTCATCCTGCCGGCCCACGAGGAAGACAGCGCCAGGGAGGCTCTGTTGCAGGCACCGAAAAACATCCCCGCGCCTGAGGACAGGGAAGATAATACTCCGGAGCCTACACACAGTGAACACTACGAGGAGTGGCGTCGCCGCTTCGCGGCAGACCGTCTTGTGGTGCTATACTATCTCGGCCTTGTCGCCAACCCTGTCTTCATCGCCGCAGACGTTCTTCTCCATCGTGAGCACCTGGCATCGCTCCTCGACATTCGCGCAATCCTTGAACTTGGGCTGGCGATTTGTTTCTTGACCCTCAAACGACGAACCGCCCTACTCACGCCGAACGCGTTATTGGTGCTATGGATACTGATCGGCAATCTGTGTATCGCACAGATGACGGTCGTCCTTGGTGGATTCACCGCTCAGTATTACAACGGCCTGAACTTGGTGTTCTTGGCCGCAGCGGTCATCGTGCCTGTTTCCTGGCCCAGCCACTTGGTCGCGCAGCTTGGCACGCTCATCTATTACTACGGCGCCAATTTCCTTCACGCTCCGACCCCCGCCGGCCTGAATGCCGCAATCGAAAATTCCTTCTTTCTTGTATGGACCTGCGTCGCCCTGCTGTTTTCGGTGTATCTCTACGAGCGCTTGCAACGCGCTGAATTCCAGGCACGGCTGTCGGAGCGCCGTATCAGCCGGCAACTGGAAGCATCGAATCGAAAACTCCTCGACCTGGACCGCTTGAAGAGCGAGTTCTTCGCCAATGTCAGCCACGAGCTCCGAACCCCGCTGACGCTGAGCTTGGGCGCCCTCACGACACTCCTGAAATGTTCGCCCGCCCCGGAAAGCGAGCAGTTGATTCACACGGGCTTGCGGAACACGTCCAGACTCCTCTTTCTCATCAATGAACTGCTGGACCTTGCCAGGTTCGACAGCGGACGAGCCGAGATCAGGAAACGGTGCATAGATTTAGTGCCGCTCTTGCGGAGCGTGGCGGCGAACTTCGAATCCAGCCAAAAGAGTCGCATCCATTGCAGCGGGATGAGCCGGCCGGTTCCGATCGAAGTGGACCCCCCTCAATTGAAGAAAGTCCTCTATAACCTGCTCTCCAACGCCTTCAAATTCACCGATCCCGACGAGGGCCAGGCCTGGATCAAGCTCAGCGCGAAGGAGGATTGCGTGGAGCTCGCGATCGAAGACAACGGTATCGGCATTCCCCGCGACCAGTTGGACCGGATTTTCGACCGCTTCACGCAAGTGGAAGGAAGCGCAACGCGGCGATACGAGGGAAGCGGAATCGGGTTGGCCTTGGTCAAGGAAATCGTGACGCTCCACGGCGGAACAGTCACGGTTGAGAGCGAGCTTGGCCGCGGTTCGACCTTCACCATCACCCTGCCCCGCGGCAAGGCCGGTCCTGACGATATCGTTGCGCTCGAGGACGATGAATCCATCATGGTGCCAACTCTCAGTGAGGGCGAACAAGACAACGTCCCGAAGATGTCCTCGTCGTCCGCATCACGTGATGAGCACCCTTTAGTGCTCGTGGCCGACGACAATGCGGACATGCGCGGTTATCTGGAACGGATGCTCGCCGGGCATTACCGGGTCGCCCTCGCGAAGGACGGCTCCGAGGCGCTTGCACAGGCCAGGGCTCTCCGTCCTGATCTCATCCTCACCGATGTCATGATGCCCCGGATGAGCGGGCACGACTTGCTGAAGGCGATTCGGGGGGATCAGGCTTTCCGCTCGACGCCGGTGATTTTCCTGACGGCGCGGGCGGGCACGGAGGCGCGCGTCGAAAGCCTGGAGGCGGGCGCGGATGATTACCTTGCGAAGCCGTTTGACGAGCATGAACTCCTTGCCCGTGTGGGAAACCTGATACGGGCTCGCGCGCAGGAGCGAGAACTTCTCGAACTGCAGAAGGAGAAAATCGCGCGATTCCTGCCTCCGCACCTCGCCGAGATGATCGTCGCAGGCGATCGCGACGACTTCCTGAAAGGCCACCGGACGGAAATTACCGTGCTGTTCATTGATCTGCGCGGTTTCACCACCTTTGCTGAGACGGCTGACCCGGAAGTGTTGATGGCGGTCCTTCGGGAATACCAGACCGAAATGGGGCGTGTGATCTCAGAGTACGGTGGAACCCTCGAGCGATTCGCCGGAGATGCCATGATGGTCTTCTTCAACGATCCCATCCCTGTCCCGAACCATGCCGAACTGGCGGTGCGGATGGGCATCGCCATGAGGGATCGCTGTGGTGAATTGTGCGCGCAATGGAGCAAATCAGGCATCGAGCTCGGAGCAGGAATCGGCATCGCCACAGGGTATGCCTCATTGGGGGTCATCGGATTCGAAGGACGCAAGGACTACGCGGCCATCGGCCCGGTCACCAATCTGGCCGCCCGCCTCTGCAGCGAGGCCCAGCACGGCCAAATCCTCGTGTCGGGTCGGCTCTGGCAACTGGTGGAGCCTCTCGTCTTCACCGAGCCGGCCGGGGACCTGGCGCTGAAAGGATTCCACCGCCCGGTTCCGGCGTATAACGTCACTGGCCTGCGACCCATTAAGTCATGGGACTGACATCTTGACTTCGGAAGGCCGTGGTTCTAAAATGGCGCCAAATCGGTTCCATCTATGAGGTGACACGATGGCCGTGACCCTTTCGATCAAGAACGTCCCCGATGAAGTTGCGACACGATTGCGCCGTCGGGCGTCTCATCACCACCGCTCATTGCAGGGAGAGTTGATGGCGATCCTCGAAGAGACTCTGAAGTCTCAGGAACCTTTGCATCCCAAAGCCGCATTGGAT
This sequence comes from uncultured Nitrospirales bacterium, assembly GCA_964542245.1. Taxonomy (GTDB): domain Bacteria; phylum Nitrospirota; class Nitrospiria; order Nitrospirales; family NS-4; genus CAZITU01. The sequence goes on along the minus strand of CAZITU010000060.1, from coordinate 2,070 downwards.
CAGATTCGCAAGTTGGGGCTTCGCACCCCGGCGGAGGCCGTGTCCATGATCCGTCGGGACCGGAATGCCCGTTAAGGTCGTCGACGCATCCGCCTTGGCAGCTCTCCTTTTCGTTGAACCGGAGTCGGAAGTAATCACATCCAGGTTAGAGAGCAGCACACTCGCAGCGCCCTCACTCTTACCCTTCGAGATGGCCAGCGTCTGTGTGAAGAAGCTACGCCGGCATCCGGAACAGCGAGAGGCTTTACTTGCGGCCCATTCGCTGATGGATCGCCTAGGGATCGACTACTTTCAGGTACAGATGAGAGAAGTCATTGCCATGGCGGAACGGTCAAAACTGACGGCGTACGATGCGTCGTATCTGTGGCTGGCCCAATCGCTCGGAGCAGAACTGGTTACCTTGGATACCACGTTGGCCCGCGCCGCCAAGCGCCTTGCCCTCAAGCAAAAGGAACGAAAAGGCCGCTAGCCGCAAGCGTCTTTGTTCCCGAACTGCTCGGGCTGGTCCGACCACCCCTCCCAGCCTTCCTTGCTTCTCACCTTCACCCACCAACTGAACTTGAGCTCCTTTTCAAGCTCACCCCAGCATTGCTTCTTGTTTTCGCAGCGGGCGCCCGGTGAGCCTCCATAAGGACTGAAGCCGAGATCTTCTTCCTGCATTGCGCCCTTGCGCCACACTTTGAAGTACCCCTCTCCCAAATAGGTGTAGATCCACAAGACGTCGCCAGGCTTGTATCCGGCGTGCGGCTTCTTGACGACGAAACGGACGGGACTCGAATGAACCTCGCCTGTGATCGCTTCGGCAATGGCACCCGCCTTTAGGATCCCGACCACCTTCGCCTTCGTATCGGGCTGGGCGTATGCGACGGTATCTGCCTTCGTATGCCACGCCCGGTAGGTACAGCACTCGAATGGGCATGCGCCCTTGTCAATGTACCTAGCCGGCGGCGAATCCGCGCCGGTTGCCACGGCCGGCAATACGGCGGCAGCGATTGCGAACAGGAGCTTCTTCATCCGTCCTTTGCGGGGCGAAATGTGCCACCCCTCACCCTAACCCTCTCCCCAGGATGGGGCGAGGGTCTGGTGGAAATTCAGGATGTGCGTAAGGAGGCGCGGAAGCCGATGCGGCGCGTGGGTGTACGGACTGTATCAGCGGGAGACGGCCCTGCGCAGCGTGGCGGTTCCTGACCGAGCGCGAACGGTTGCCCACCACTTGGACAAGGCTCCAGACCTCGCCCGGTCACGGAAGTAGGCGATCTCTTCCTGCGGGCTCAAACGCTTGGTCTCTGCGTAGATCTTGGCCTGAGCGGACCGCTTAAAGGCAATACAATCAAACTTCTTTGCCTTACTCCGGCTCATCCGGCAACACCTCCCGTGGGGAGACAATGGTCAGGATACCATACCCCTTCAACAAGTTCACCTGATTATAGGCCTTCATCTTGTCGAGGCGAACAATATGGGCGAAGTTCCACGACACGATCGCATCAGCCCGAGCCACTGTGGCGGCCGCGACATGTGCCGCGTCATCCGCCCATTGAGGTCCCAGGATTTTCGCCTCCATGTACGCATCGCGGAGATCAAAAATCTCCTCAGTCAATTCGACACGCTCCACAGCCATCGTGGGTAGGGATGGGAGAATATCACGGACTCGCTTCGGCACGTCCTCAAGTTCTCGAACGACGATATCGCTGAGGAGCAACACTACACGCTCCTCACGAGCAGCTTCGATCAGCCGGAACGAGTCCGCCGCGAATTCCGGATCAAAGCATCCTCCGGTCGCCGAAGTATCGGCGTACACCCGCAAGCGCTTAGCACGCGAGGGCTTACTCATAGACGTTGTTGCGGGTCCGCCCCATCAGCCGCGCAGTATAGCCCTCCCCTTCTGAATCGTCACGGACAGCGGGAGGGTTGAAAAGGATACAGGGGGCGGCGCAGGAAGGGGCACAGGCACCGCTCGGAAGCGGAGCCGGTCCCCGCGCGGCCCTTCGGCGTGCTCAGGGCGAACGGGTTAGGTTAGTAGAACGCCATGGCGGCGTAGGTGACGGTGGAGTTGTACTGGTCCACGGTGGC
>CAZITU010000059.1:0-15431 GCA_964542245.1 uncultured Nitrospirales bacterium | reverse complement strand
GGCGAGTGGATATAGACGTTGATGTCTTTCTCGGGATCTTCCGCTTCCAGGAACAGGAGCTGGGCGATGATGAGGTTCGCGACGGTATCGTCGATCGGCGTGCCGATGAAGATGATGCGGTCTTTCAGCAAGCGGGAATAGATGTCGTAGGCGCGTTCGCCGCGGTTCGTTTGTTCGATGACCATCGGAATGAGCATTTGGCATGACTCCTTCATCGCGGCTCCTTTGAGTTATTATCGCACACTCTCATCCGACTTGGATGATGGCTTTTTCATACACGAACTGCAAGGCTTTCTCGGCCAGGATGCGCGACGTGAAGTCCTCGAGCGCGTCTTGGCCGCCGGACATCAGGAGCTTTTTCACCTCGGACGGCTCGCTCTTCATCGCCCGGGCCATCTGCCGGCACTCCTGCTCGATATCGGCCTCGGTCACGGTTATCCCTTCATGCTTGGCGATGGCCTCCAGGATCAGGCCGAGGCGGACGCGAAACGTCGCCATGGGGAGGTTCTCTTCCCGCAACCTCAGGAGATCGGGCGCCGCCGCACCCGGGCCCCCCGGCTCGCCCGGCAGGCCTCCATGGCTGAAACGGCGTTGCCGCTCTTGGGCTTCATGCACCATCGCCTCGAGTTCCCGCTGGAGCAAAGACTCCGGGACCTCGAAGTGATGGGTCTCGACCAACCGTTTCATGCAGAGGTCCTTATAGTGCTCCTCTGTGTCGCGCCGCAGGTCCCGATCCAACTGGCTCTTGACCTTCTCGCGCAGGTCGGCGAGCGTCTTGTACTCGCCGAGGTCCTTGGCAAATTCATCGTCCAGTTCGGGGAGGACCTTCACCTTAACCTCTTGCACGACCCCCCGGATCGTGAGCGTCCTGCCGGCCATGCGGACATCGCCGAACCCGGCCGGAACCTCTTGGCTGACCTCGATTGCCGCGCCTTTTTTCTTCCCGAGGAGCGCATCGTCGAGCACCAGCCCCAGGATGGGTGTTTTGTCCCCGACCCGCAGCAGATGGGTGTCGGTTCTGGTTTCGGTCGGCAGGCCCTTCACCTCGAAACCCTCCATCCGAACCTGCACGTAATCACCCTCCATGATCTCCCGGTCCTCACGGACCGTCTCGAGGTTGGCGTGCTGCTTGCGGAGGATCTGCATCGCTTTATCCAGATCCTCCTCGGTGATGGCCCGCTTGTCCTGTTTGAGGGTGATGCCTTTGTACTCACGGAGCTCGAAGACCGGCTTGACTTCGACGGTGGTCGTGAAGACAAGCGGCGCGCCTTTTTTGATCTTGATGCGTTCGAGCGGCGGTATGTCCACGGCGACCGGCATGTATCCTTTCTCCTTCATCGCCCGTTGGTAATAGTCCGGGATGAGCTGCCGGAGCACATCCTCCTCGACGGCCTTGGCATAGCGTTTTTCCAGGATGGCCAGTGGGGCCTTGCCGGGACGGAAGCCGGGAACTTGGACCTGGCGATTAAGGTCCGCGTAGGCGTCCTGGAACCGCTTGGTGACATCTTCGGCTGGAACCTCGATCTTGACGACTCGCTTCAACGGACCCAATTCGGTGACTTCAAGCTTCATGAGTGAGTCTGTGGAGGATGCCGTTGAATGTTTTCATTGGTGCGAGAGGGGGGATTTGAACCCCCACGGTTGCCCACGAGATCCTAAGTCTCGCGCGTCTGCCGGTTCCGCCACTCTCGCAGAAAGACAGAATAGACGCAGTGGACAATAGAGTATGTAACGTATCGCTGCGTTTAAAGTCAAGTTGGCAAAGCGCCCTCACAACACGAAATCGTGTTCGTAAACGCGATAGGCGGTCGGGGTCATTGCCATGCGGGCATAGGCCGCCTGGGCGCCCGCATTGTCCTTTTCCACATAGAGGCGCACCCCGCACACATCGCCTCGCTCGCGCGCTTCCCGCAAGACGTGCGCGTGGAGAGCCCGGTACACCCCCCGGCGCCGCACGGACGGCTCGACGTATACGCTCTGGATCCACCAGAAGACCCCGTTGCGCCAGTCGCTCCACTCGTACGTGACGAGCAACTGGCCGACGACGGTTGAGGCCGCTTCGGCCACCAGGTAAAAGCCCCGCTCGCCGGACTCCAAGACGGCCCGGGTGCCCTGCCGCAGCCGCTCCACATCCAGGGCGCGGCCCTCGGTCTCCCTCGCCATGGCGGCGCTGAACTGCACTAAGACCTCAAGGTCGGCCGGCGTGGCGCGGCGGACCTTCACCTCTGGCGGACTGGAGACAAAGGGCGCGGAGGACATCGGTGGATCAGGGCTTCCCTACGACCTTGAAACGTGCCAAGGTCAAAAGACTGATGTCGTTGATCTCCTCGCCGTAGTGGATTTCAACCCTGTATTTCCCGATAGGAAAGCCGCCGGGCGGCTGCCTCATGACAAGATAACCGCCGTTGTCTTCATTTTCAAAAAGGGCCTTATCGATATGGAGCACCGTCCCCATGGGCCGCCCGTCCGGATCCTCAAGGATGAAGCGTCCCGTGAGTCGGAACATATGGAAGGCTGAGACCAGCAACTCTGTCACAACGTAGATTGCCGGGGAGTCGGGGTAAAACGTGTCGGTGATCCCGATGGACCGGATGGGATGCATGCCCGCCTTGCCTTCGTCAATCTCAAATCCGCGAGCCGTCACGACACTCCGGAAAAATCCTCTGAACTGAGGGTCCCCGCCTTTTTCTCCAACCGGGTTGACCAGCGGCACGACTTGGGGACCGGAGGCCTGGTCGGCCGCCGCCGGCGAGGGACCGCCGAAAAGGAACGGCTCACGCGATCCGTTCCGGGCAGCCAGAAGTTCGCGGTCGACAAGCTCCCGCAGCGCCTCCAGCGTCTGGAGGCCCGCCAGGTACCGTCCGTTGACGAAAAAGGTCGGCGTGCCGCTCAGGCCGATTCGACGCGCATCCGCGAAGCTCTTGGCTACCGCGGCCTTCGGGCGATTGCTGTTCAGACAGGCGGCAAACTCTCCAGCATCCAGTTTCAGGCTTTCCGCCAATTTCAGGTAATCCGACGACTTGAGATCGGGCGCCTTGGCGAACAGGGCATCGTGGTAGGCCCAGAATTGCCCCTGCTCGTGCGCGCAGCGGGCCGCTTCCGCCGCCGGACGCGACTGGGGGTGCGAGGCGATGGGGAAGTCCCGGTAGACGAACCGGATCTGCTGCGGATAGAGGCTGCGCAGACGTTGCAAGATCGGGAGGCTCTCCTTGCAGGCCGGACATTCAAAGTCTCCAAACTCGACGATCGTGACCGGCGCCCCGGCGGGCCCCAGGGCAGGGTCGTCCCCGACGGGAACCTCGAGGACGGGAGAGTCGGGTGGACGAACGGAGATGGATACTTTAGCTTCACGCGCCAACCGTGCGACCAGCGCCTGGAGAGCGCGGCCGGCCCGCTCCTGAACGAGCGCGTTCTTGACCGCTTGTTTGGCAAGGCTCTCGTCTTTGGGCAACTGCTCGCGCACCTGCTGGTAGCGCGCGTCCACGTCAGCCTGGGACACGTCGGCCACCTGGTCCTGAATCTCCGCCGTGACAAAGGCGGAGACCGACATCCCGCGCGCGGCGGCGGCGTGCTCGAGGAGCCGCTCGGCGATGGCCTGCTCCAGCCGGCGGCGAGTCAGGCGATACTTCTCTGTTTCCAGGTCGTAGAGCGGTATACGGAGGGCCTGCTCGATTTCGGTCGAGGTGATGCGGATGCCGTCGCCCGTGGCGAGAATCGAAGAAGGACCCGAAGGGTTCGCATGGAGCGGGACAGCCTGGAGACACGCGGCTCCAACGACAAGCAGCAACCAGGTAAGCCGATCCGTCCGCATAGACGCCGGGCTACTTGCAGCATCGGCCGGGGCGCGTCCCGCCCAGCCATGGATCCTTGCGGTCCTTCGACGTGCAGTCTTTTTTGCCTTTGATGATCGCCAGCCAATCTTCGTTCTCGGTGACCACGCCGCCGCTGCCCAGCTCGCCGGCGGCCGCGTAAACCGAGTTCCGCGTCCACTCCCACTCCCCAAGCAGGTTCTTGAGGCCAAGCTTGCTTTTCTCGTTCTCCTTGCAGGCGAGATCCCATTCTTCCGCCCAGCACAGCCGCTTGAAGTTGTAGGAACAGTCCTTTTCGACGATAAACCAGTCACCCTCCACCGTCTCATTGATGTCGATACAGAACCCGCCGGTGGAGCTGCCGATGGCCACCATGCCCTCCGGGCAGGATTCCGGCTTTCCTGGCGGGAATGCTTGCTGGATGGGCTCTTTCTTCCTGGCCAAGGCCGCCAGGTCGATCTGGGGCTCGGTGACGGTGAGCGTCGTGGTGGTGGTCCCGATCGGCGTGGTCGCCAAAATGGTTACGGGACCGAGCTTCACGCTCGCGTCCACCTCGATGGGAACTCCCACCGAGGCTGCTCGGGGCGCGCTCCCTCCGAACTTGATCCCAGGTGTCTTGGATGAGAACTTTGTGCCGATGAGATTAGCGCCTTTAAAGGTGACGACCGTCATCTTGCCCGTCTCGATGGTGGGCGGGGAGACTTCCATGATGCGTGGCTGCATGCTCTCACGCGTACCGCGTGTGACGGAAAGGGTATTATCCAAGGCATCGGTCTCGAACATCGACACAACCCCCTGGGCGTCGATCGAATACAGGAGCCGCCCGATCTCATCATAAAAATCCTGGGGCTTTTCGGCGGCCGACGAGAAGGCAGGGCATGCGCACCCGATCACCACGCACAGGCAGAGCGCACGGCCGGTCCGCTGGAGGAGACTCAGAGTCATCACGTCAGGTCCCTCTCTGGGAAAACGATGATCGCACCTGATGTGAATGATACTAAGTCCGACCCGTCGTGCGCAACACCCCGCGCAACTCCCATAGGGATTTTCGAGTGCAGGACGGCGGCCGTTCCTGAAAATGAAGCGCACGGAGGGGGTGGAGGCGCTGCTGATTGGCTACTTCGGAATGTCCTGGGCGCAGCGGAAGCCGACATAGAGGGGACGATCAGCGGGAGGACTCCAGTTCCGCCCCGTGGATCGCAACATGAGCGGCACATTGTTCCACGAGCCGCCGCGGAGCACTTTATTGTCGCCGTTCGAGGCCCCCCTAGGATTTCTGGCTGGGCTGGTGGCGTAGTACTGTGGAGCGTACCAATCCGCCACCCATTCCCAGACATTGCCCGCCATGTCGTAAATCCCATAGGGACTCTTGCCCGCTTCGAAACTGCCGACCGGCATGAGCGTCGAGTAGCCCTTCCAGTCCGCTTTCCCGAAATTGGCATGTCGCGGAGTCGGCTCTTCATTCCCCCAGGGATACAAGCGCCCGTCCGTTCCGCGCGCCGCCTTTTCCCATTCGGCCTCGGTGGGCAGGCGCTTGCCCGCCCAACGGCAGTAAGCGTCAGCGTCGTCCCAATCCACCCCGACCACAGGATAGTCCCTATGAGCGGCCTGCCTACCCTGGTTCCAGAACAGAGGCTGTTTGCGTCCCGTCGCTTCCAGAAATTTGGCATACCGAGCCGTCGTGACCTCATATCTGTCAATGTAGAAAGCGTCCAGGGAAACCTGATGCTTCGGTCGCTCATCGCCGATCTTATCGCTGCCCATGAAGAACTCCCCGGCCGGCACCAGCACCATCAGTGCGTCGTCCTTTCCGGTGATCTCACGCGCCGGTTCGTCCGGCATTTTGGGGGGCCGCGCACGGGCCTCTTTGACCGCACCGGGAGGCTGCCCCGCTTCCTGACGCGGCCGCTCACCGGCCGGTTTATCCGCCTCGTCGGCCCTACCGCTCTCCGACGCAGTCATTGTTTTCCCCAGCGCAAACACGAACTCCCCCTTCTCCGGCGCCAGCAGCCAGAGCTCCGGCCGCTGCGTGTGCCCCTTCATCTGCGCCGCCGCAAAGACGCGCTGGTCGAGGTAGGCGTACAATTCCGAGGCTGGGACGATCCCATCTTCGTTCAGATCCGCCAGTCCCTTGCCCAAGCCCTCCAGCAGATAGTACGTAAACACACTATGGCCCCATTCGGGCCCCTCCAGCGCCTGCTGATCCGCGCTGCCGGCCGTGATCAACTGCCGGCTACGCTCTCGCGTGATTTGCTTGATGTATTGCTCCGTCATGTCCGGGGCCGTGCCGCGGAAGCGTGTCCCCGAGATTCCCCCGTAGCACACATCCACCAGGAACAACACCTGCTTGGCCGGCAGAGCGTCGGCCAAATCACGGATAAGGCCCATGCTGATCGCAGAATCGGCCAGGGAATCCCCTCGCGCGTTGCTGGGCATAAGGAAGCCCATCTCCTTGCCGCCCTTCGCCCTTTTGGCTTCGCCATGACCGGCGAAGAAGACCACGACCTTGTCGTTCTCGCCCACTCGCTCCAGGAGGTTATCGCCCAACTCCTTCAAGATTCCACGTCGGGTGGCTTTTCGGTTGTACAGGGCGGTGACCTGAAAGCCCTGCTGCTCGAACAAGGTCGCCATCACCTGAGCGTCAGCCACCGCATATTTCAGCGGTGGCAGCACTTCGTAGTCGTCAATCCCGATCACCACAGCCCAGGTCTCGCCGCTGCGGCCTGCCACAAACTCGGCCGGAGCTTTGCCCTCGACTTTTAGATCGCGCTTCGCCCCGAGGACAGGGGCGACTACGACGCCAGCGGTGAAACAGAGGAGAACGATGATGGCGTACGCGCAGCCTCGCTTGGCAGACCTCCCAAGAGAGCATCCAGAAACCTGGCGCGCGTTGGTCGGCACGATACTCCCTCACGCCATTCAGTCAGAAACCCTACCGGACCAAGAGCAGCGACTACGCAACGGGTCCTCAGTAGAAGGACGCGGCTACGCCCACCGGATTGATTCCGATCGGAATCTTCGCGATCACCCGGTGAGTGGCCGTATCGATGACATAGAGCTCATCGCTGCCTGTGCTCACGTACATGCGGCCCCCTTCAGGACTGGCGGCTACTCCATTGGGTTTCGGGCCGACCTTGATTCGATCCACGATCTTGAGCGAGCCCGGATTGGCATCTATCACGACAACCTCATCGGTCCCCTGTACGGCGACATAGGCGAAGGGCCCAAACATTCCGCGCACGCCGAACGCGATGTGCTGCGGCTTCGCGCCGACTTCGATTGACCCGATGCGCTCGTTCGTGGCCATGTCGATGACGTACACGTCGTTTGCCCCCGAGTTCCCTCCCCACAGGAGCTTGTCGTCCGTGCTCGGAATCAGAAAGTGCGGCATCTTGCCGACCGCGATGGTCTTCACGGCAGCGAGGGTGGACGTATCGAGCACGAGGACTTGTTCGTCCTTTTGGCTCGTCACGTACGCAAAGCGGCCATCTTTGCTGAATCGAATGTGGCCGGGGAGCCGACCGACGGGCGCCGTCCCGATGATACGCAGTTTTGCCAAGTCAATGATCGAGACATTGTTCTCTCCGATGTTGACGACCCAGAGCTGGCGTTCGTCGTTCGTCAGAGCGATGGAGTGGCACCGATTGCCCGTCTGAATGGAGGCGACGATCTCGAAGGTGGCGGTGTCAATGACCACGACATAACCGGAGAGCAAAGTCGTCACATAGAGTGTCCGCCCGTCCCTGGTCAGCGCTAAATCATGCGGTCCTTTGACGTCTAACTGGACGGTCTTGATCACCGCATGGGTGGTGGCGTCGATAAAGGAAACCGTGTTCGCGCTCTGGTTGGCGACATAAATCCGGTTGCCGACTTTCCCGGTACCGCCGCCTCCATGCGACTCAACCATGGCGCAAGCGGTGAGAAAAGCCAGCAACAGCATCGGGATGAATTTGAAACTATCTTTTGACGTCACCATCGCACTCCTCCTACTGTGGTAAGGTTGTTCTGCACTGAAATTATGGGAGCACTGTGATAACCCAAGCAATCCCCTCGGTGTTGTCAACGAGAATCGGCTCCGTGCACTTCTTGCCACGCTCACTATGGCTTTGCTTGAAGGCCGAGATCGAGCAACTCCCGAAAGGTGTCTCGTATTCAACGACGCCGTCGTAGGATGTGAGAATGCTCTTCCCATCCTGCCGGACTTGTATATCGAACTCCGCTCCTTTGAGAACCGCCGTTCCCACTGGGGTTTCGATCTCATAGGTCCTGGTTGGGGGCGCCTTGACCCAGATCTCTCCGGATAAGAGCTTTACCGTCACTGTAGGGGCGCGCGCACGGTCCATACGGGCGTGCACGATGAAAGTGGTGTTTTCATTCATCGCCAATTGGGTCCCGTCCGCGAATCTGATGAAGACCTTGCTCCCCGGCTCGGTCTTACATTCATCACCCTCATAAATGGGCAGAGTGCCCCGTCCCTTGAGACGCTCCAAACGGCTGTCGGCTCTTTTCACCAGCAGAGTCCCGACCCCGTTTTCGGCCTGGCCAAGGGTAGCAAGCTCTGAGGACGCCTGGTCCGGACACGCCAGCAGCATGCTCGCAAGGAACGACAGGGCAGTCAGGAAAGCCCCATAGGCGCAACCTGCGCCGGCCCCGTCAGTACAGAAGAACGATCCGGTGGCGCCGTCACCGTGCATGTTTCTCCATGTTGCTCGTTAAGGCAACGTTTCGATAATGCTATCAGGCAGGTCATGCTCAGTCAACATGTATATTCATGTCTGTTGCTGGTTACCATCTACATAGTTTTCTGAGGGTATCGGGCGCCGAAGTTGCCTCGTGTGCCCGCTCAGCCGGCGTCCGCCATGCTAGAATCAAACTATGCCGCGCCCGAGAAACGTTCTTCTCCTCATGCTCTTGATAGCGATGCTCAGCCTTTCCGCCTGCGGCCGGCAGAGCGAAGCCATTGTCGTCATCGCCCTGCATCCCCGCAACCCGAACATCCTGTACGTCGCCACGAACGATTATATCTACAAGTCCCGCGACGAAGGCAAAACCTGGGAGAAGATCTCCGGCGGGATGAGCCACTCACGGGTGATCGCGATGGCCCTCGATCCCGCGTATCCTGCCACCGTCTATGCCGGGACAAAAGGTGACGCCGTGTACAAGAGCTACGACGGTGGCCAGCGCTGGGTGCCACAGAAAACGGGATTGGACGACGTCACCATCACATCGGTCGTCAATCAATTGCTGTTCGACCCCACCGACACCAATCACGTGTGGGCGGCGACCACGATGGGGGTCTTCGAATCATCGGACGGCGGCGACTCCTGGAAAAAACGCATGGAGGGCATGAAAGAGGTGCTGATGGTCGTTTCAGTGGCGCTCGACCCGGCCCACCCGGATATCATGTATGCCGGCACGAGCGGCGGCGTGTATAAGTCCACGGATCGCGCCAGGACCTGGACGAAGGCCAACGAGGGGCTGATCGCTCCGGAAATTCTCTCCTCGTCCCGCGCACTCATGGTGAACACCGTCCTCCTCGACCTCCTGCGGCCGGAAACCGTCTATGCAGCCACGCTGAAGGGCCTCTATAAGACCGCCGACGGGGCACGGTCCTGGGGTCGGATCGGGCACGCGCTTCCGGACCAGATGTTCAGTGCCATAGTCCTGGACCCATCCTCATCAGACACGGTGTACGTGGCCGGGCGCCAGGGTATCCACAAAAGCCGTGACGGCGGCCTAACCTGGAAGGCGATGAACGTTGGCCTGGCGAGCCTCAACGTCCGCTCGTTGGCGGTCAGTCCAAGCGATCCGCAGACCCTGTACCTGGGGACGAACGGCAGGGGGCTGTATCGAAGTCGTGACGGCGGCGGAACATGGCAGTCCGTTCCCCTCACCCTTGCCGGACCTTAAGGATCACGGTGGATTCCCAAGCACTCCCGGTGGTCTCGAACCATCAGATACGACCCTGTATCTTTCTGGATATCTTTTTCTTCCTCAAACCAACGCCTATCTCATTGTATTTCATGAAAACCTGTTCAGGGACTCATCTGGCAAGCTTCCTGCTTATACTACTTGGCAGCAGGCTGCAAGAGTGCAGCCGATAACCATCGAACAGAGGAGGCAACCATGCTCGGCGCAGCGGAATTTACAATGATCGGAAACGTGTTGATGGGAATGATGGCAATCGGGGGAGTGTGTTCAATGATTTATTCGTTCGGCAGTTACATGAGCGAATCCCCCCAAGAAGAGTGGAAAAACGTCGGGACTGCTGAGGCCCAATCCGAAAGCCTCAAGAAGGCGGCCTAACCGTTTCCGCGAAGGGCGTGAGGGCGGGGTTCCCTGGCAGGGCCCTGCCCTTTGTGTTATCAGAGGAGTAAACTTCGTGCCAAGATTATGCCGACCCATCCTTGCAGCGCGCAGGTCTCAAGAATTCGGGACCTCACCTATGACGTGCGGGAGATCAGCCTGCACCTAGTGGATCCCCCGCAACTCGACTTTAAAGCCGGACAATTTATCTCGTTTGAGGTCTTCAACGAGGGTCTGAAACGACCGCTTGTGCGGCCTTACTCCATCGCCTCTCCTCCCAGCCAACGCGAAATCACCCTTGTTCTGAACCTGATAGCCGGCGGTCCCGGCTCGACTTATCTGTTCAGCTTGAAGGCGGGAGATAAGACCCGCTTCACCGGTCCGGCCGGCTCGTTTTACCTGCGCGAGGACGTCACGCGGGACCTCCTCTTTGTGGCGACGGGAACCGGCATCGCGCCATTCCGCTCCATGCTCTTGACCCTGTTCGAACGCGGCGTCTCCCGTCCGGTGACCCTCTACTGGGGGCTCCGGAGCCAACGGGATCTCTACTATCAAGAGGAACTGGAGGGCCTGGCCCGAGCCCACCAGAATTTTGCCTGCGTTACAACCCTCTCCCGTCCGGAGAATGGGTGGGCTGGGGAGCGGGGGCGCGTGACACGGTTGGTAGAGGAGCGGGTCTCGTCCGTGAAGGATCTGGCCGTCTATTTGTGCGGCAACAACGGGATGATCAAAGCGGTGACCGAGATGGTACGCAAGAAAGGGTTGTGCCCCATTTATCGGGAAAAGTTCTATGATGATGCCGGAGAACCGAATGACTGAGTGACGTCATGGCTCCACGCTCACAACCATTCGATGTGAGTCGCTCAATCGGTTGATCCGCTCCCCCTTACCAATCCGCCCCGAGGCGATCCACGATCACCTGGTGGACGACCGTGTAAGGCCCGAGCGTGGCGAGATACACGGCGGTCTCCGCCACGTCATATGGGCTGATTTTCTGGCTGCGCTCGATCGCGTCGGCTGAGGCGTCTACCAGTTCGTCGGCGACCCCTCCAGGGCAGATGGCGCTCACCTTGATCTTATACGGGCGCCCCTCATCGGCAAGCGCTTTCGTCAACGCCATGATGCCGTGTTTCGACGCGCTGTAGGTGCCGGTGCCCGCCCATGCCTGGACACCGGCTACGCTGGACATGTTGATGATGATCCCTCCGCCGTGCCGTTGCATCTGGCGAAACCCCGCCCGGCAACAGAAAAAAGTGCCCCGCAAGTTGGTATTCATCACCTCATCAAATGTCTTGGCGCTGGTCTCGGCAAGCCGGCCTCCCCCGCCGATGCCGGCGTTGTTGACCAGAATGTCCAACCGCCCGTGGCGCTTGACCGTTTCGGCGATGAGTCGTTCCACTTGCGACTCGTCGGTCACGTCCGTCGGAATCGCCATCGCATCGCCGCCGCGCTCCCGGATCTGCGCGACCACCTGCTCGCACAGATCCCGACGTCGGGCAGCCACCACGACACGCGCCCCTTCTGCGGCATATGTGAGGGCGATCGCCTTCCCGATGCCGCTGCTGCTGCCGGTAACGATGGCGATCTTGCCGGCCAAGCGCATCACAGAAGGACTCCTACACCTCCACCTTCACGCCCTTCCAAAACGCCACGTGCCCGGCAAGGTGCTTGGCCGCCTCCTTCGGCGAGGGGTAATACCAGGCGGCATCCTTATTGACCTGCCCGTTCACTTCGATGTCGTAATAGCTCGCCTCCCCTTTCCACGAGCAGGTGGTGTGCGTCGCGCTCGGTGTGAAGTATTGGCGCTTGATCGTGTCCGGCGAAAAATAGTGATTGCCTTCCACGATCTCGCATTTCTCACTTTCGGCCAGCACCGCTCCGTTCCAGATTGCTTTTGGCATGGCATCCTCCGTATCCTCTGTTGGTGATCAGCCCACACAGGAGCAAACCAGCTCAATTGTATGCCAGGCGGAGAGGGCATGCATCATGAACATTTCGGACCTGACGCCGGAGGAACTGAAGGAGTTGGTGAAGGGCGTTGTGGACGACCGGCTGCGGGAACTCCTGGGAGACCCAGATCTTGGCATGGAACTCGGCGAAACCGTGCGGGCTCGGCTCAAGGGTTCGTTGGCCGCCACCGACCGCGTCACCGGGGATGACGCAGCGGAGAAGCTCGGCCTGCGGTGGTAGCCGGGTACGAGGTGACGGCATGCCCTGGTATCGGATCGCCTATCGGCCTGAAGCGGTGACCGATCTCGCCAAGATCGACAAGCAGGTCGCGCAGCGCCTCTTGGACAAGACCAAATGGTTGGCTTCCAATGTCGAGAACCTCCGCCATGATCCGATCGCTACGGACCTGCCCGGCCTGTCCAAGTACGCAGTGGGCGAGTGGCGCATCTTCTACTCGCTCGATCGGGACGAGCGCCTGCTCGACGTGCACATGATCGCCCACCTGAAGGATCTACGGTAGCGGACCGCACTCTCCCCGACTGTTACTGTTTCGGCTTCGTCCTCGTGGCTCCGGCAACGCCCAAATCCAACCCCAGCTCGCGCGCGGTCTTGGCAGTCAGCAGGTCCACAAGGGTCAACGCGCCGGATCCTGGGGCGCTGCTGCCGGACGACGCGCCTCCCATGACAAGGCTCGGCACCCAGTTGCCCTGGTATTTTTCGACTGCCTGCGCATACAGTCTGTTGATTTCGATCAGGGCCCCGAGTTTCTTTTCAAGCGCCCCATCGGCTTCCATGACCATCTTTTTGCGGGCCGCTTCCCCTTCGCCCAGAAGAATCTGCGCGCGCTTGGTTTGTTCCGCGGCCTTGGCGTCGAGCGTGGCGACCTCCAGCTTCTGCTGCGCCTCGGTCACGGCCTTGGCCTTGATGACTTCCTGCTCCCACTTGGCCTTGGCGGCATCCGCTTCACCCTGTTTGGCGACGGTGATGGCCCGCTGCTCCGCCTTCTTGGCGTCGGCAATGGCCGTCTGGACGTCCATCGTGATCACTTGCTGCTGTTTGATTTGGTCATCCAAGCTTTTCTCGTACTTGACCTCCGTTACGGCAAAATTGAAGGTGCGAATGCCGAATGCGGTGAGCACGGCTTCTTCCTGGCGCTCAGGCATGCCATCTTTTGTGGCCACCTCAACGACCGTGATCGTCTTATCCGCCCCGGTCATCTGATCCTTGACCCGCATCTCGCGCTGGGTGGTCTTATAAACACCCCGTTCGATCTGATCCTCCACAAATCGGATCAGATAGTTCCGTTTCTCCGCATAAGACTCCTTCGAGGACATCAGCGGGCCGGTCATGTAGACAGACTTGTCGGTAACGGTTTCGATCAACTGCTTTTGGATCGCCTCGGGGCTTCCGAAGCGGGTGTGCAATGCGATCAGGTTCTTGTCATCCAGCGGCATTTCATACTGAACGGACCCAATCATATCCGCGTGGCCGCCGTCGTTGAAGCGGACGGGGATCGAAAATCTGTAGAAGGAGCGCTTCAGATATTTGGTGACCTTTCCGCCTCCCTGCCACTTGATGCCGGCATCTTTATACCACGCGAGATCGCCCGAGATCGGCGACTGAATCACCATCACCTGCTCCGCGTCCAGGTTCTCGAAGAGTTGCCCGCTGAGAAGAATGATGACGATCACCCCGACGCCGATCACGCCTAGCGTGAACGTTTTTGCTATGTTCATGGGCGTACCCCCCTGCTTGCGTTGCTGGCCAAGGTTGTCTGAGGAATTCTCAGGCATGTTTACGAACCGGAAGCGCCGCCCGGTTTTCGCCCTTCTTCAGCATTTTTCCGCTCGACTTCTATCTTTCGCTCCAGATCGGCCTCGATGGCTTCCTGTTTGAGTCTTTGCAATTCCTGCTCGAGTTGGCGCTCTCGGCGAAAAAACGGGAACAAAAGCGTCCCACGCGCAAGCGGAACAATCACTTGCATGATCACGATGATGATCACCAGGGCAATGAAGGCATACTCGATAACACGCAAGAACATTGCGGTTACCTCCTCTCGATTGAGGGATTCGCGCGGTGGTCTGTCGGGAGAGACAACCGGTTCGGCATGTGCCCCTCCGGTGCGGGATGAACTGAAGCGAGGCTAGCACAGCCTTTAAGGAAAAGCCAGCGGGCGTCGGCCGCCGGGACCCGGAGGGTATCAGCCGTTCCGGAAGTCTGGTTCCATGGAGGCCCGTAACAACTCCACAAGGAGAACCCCATGGTTGAAATCGTCACCGCATCCGGCCTCATCTACGCGGTGGCGGCGACACAATCCCTACATGGACCGAGAAGCCGCCCTGGCTCCGGTCCTTGACGTAGCGCTGCAAGGTCTCATGGATGACGGGAAAGGCCAAGGAATCCCATGGGATGGCGTCGTGCTGAAAGAGCCGGACGTCCAAGCTCTCGCTCCCCGCCTTGAAGTCCGGGGCGCGCATCTTGCCGCGAAAGATCATATAGACCTGGCTGATATGCGGGAGGCTGAACACGGCGAATAGGGAGGTGATCTCGACATCGGTCTCTGCTTCTTCCAGAGCCTCCCGGGCCGCCGCTTGTTCCGTGGTTTCGCCCTCTTCCATGAAACCCGCTGGAAACGTCCACAAGCCGTATCGCGGTTCGATGGCCCGACGGCAGAGGAGGATCTGGTCTTCCCACTCCGGGATGCACCCGGCGACAATCTTAGGGTTCTGATAGTGGACGGCCCGGCAGGCCTCACACACGAAGCGGGGCAAATTGTCGCCGGGCGGCACTCTGCGCGCAACCGGCGCTCCGCAATTACTGCAGTAGTTCATCGTCGTTTCCCGTGCATCCTATAGTGAGCACGCCCGGATCAGAAAAGGCCGTATCGAATAGATGGCCTTGAGCCTGACCTCTGCGGGTCAAACCGGAAGTCCTGGGCCGCAACCCTGACATCCTGCGCCCGAAGCTGGCACCCGCCCCCATGCACTTACCACAAAGACCGAGGCGAATAAGAGTCGGCTCACGGATTCGGGATGCGGTGCAGGGAGATGTACTGGTAAAGCGCCTCGATGTTTTCGACAAACCATTCCGGGTACCCCCGCCATTTCTCATACTTGGGAAGGCGCAGAGTCTTCTTTGTCTCCTCCAGGCTCGTCCCCTTCATGACGTACTGCCGCACCTCCGCCATCAGCTCCTCCAGATACTCTCGAAACATTCGCACATGCTCCTTGCGCCCGATGCTGCCATGGCCGGGCACCAGGATCTCAAAGTCCAGCCGTTCGACCTGCTTGAGGGATTCGATCCAGTCCTCAGGGTAGGAGTCCAGCATGTTCCGGTAGGCCACGCCCTCCACCGGGATGAAGTCCA
>CAZITU010000058.1:0-15544 GCA_964542245.1 uncultured Nitrospirales bacterium | reverse complement strand
GGGAAGGAAAGCGGAAACTGACTGAGTCTTCGAAGGAATTTCCGAAGGCTTCCGCCCGGCAGAGTCCGGAAGGGTCGCTCCGGGAGGCCCATGGAGCGCACAGCCGCATGGCGACGGCCCTCTGAGCAGAGCAGATCCCGGCCATCGTCACTGAAGAACCATCCGCGCCCATTCCTCCCGCCCCTCGATCCATACGAGTTCAATCCGGACCGCCCAGATGTCCCCCCTCACCCTGCCCTCTCCCTCAAGGGGCGAGGGTGAAGAGACAAGCCCCGCCAGCTTCACCGCGTCCTTCTCGGTGGTCACGATCCGATCCGCGCCCACCCGCTCAGCGGCCTGCTTGACCCGCTGCAGGTCCTCCCGAGAGTATGCGTGATGGTCCGGAAAGACGCAATGGTCCGCGACCGTCGCCCCGGCCGCGACGAGCAGCCAGCGGAACGAGTCCGGATTTCCAATCCCGCTGACGGCCAGCACTCGCTCGCCCTTGAGCCTCGCCGGGCCCAACGCCTCCGATGGTCCTTCGCTTCCAACGCGCACCAACGCGCTCGGAACAAAGTCCGTCACCCAGATGGGAATGGAGGGAGCCACGGCCCTGATTTCGGCTTTGAGCGAATCAAGCGCGCCCGCCTGACGCGCGCGCGTCACGAGCACGGCGGACGCGCGGCCCAGCGCCGACAGAGGCTCACGAAGCCGACCGCGCGGCAGTAGATAGCCGTTCCCGAAAGGCGCTATGGCGTCCAGAACAAGAATATCTACGTCCCGGTGCAGAGCCAGGTGCTGCAACCCATCGTCAAGGACCAGCGTCTTAATGCCGAAGCGGTCCAGCATATGTCGTCCGACGCGGTACCGGTCGGCTCCGACCGCCACCGGCATGCCGGGACACCGCTGTGCGATCAGAAAAGGTTCATCACCCGTCTCAGCCGGATCGCCCCTGATCGCGTGCCCGTCCGAAACCTCCAGCACATCGGCCGAGCTCCGACGCCCGTACCCGCGACTGATGACGCCGACTCGGTGGCCGCCACTCGCAAGCGCATTCATCAGCGCGATCACGACGGGAGTCTTCCCGGTACCCCCGACCGTGAGATTGCCCACGCTGATCACCCGACAGGGCAGGGAGTGCTGGATCAGCAGTCCGCGCGCGTAGAGTGCCGACCGCATCCGCATTGCGAGCCCGTAGAGGTACGACAGGGGGATTAGCGGGAAGAGGATCCAGCTCAGGCCGGACCGATCCCCTGCTGAGAGCAAGCGCTCCAGAACAACGTAAGGGCGGGCAACCCGGCTGCAGGCCGGGCTAACTAATTCCCCGCCCCTCTTCTCCAAAATCCGCGCGATGAGATCCACATTCCTGGCCACCGCTCCCTGGTTGGCCAGGACAAGTTCATAGGCGGCTTTGCCCATCTGATCGAGACGCGCTCGGTCTTTGAGCAGACCGATCATGGCGTCGGCCATCTCCCGGGCGTTGCTGACCTGTAGACCTCCTCCCTGACGGATGAGCATGTCCGCGACCTCAGCAAAATGGTCCATGTGCGGGCCGAAGACCACAGCCTTGCCGCAGGCAGCCGGCTCCAATGGATTGTGGCCGCCGACCCGAACCAGGCTCCCTCCCACAAAGACCAGGGTAGCTTCCCGATACAGAGCGGCCAACTCGCCCCGCGTATCCAGGATGATCACGCGCGGACCCTTACTTGAACTCTCGGCCGCTGTGGAAAGCATCGTTCTGCGAAGGGCCGCAAAACCTCGGGCTTTCACCGCGCCGACCAGCGCA
This sequence comes from uncultured Nitrospirales bacterium, assembly GCA_964542245.1. Taxonomy (GTDB): domain Bacteria; phylum Nitrospirota; class Nitrospiria; order Nitrospirales; family NS-4; genus CAZITU01. Next base: position 13,779 of record CAZITU010000058.1, on the reverse strand, counting down.
TCCGTCCGTTCGATATGACGGGGAGCCACGATGAGAACCAGCCCCGGCACGGCCTCAAGCAGCCGGCGGTAGCAATCCAAGATCACGTCCTCCTCGACCGGATGGGTACTGCCGGCGACAAACAGCTCCTCGTGTTGGTACAATCCAAAGTCGCTCCGCCTTATCTGGTTAGATGCATCGGGTGACGTCCGGACCGCCTGATCGAACTTGAGGTTGCCGGTTCGGACCACTCGGCTGGGATCGGCTCCCAGACGGATGATCCGTTCGACATCCCGGTCGCTCTGCATCGAACACAGCAACACCGTCTGCAGCACACGCTCGAAAAACGGGCGGAGCCGCAAGTACCCCTGCAAGGAATCCGTCGAGAGGCGTCCGTTTACCAGCACCGTAGGCACGCCGCGAGCAGTGGCCGCCCGGAGGAAGTTCGGCCAGAGCTCGGTCTCGACAAAGATGAACACGCGCGGCTTCACCGCGTCCAAGACCCGGCCCACGATCCAGGGAAAATCCAGCGGGAAATAGAGATGTCGCGCCTGCCTTTCCAACCGACGCAGGACCGTCTCCTTGCCGGTCTCGGTCACGGTCGAAACGAAGATGCGATCCTGCGGGTAGCGGGCCTTCAACTGCTGAACGAGCGGGACGACCGCGGTCGCCTCTCCCATCGACACGGCATGCACCCAGATCGTCCGGCCATCCCGGCACTCTTCGGCCAAGCCTTCAGAAAGCCATCCCAGGCGTTGCAGCAGACCCGGCCGGCACCGCTTCTTGGCCAAGAGAATCACCAAAATCACCGGCGATGCAAGGAGAAGAAGAATGTTGTACAAGACAAACATTGCGTGGTATGTAGGGACGTACGGCCGTACGCCCCTACTTTATCAATCGCCTGCTACCTGTTGATCCGCCTCATCGGCGAGCTCGTTGAGCGCCGTCTCCACTTCCACCCGCTTCGCCTCAAGCTGCGAATGGTCGGCATCGGCGGGAACCCAGATCGGCTCCCCCCACATGAAACACGCCCGGTAGAACGGCCAGGGGACTTCAAAGCGATCCCAACTCCCGAAGAGTTTTTTTTTGAGGCGGTAAAGGTGAGCGGAACGATCGGCAGCCCCGTCAGTTTCGCCAGCTCCACCACGCCGGCCTGCGCGACGCACCGAGGGCCACGGGGCCCATCTGGTGTCACGGCAAGATCGGCGCCTGACCGTCCCAATCGCACCAACTGCCGTAACGCCCGAGTCCCGCCGCGCGTCGTGGAGCCTCTCACACCATTGAAGCCGAACCAGCGCACGATCCGATGGATCAACTCACCGTCGCGATGCTCGCTGATCAGGATGTACAGCACTCGCCCCCGGTAGGCCAACGGCATCATGAGCTGCCGTCCGTGCCAGAACGCCACGATGACGTTACGGCCCTTGGCCCAAAAAGCATCAACCCGATGGACGTGGATAGTCCGCAGGCGCAGCGTCCAGCCCAGCGCGCGAATCGCGGCATACCCGAATGCCGGTAGCAGGGTGAGTTTCACGTGATTCCACATGCCTTGAAATGCCGTTATTCGTTAATCGTTTCTCTGTGCCACGTTTAACGCTTAACGATTAACGTTATTCTCCCCTTGGTCATGGAACTGCATCTGATACAGCCGTTGGTACGTCCCCCCGAGAGCCAGGAGCTCCTCGTGGCGACCCACCTCCACTAAACGGCCTCCGGCCAGCACCGCAATCCGGTCGGCCCGCTGGATAGTGGAGAGCCGGTGGGCGATCACAAACGTCGTCCGGTCTTGCATGAGATTCGCCAAAGCCATCTGGACCATCCGCTCAGACTCCGTATCCAGCGACGAGGTGGCCTCGTCAAGGATGAGGATCGGCGGATTGCGGAGCAGGGCCCGCGCGATGGCCAACCGCTGCCGTTCCCCGCCCGAAAGCTTGACCCCGTTCTCCCCGATGAGAGTCTTGTATCCGTTCGGCAGTCGCATGATGAACTCGTGGGCGAAGGCCACCCGCGCGGCCTCAGCGATGGCTGCCGGCGTTGCGTCTTCCTTGCCGTAAGCGATGTTGTTCGACACCGTGTCGTCGAACAGCAGCGTCTCCTGGGATACGATCCCGATCTGTCGCCGCAAGGCCGCTAATCGGATCTCGCGTAGGTCCACACCGTCGATGAGGATGGCCCCCGCCGTCGGGTCGTAGAAGCGAGGGATCAGGTTGACGAGCGTGGTCTTCCCCGCGCCGCTGCTGCCCACGATGGCAAGGACCTCCCCTGCTCGGACCGAGAGCGTTATGTCCTGTAGAGCCGGAGTCTCGGCACCGTCATACAGGAACGATGCCCCCCGCAATTCGATCGCGGACTGCACGCCATCGAGGTCGCGGACGCCGGTATCCCGCAAGGCCTCAGTCGGCACGTCCAGGACGGCAAAGACGCGGTCGGCGGCCGCAAGGGCCTGCTGGATCGAATTGTTGGCCGACGCCAGTCGCTTGATGGGGTTGTACATCAGGAAAACCGCCGTCATGAAGGAAAAGAAGGTCCCCGGCGTCATGGTCCCATGAATGACCTGGGAGCCCCCGTACCAGATAATCCCGGCCACCCCGATGACCCCTACCGCTTCCAGCACCGGCGACGTGAGGGCGGAGACCTGCGTTGATTTCATCCAGGTGCGGAAATATGCCTCGTTGATCCGGGCAAAGCGCCGGTCTGCCGCGGCTTCGCGTGTGAACCCCTTGACGATGCGGATGCCGGTCAGCGTCTCTTGCAAAGCCGTGGACATGTCGGCCGTCCGTTCCTGGCCGGCCGTGGCGAACCGGCGGAGCCTATTCCCGAACCGGACCATTGGATAGACCGAAAGAGGAATCACAACTATCGCAAGCAAGGTTAACTGCCAGTTCTGATAGAACACCACGCCGAGCAAGACCATAAACGTCAAGCTTTGCTGAAATAGGTCCTTGAGGACCCCGGACACGGCGTTCTGGATCCAGTTCACATCGTTGATGACGCGTGACATCATCCGGCTCGACGGATTCCGCAGATGAAAGCCGATCGGGAGGCGCATCAGATGGCTGAAGAGCCGCTGCCGAATATCGGTGACGACACGGGTCCCCACGTAGACCATGAGATAGGTCTGCCCATAACTGCACACGCCTTTCAGGACGGACACGGCGATCAGGGCCACCGGGAGGAGGATCAGCCACGTCTCGTTCCTGTTGATGAAGATCTCATCGAGCGCGGGTTTCACGAGCCACGCATACGCGCCGGTCAGCCCGGCCACCAATCCCGAGCAGACCCCCGCGACGACCAACCGTCCCCAGTACGGCCCCATGTACTGCAGCAAGCGCAGGTACATCTGCATCAGGTCCTCGCCTCCGCTCGGCGCAATTGCTCGAGCACGACGGTCGCCGCACGCGCGGACGCCCCCGGACTCCCGAGCAACGACCGGACGCGGGCCATCTCGGCTCGCATCCCTTCGCGGTATGGTGCGTCTTCGAGAATCCGCCGGGCTTCAGCGGCAAGACGAGCCGGCGTCGCCCGGTGCTGAATCAGTTCGGGGATGAACGCCCGGCCGGCGACGATGTTGGCGAGTCCGATACAACGGACCCGGACCAACAGCCGCGCGATAAGGTATATGAGCCAGGACATCTTGTACACGATCACCATCGGCGTGCCGATGATCGCGGCCTGCAAGGTCGCCGTCCCAGAGGCGGCAAACAGCAGGTCCGCGGCCGCCATGACCCCATTCGGGTCCCCCGACACCAGACGGACATCCAGCCCGGACTCATCGCACATCCGCTTGATGTCGTCCCGGTTCACCGTCTCGGCCACCGCAAGGATCACCCGGAAGGAACCGCCGTCTTGCGGCAACAAACGGACGGCCTTCAGCATGACCGGCAACAGTGCTCGGACCTCTCCCATGCGGCTGCCCGGCAACAAGGCGATCACGCGGGCATCCGGCGGCAGGCCGAAGGCGGAACGGGCCCGGTGGCGATCATAGGGAAGGGCCATCTCGTCCAGAAGCGGATGCCCCACGAACGTGCAGGGAACGCCGGCGCGGCGGTACAGCTCCTCCTCGAACGGCAGGATGACCAACACGTGGTCCACGCGGCGTTGCATCCACCGCATGCGACGAGGCCGCCAGGCCCAAATCTGAGGCGCGATGTAGTACACCACGCGACACCCGGCCTGCTTGGCAACCCGCGCAAAGTGGAAGTTCAGCCCGGGGTGGTCGATGAGGATGACGAGGTCCAGGGGTTCCTGTCGCAGATATCGTCTCAAGCTGAGGACCCGGTGGGCCAGGACCCGGAGTGCGGTCGGACCGATCACGCCGATGACATCCAGATGCCCGATGCCATGAATGAGCTCGACACCGGCGGCCTTCATGCGGGGCCCACCGACCCCGACTACCGACACATCCGGGGCCAGCGCCTTCAGGGCGGCGGCCAGATTGGCGCCATGAAGATCGCCGGAGGCTTCACCGGTGATGATGAGGATGCGCGGCGATCTCGTCAATAATGGCATGCGCCAGCTCCAGTGCGGCTGTGCCTTCTTGCCCGGATACCAGCGGGGACGCGCTGGTCCGGACCGCATTGAGAAAGGCCTCCAGTTCCAGCTTCAGGGGTTCCCGGCCGTCTCCACGGACCAGTTCCGTCAGCACCTCGGACCTCCGCGACGTTCCCACAGCCCGTCGTCCCACGATCCCGGTCTGCCGCGCGAGATCAACCACCACATAGCCTTCAGGTTCGTAGACTCGGAGATCGCGCACCTTGGACTCGGCCAGGCGGCTCGCGCTGAAGGTGGCGACACACCCGTTCTGGAAGACCACCCGCGCGTGCGCCACGTCGGTCGTGGGCGACACAATCGAAACTCCGCAGGCCCGCACCTCTCGAACCGGGGCGTTCACCAGAGCCAGCACGATATCCAGGTCGTGGATCATCAAATCCAACACCACATCCACGTCCGCACCGCGGGGCGTGTACGGCGCCCACCGCCGACACTCGATCGAGGTAGGCGTCTTGACCGCTCCAATCGTTGCGCGCAACGCCGAGTTGAAACGCTCGATGTGTCCCACCTGCAGGGTCAGGCCATGGGCCCAAGCCGCTTCCACTAAGTGGCGAGCCTCCGCCACGGTGACCGCCAGCGGTTTTTCCACCAAGACATGCAGGCCGGCTTCCAGGCAGCTTTGCGCGACGGCATGGTGCTGGACCGTCGGCACCGCGATGCTGACCGCTTCCACCTGACCGATGAGGCCCCGGAAGTCTGTGACGGCCAGGCAATCGTGTTTACCGGCCACAGCAGCGGCCCGCGCGGCGTCAATGTCGGCCACACCCACCAGTCGAGCCTCCGGCAGCTCCGCATAGATCCGGGCGTGATGCCGCCCCAAAGACCCCACTCCGATGACGCCGACCCGGATCTCTTTCATAGGTCTGTGATCCCTACAATTGCAATCCTGGCCTTGTCGGCGGCCGCGATGGCTTCGGCCCGGTCCAAGAACAAGGCTTTTCCGGCCTCGATGGCCAGCACCGAGGCGCCGCTCTCGAACATCGCCTGGATCGTCCCCGGCCCGACGGCCGGCAGGTCGAAGCGTCTATCTTGTTGCGGCTTGAACCGCTTCACCACCACCGCGCCTCCCCGCGCCAGCCTCGCTCCTCGCCGGATAGCTTCATCAGTCCCCTCGACGGCCTCAACGGCCACCACGACCCGATCTTTCACCACGACACACTGGCCGATATCGAGGCGGCCGACGGCCTTGGCCGCCTCCCACCCGAACTCGATGTCATGCCATTCGCGCCGGGTGGGCCCTCGTCGGGTGAGCTTCCCTTCTTTCACCAGCAATTCTTCCAGACAGAACGTTGATTCCCGGATACGGATCCCCTCGCCTTCCAGTTCGTCGGCAAGCGCGCGCAACAGCATATCGTCTTTCGGGACGGTCACCCGACGCAGGAGGGCCAAGGAACGCAGATCGGGACGGATGTTCGAGAACAGGTGAGTCTTCTTGACGCCGCCGACCATGACGGCCTGGCGAACCCCGTCTTGCTTGAAGGCCTTGATCAGTCGCCCGAGTTGGCCGAGCGCGACCCAATGAATCCGGTCCACGGCCCGTTCCAGCGACGGGTCGGCCTCGCCGGTCAATGCCACCGCCGAAACGCGATAGCCAAGCCGATTCGCATTCTCCGCAAAGAGGAGCGGGAATCGCCCGTTGCCGGCGATCAACCCAATCCACTCCGCGCGCTCGTTCTCCCTGCGTTCATCCGCCGGTCGTTCAGAAGCTCGGGCCGTCACGGCGGATCATTCCTCCTCACGCTCGTCCGATCCCTTGCAGATCCCTCGCTTCGTGCCGTCCAGAAAGATCAGGACGGCTTGGACGTCGCGGGAGTCGCCGAACTCGTCACGGACCTGCTTAATCGCCTCGGCCAGACGGAGATCCGAGAGGAACAACACCCGATAGACACGCTTGAGCAGGCGAATGCAGTCGTCGGAGAACCCGTGACGCTTCAGCCCGATGGTGTTCACTCCAAAGAGCCGCGCCCGATACCCTCCAGCCGCTCGCATGAACGGAGGGACATCCTGGCCGACCGCCGAGCAGCCCCCAATCATGCTGTAGGCACCGACCCGCACGTATTGATGGATCCCCACCAGTCCCCCAACGATGGCATGGTCGCCGATGGTGATATGGCCCGCCAGGGTCGCGGCGTTGGCCATCACCACGTGATTGCCGACATGGCAGTCATGCGCGATGTGCACGTACGCCATCAGAACGTTGTGGTCCCCCAGGCTGGTCACGCCCCCGCCGAAGACCGTGGCGCGGTTGACCGTCACATACTCCCGCAGTATGTTCTTGTTACCGATCCGGACATAGGTCTCCTCGCCTTTGTACTGCAAGTGCTGCGGGGGAGCGCCGAGCGACACGAAGGGGTGGATATGACATTCCTCCCCGATTTCGGTCCACCCTTCTATGACCGCATGCGAGTCGACACGGGTCCCCCGTCCGATGCGGACATGCTCACCGATCAGGGTGTAAGGCCCCACCATCACCTCGTCGGCCAACTGGGCCTTCGGATGCACGATCGCAGTGGGGTGCACGCGGGGGGTCACGGCTCGGCCTCCGGCATCGATTCTCCGTCCGTGATCATCGCCATCAGCTCCGCTTCGCAAACAAGCGCCTTGTCGACGTACGCCTCCCCACGCATCTTCCAGTAAGGATGCCGGGCCCGGAGCACGTCCACCACGAATCGGATCTGGTCGCCCGGCCCCACCGGTTTACGGAATTTGGCCTTGTCGATCCCCATGAAATAGACGAGCTTGCACCCCTTTTCCTGAGCGGACTTAAAGGCAAGGACTCCGCCCACCTGCGCCATCGCTTCGATGATGAGAACCCCAGGCATGACGGGCCTACCGGGGAAATGCCCCTGAAAGAAGGGCTCGTTGATCGTCACGTTCTTGACACCCACGACCCGCTTCCCAAGCTCCAGTTCTTCGATGCGATCAACCAGGAGAAAGGGATAGCGATGGGGCAAGATCGCCTGAATCTCCGTGCTCTCCAGACGAGAACCATGAGCGGCGTCCCGGCTCACTTCGTCCCCTTATCCAATTCCTTGATCACGCGTTCCGTGAGGTCAAGAGAGGGATGACTATAGATGATCAGCGCGCCCGCTCCATTATCACTCTTTTCCACGACGAGGCTGAGCTTCTCCTTATCGGCGATGCCCCTGATGATCTGTTCAAGGTTCTTGTTGAACTCGTCCAGCACTTCCTTCTTCTTAGCTTGAACTTCCTGATTGAGTTGTCCGACCTTCCGCTGGTACTCGACCATTTTCCGGCGGAAGGTCTCTTCTTTGTCCTTCTTGGCCTCAGGACTCAGGACGGAGCCTTGCTTGACCACGTCCTCCTCCATTTTCTTGAGGTCTTCCTCTTCCATGTCGATGATCTTCTGGCGGCTTTTGACGTACTCGGCCAGCGTGTCCTTGATCTTCTTGCCGGCCTTAGTGCCGTCCAGCACTTTTTGTGGTTCGACCACCCCGATCTTCAGCTCCGCCGCCCCCGCCGGCAACCCCAACGCCAGCGCGCAGGCAACCGCAAGTACCACGATACCCCATCCGTTCTTCATACCTTGTTCCTTTCTCATCAAAAGAGCGAGCCGACCGAGAACTCAAAGAGTCCCGCCCGTTCGTTGCGCTGACGATCGAGGTTGATCCCATACGCCAGCCGCAAGGGCCCAAAGGGCGAGATCCAGCGCACTTCTAATCCTGTTGTCGGACGCAGATCCAAGCCCAGTGACTCTCCGTCATCGAAGCCCTTACCGTAGTCGAAGAACACGACGCCCTTGACCTTGAGCTCGGGAGCCAATGGAAAGATGTAATCGAAGTTGAACAAGAGCTGCTTTGTCGCGCCTAGAATACTGTTGTCCGACGCCACCGGGCCGGCCGTACCGAAGCTGAAGCCCCGTATGGTCTGGATGCCGCCCACAAAGAACCGCTCGCCGACCGGTAACGGGTCGCCGGAACGGTAGCTCTGGGCGACCCCAAGACGGACACGCGGCGAGAACACCGTGTCCCAGACCGCCGGGAAATACCAGATGCTGTCTCCGATTAATTTGTAAAAATAGTTGTCGCCGCCGAGCAGGCTGCCGGCAAATTCTCCGGTCAAGCCGTACCGCGCGCCGGACTTGGGATCTGCAAAAAAATCCCGGGTGTCTCGGGCCACGCCAAGGACGACCGCGCTGGTGGTGGACGTCCCCAACTGATCCCGGATCAGCAGGGGGAGATCGGTCGTGGGCACGCTCGTCGTGGATCCTCCGGCAAGAAGCAGATCCGTGGAGACGTCGTTGCTGATCTTTAACTGTTCGCGAAGCAGGCTCACGCTTCCGCTCAAATACTCCGAGAACCATTTTCCTAATACGATATCACCGCCGACCCGTTCCTCGAAGTAGTTAAAATAGAAAGTCTGGCGGGAATACACATCAACCTGGCCGGAGAGCTCCTCGTCGAAAAGGTACGGTTCCCTGAACGACACCACTCCGTAGGACCGTCGCTGACCGAGCTGGCCTCTGATCTTCAGAAGCTGACCACGACCGAACAGGTTCCCCTCCGTGATATCGGCCACCAATGACAATTGATCAAGCGAACTGAACCCGCCGCCGACGCTGAACGTGCCCGTGGCTTTCTCCTTCACCTTGATATCGAGGTCCACCGTGTTGGGATCGACCTGCTTCGGGATGATTTCCACGGTCTCGAAGTAGTTCATGTTGTTGAGCCGCTCGAAACTCCGTTTCAGGGCGGCCGTATCGATCAGTTCGGCCTCGTTCAGCCGCAGCTCGCGCCGGATCACCTTGTCGCGAGTCTTCTCGTTGCCGGAGATGTTGATGTTCCGGATGTGAACCAGGGTCCCTTCCTTGACCTCAAACGTCACGGTCGCGGTCTTCGATTCGGGATCCGGCAGGATCTGGGGATTGACGTCCGCAAAAGAGTACCCCTTGGCACCGTAAAGGTCCGTCACCCGGGTGATGTCGTCCCGAACCGCGGCCATGCGGACGACGTCGCCCACCTTCAGCTTGCTGCCGGCGAGGAGTTCCGGATCCGAGAAGACGGTCTGTCCGCTGTAACCGATTTTCCCGAGCTTGAACTGGGGCCCTTCCACGATGGGGAACCGGATCGTGAACCATTTCTTGTCGGCACTGAGGTCCACCGTGGGGGTGCCGACCTGGACCGTGAGGTAGCCCTCGTCCAAGTAAATCTGCCGGACTCGTTCGACGTCGTTGGCCAGTTCCTCCTTCTTGTAAATGCCGGAATCGTCGAACCAGGAAAAGAGGAGGGAATATTCCCGAGTCACCAGCGGTTTTTTCAGCTTCTTGGCCGGAATCGCCAGCGCGCCGTCGAAGGCGACGGTCTTGACGCGGGCCCGGGGGCCCTCCGTGATAAAAAACGTGAGGGTCTTGCGTTCGGCGTCCAAGGTCTTGATGACCGGAACGATCCGAGCGTTATAATGCCCCTCGTCCTCGTACAAGAGCCTGAGACGCTCGACGCTGTCCTTCACCTGTTGCTGATCCAGAAAGGACTGGATGCGGACCGTCAGTTTCTCCCTCAGCTTGTCATCCTTCAGTTTCTCATTGCCGTCGAAGAGGATTTCCGTGATGAAGGGCTTCTCCGTGACCACGAAGACCACGACCACTCCCCCGGCCACAGGCTCGGTCTCCACGCGGACGTCCTCGAAATACCCCATCTGATAGACGGCCCGGATCTGGCCCCGCACTCCCTCCGTGGAGAATTGATCCCCCTCCTTCAGCGTGATGCGGCTCCTGATAGCCGGAACCTCGATCCGTTTGTTCCCTTGGACCTTGATGGCCTTGATGACTGGACCTGCATCTTGGGCCCACCCAGTTCCCGCGTCGAGAAACCCGATCAACCCCACGCCAAGGACAATTCCGATCCAGAGCAGCGTGGCTGTTCTCCAACCGGAACATCCCTTCCAAAGCAAAGGGCCTGCCAAGCCATGATCCGCAGGAGCCGCTCCATTGTTCTTGAGACCCGCCAGCACCTTGTCCACCCCTCCACCCGAAGCTCATGACCGACTCCGGCAGCCAACAAAGAAACTGATAAGTAGCCGTAAAAAACGGAGAAATTGTACAGATCGCCCCCTCGGAAGTAAAGCGAAAAAGGCTGGCTGGGTCACCCTCCCCTCTGCTTGACTTTGTTGCGGAGCAGCCCGTAGAATCCCAAAACCATGGCTCATCCGAAGGTTTCCAAGGCCATCATTCCAGCCGCTGGCCTGGGAACCCGCTTCCTGCCGGCCACCAAAGCCTCCCCGAAAGAGATGCTCCCGCTGGTTGATAAGCCCTTGATCCAATACGCGGTCGAGGAGGCGGTGCGCGCGGGAATCAAGAACATTATCGTCATCACTGGGCGAGGAAAGCGCGCCATCGAGGACCACTTCGACTTGTCGTTCGAGCTGGAAGAGACCCTAAAAGAGAGCGGCAAGACCAAGTTACTCCATGAAATCCACCGGATCTCCGAACTCGCCAATTTCTGCTATGTCCGCCAGCGGCATGCCAGGGGCCTGGGCGACGCGATCCTCTGCGCCCAACACCTCATCGGCGCCGAGCCCTTCGCGGTCATGCTCGGAGACGAGATCATTGATGCGACGGTTCCGGCCATCGGGCAGTTGATCGACCTCTATGAAACCCTGGGCGCCCCCATCCTGGGCGTGCAAGAGGTCGAGCTGGACGAGGTGATCCACTACGGCATCATTACGCCCAAGCCGGCAGGACCCGGACTCTTCCGGGTGACCGACTTGATTGAGAAACCAAGGCGAGGCGAAGCCCCCTCCCGGCTTGCCGTGATCGGCCGCTACGTCCTCCCGCCGGAAATCTTTCCCATCCTGGAAAAGACTCCACCCGGCAAGAATCAGGAAATCCAACTGACCGACGCCCTGCGCACGTTGGCGAGCAAGGCCCCCCTACACGCCTGCCTCGTAAACGGCACCAGGCACGACGCGGGTGACAAGCTGGGGTTCCTGAAGGCCACCGTTGACTTCGGACTGAAGAATCCGGAACTGGGCGATCGCTTCGCCCGTTACCTGAAAGAACTCCGCCTGTAACGAAAGGGTCTCCATGGCCGAGCAGTCGCAGCCAGAACCGTCCCAGATCGAGATTCCCGATCGTCTTCCGCTCTTGCCGATCCGCGACATCGTGGTGTTCCCTTATATGGTCCTTCCCCTCTTCGTCGGTAGGGAGATGTCGATCAAGGCTATCGAAGCTGCGCTGGCCGGCAATCGGCTCATCATGTTGGCGGCCCAACGTTCGCTGGAGGTGGAAAACCCGACGCCGCAGGACATCCACCTTGTCGGCACGGTAGGGATGGTGATGCGGATGCTCAAGCTTCCCGACGAGCGGATCAAAATACTCGTCCAGGGCTTGTCCAAGGCCCGCATTGAGGAGTTCATCCAGACCGAGCCCCACTTCGAGGTGCGCATCCAGAAGCTGCCGGAGTCCGGAGAACAGGGCCTGTCCCTGGAAGGCGAGGCCCTGATGCGGACTGTCAAGGAGCAGCTTGAACGGCTCGTGAGCCTCGGGAAGATTTTGATGCCGGACGTGATGGTCGTCATTGAAAACCTTCAGGACCCCGGCCGGCTTGCCGACATGGCCGTGTCGAACCTCGGACTCAAGGTGGAGGCCACGCAAGAGATTCTGGAGATCCACGATCCGGTGGCCCGGCTTCGACGCGTCAGCGAACTCATCGCCGGAGAAATCGAAGTCCTCTCGATGCAACAGAAGATTCAGGCCGAGGCCAAGGGTGAGATGGACAAGACCCAGCGGGAATACTTCCTGCGCGAGCAACTCAAAGCGATCCAGAAAGAGTTGGGCGAATTGGACGAGCGGGCCGAAGAGGTGGCCGAGTTTCGGCGGGCCGTCAAGGACGCCAAGATGCCGGAGAAGGTCCTCAAGGAGACCGAGAAGCAACTTAAGCGTCTTGAGAAGATGCACCCCGACACCGCCGAAGCGGCCACCGTGCGGACCTACCTGGAGTGGATGGTCGAGCTCCCGTGGAGCAAGAAGACCAAGGACAACCTCGACATCAAGGCCGCCGCCAAGGTCTTGGACGAGGATCACTATGACCTGGAGAAAGTCAAGGAGCGCATTCTGGAGTACCTGGCCGTCCGCAAGATGAAGGACAAAATGAAAGGCCCGATCCTCTGTTTCGTCGGCCCCCCCGGCGTAGGCAAGACCTCGCTGGGGAAATCCATTGCTCGCGCCTTGGGACGTGAGTTCGTCCGGATATCGCTGGGCGGCATTCGCGACGAAGCCGAAATCCGAGGCCATCGCCGGACGTACGTCGGCGCCCTGCCCGGCCGCATCATCCAAGGGATCAAACAAGCCGGCTCCAACAATCCGGTCTTCATGATGGACGAGGTGGACAAGGTGGGCGCGGATTTTCGGGGCGATCCTTCGGCGGCCCTGCTGGAGGTCCTCGACCCGGAACAGAACCATGCCTTCAGCGACCATTACCTGGGGGTGCCGTTCGACCTCTCGGATGTCATGTTCATCACCACGGCCAACCTGATAGACCCGATTCTCTCGGCTCTTCGGGACCGGATGGAGATCATCGAAATTCCCGGTTACTCCGAAGAGGAAAAGCTCGGCATCGCGAAGAAGTTCCTCATCCCGCGCCAGTTGGACGCACACGGGATCACCGAGAAACAGATCAAGCTGACCGATCAGGCGCTCCATCGGATGATTTCAGAGTACACGCGGGAGGCCGGAGTCCGGAACCTCGAACGCGAGATTGCCAACGTGATGCGCAAAGTCGTCAAGAAGATCGCCGAAGGCGACGACCGGCTCTATTCCATCACCCCGACCCAAGTACCCAAATACCTCGGCGTCCCGAAGCACCAGAAAGAAAGCGAGGAGGAAAAGGACCTCGTCGGTGTGGCCACGGGGTTGGCCTGGACCGAGACCGGCGGCGACCTCATCCATATCGAGGCCACCATCATGAAGGGCAAAGGTGCCCTGACCCTGACCGGGCACCTGGGCGACGTGATGAAAGAATCGGCCCAAGCGGCCCTGAGCTACGTTCGGTCCCGAGATCACCGGTTGGGGATCAAGCCGGAGGTCTTCGCTCGGCACGACATTCACATCCACGTCCCGGCCGGCGCGATTCCCAAAGACGGTCCATCCGCCGGCATTACGATGGCCACCGCCCTGGCTTCCGCCTTCACCAACACGCCGGTTCGGCATGACGTGGCCATGACCGGCGAAGTCACCCTGCGCGGACGGGTCCTCCAGATCGGCGGCCTCAAGGAGAAGATCCTGGCGGCGAA
>CAZITU010000057.1:0-15744 GCA_964542245.1 uncultured Nitrospirales bacterium | reverse complement strand
TCGGGAACTCATCCCACAGCATGACCGTCTTGTGCAGCTTCTCATGCCATTCGCCCGAGGCCGCCTCGACGATCCAAGAGTTCATCCGTTCGTCCCGTAGCATCACCAAGCAGACATCCACTTGCAGCATTTCAGCAGCACGATTGGTGATCCGCCGCAAGACCCCATCCAGCCCGTCAGGGCCGATGGTGTTGATTTCGTTGCCGATCGCGTTGATGGTCTCCAGCTCTCGGATATGCCGCCTGATTTTCAAGGCCATATCTTCGTAGGACCGGGCTAGTTGCCCGATTTCATCCAATGACCGGATGGGAAGCCGCACCGTCTCCTTTTCGGGAGCAGGCTCTTCCCCAAGTTTGGCCACCGAGCCCTGAAGCGCCGTCAGCGGCTGTATGATGGACCGCGTCAAAAGCCGCGCGCTGAACAGCCCGACTGCGAGTCCACCGACCACCGCCACCAACAAGCCCCAGAAGGCGCGCCGCGCAAGACTCTCTTCTTGTGACTTGAAACTCTGCAGTTGGTGGTCCAGCCGGTCTTCGATCGCCTGGATCTCTCCCCGCAAGGCATCCGAAAGGGCGAGGCCCTTGCCTGATTGAACATAGCGCAATCCGGTATCGGGGCGGCCGGCCTGGACCAACTGAATGAGCGCTTGCTTGGACTCCAAAAACGCGGTCAGTCGTTGACGGATGCTGTGAATGTCGGCCGAGAGGCCGGGCAGCCTCTGGACCAAGTCAAATGTTCGGGCGACTGTGGCATCCAGCAGCTTGGACTCCGCCTCTGCCATCGGCTTCAAGAACCTATCCTGTTCCGTGAGGAGATAGCCGCGAAACGCGTCCTCAACGTCAACGACGAGTAAGTGGAGAATGTGAATTTGCTCGCGGGCGAGGACGGTCTGTTGATGGTCTTGCTGGACGGTTTGAAGATGTTGGACCAGGGTGAGGTGGAGGGCAAGGGCGGCAATGAGCGGCACACACAGGAACAACATCACGGTCCAGACCTTCTGCTGGACGTGAAGGCGATCCCACCACCGACCAAGCGCAAACATCGGCTCTTTCTCGATCGAAGGAAATTCTAAAATACTAGTACCCGTCCGTGGAAGTCTGTCAAGAGCTAATTTCAATCGGCAGCCCGTTGCCTGGTCACGGTGGGAGCATGTGCTATAGTGAAGACCGATGATGAGAGAACGAGCGACGCGGACTTACCGATCCGTGGCCGTGGAGGCGGCGCAGCAGGCCGGGAAGATCATCGCGGACGCCTACCGGACGGACTTTCGGGTGGACTACAAGCAGGGAGCGACGACGAACCTGGTCACCGAGGTGGATCGTCGCTCCGAGGCCGCGATCGTGGAAATCCTGACGGCCGCCTTCCCGAAGCACCGGATTCTCGCCGAAGAAGGCGGCGAGCAAACACAGCGTGACTCACCCTGCCGGTGGATCGTGGACCCACTGGACGGGACCACGAACTTCGCGCACGGGTACCCGGCGTTCTGCGTCTCGATCGGGCTCGAGGTCGAAGGCCGCATCGTCCTTGGGGTGGTATACGACCCGCTTCGCCATGAGCTTTTCGAAGCTGAGGCGGGCAAGGGTGCCTTCCTCAACGCCGAGCGGATTCACGTCTCCAAGGTCGCCTCACTCAACAAGGCTCTTCTGGTGACCGGGTTTGCTTACGACCGGGAGAGTCGTCAGCGCAATCTGGCCAACTTTTCACGTTTTATTCTGGAAACCCATGGGATCAGGCGTTCAGGGTCGGCCGCCCTCGATCTTTCCTACGTCGCCGCCGGCCGTGTGGACGGGTTCTGGGAACTCAAGCTATCTCCTTGGGATGTGGCTGCCGGGAGCCTGATCGTGACCGAAGCGGGCGGACGGGTCACCGACTTTGCCGGCAGTTCCTTCAAGACCGACGGAGCCCAGACACTCGCGACCAATGGTTTGATTCATCAGGAAATGGTCGAGATACTTACCGGACGCTAGCCGAAGGGATTGTGCGCCTTTTCCTCACTCACGGTTGTGGACGGACCATGGCCGGGGAAGAGGGTCAGGTCGTCGGGGAGGGGCAGCAGGCGCCGCCTAACGCTTTCCAGATGCGTGGCATACAGGGACGAGGGGTTCGCCCGTCCGATGGAGCCGGCGAAGAGCGTGTCACCGACGAAGCAACAGTCGTTCGTCAGATAGCACACCCCACCAGGCGTGTGGCCGGGTGTCTTCAGAAAACGGACCTCCTTCTCCCCCACCGAAATCGTCTCCCCATCGCCCACGTACTTTCGCGAGGCCGCCGGAGGCTTCCATTTCAGCAGCCCCCAGTCGCCCTCTCCGATATAGACCGGTACCTGATGGCGTGCGAGGATTTCGTCCATTCCGTCGGCGTGATCGGCGTGGCCGTGCGTCAGGCAGACGGCCCTGAGCTGCAGGCCCTGTTGCGCGATGTTCTTGAGCATGCTCTCAGGATTATAGCCGGTATCAATCATGACGGCGTCGCGGGTCGCCGGGTCATAGAGCAGGTATCCCTTCACCGCGTAACCTCCGATATCGCCATGAATGGTGAGGACGTGTTCGCTGAGATGAGAGGCCGGAGGCGCTGGTTCCCAGCCATCGCAGGCGATCGCGGCTAGCTTGGCGCCATCCAGGTGAAACGCATCGGCAAGCGCAAAAACTTCGGCACGGGTGGGAGGCCGCTGACCGGTTTCGAGTTCTCGCAGAACCGGAGCCGCGAGCCCGGAAGCCGTGGCGACTTGATAGAGGCCCATTGCCTGGCCGGCGCGCGCCTTCTTGATTATGTCGGCGAACTCGTCTTCGAGCATCTCGGTAACGTGGTGCCTTCAGCCCTCGGTCTTCAGCGTGAGGAAATTGACCTGGCCGAACGTCGTGAGGGGTTTGTCGAAGGTGTCGTCCTTCCCGACGGCCAGGATGATGACGCGGTCCGGGTGCAGGTGTTGGCGCGCGACGCGCAGGAGATCCTCCTTCGTCAGCCGGATCACGCTGTCCCGGAACCGTTGCAGGAAGTCCTTCGGGAGGCCGTAGTATTCGAGCGACATGAGCCGGCCGACGATCTGGCCCGCGTCGGCGAACGAGAAGACGAAGGAGTTGAGGAAGGCGTCCTTGGCATGCTGCAACTCTTCGTCCGTGACCGGCTCCTGTCGCAGTTTTTCCATGTGTCCCAGCATGCTGGTCAGCGCCTGATGTGTCGTCGGACCCTTGGTGAGGGCCTGCATTATGAATGCGCCGGGGCCGAGGTTGCCGGCCACGAGCCGGCTCCCCACCGCATAGGCCAGACCCTGGCGGCTCCGCACGTCCCGGAAGAGCCGGTTCGTGAACGAGTTCCCGCCCAGAATGTCCTCCAGGAGGCTCAGCGCGAAATAGTCTGGATCGTTCTCCCGGATCGAGAGGTGCCCGACCCGGAGGTGGGTCTGCGTGATTTCCCGGCGCACAACGTTGACGGACCGCGTTGAGGCATTCACGGCGCCCTTCGCTTCAAGCGCGGAGACTGGTACCGGTGGGATCGCGGGTAGCGTCACGGACTGGGGTGCCCAGTCACCGAAGGCCTTGCGCAAAGCCGCCAGCATGGCCGGCTTCTCAAAGTCACCCGTCACGCCCAACATGAGGCTGTTCGGCGCGAAATATAGTTTGTGGAAGGCCACGAGGTCGTCCCGCGTGATGCGCGATACGGTTTCGGTGGTGCTCTCCCGACCGAAGGGGTGATCGGGGCCGTAGAGTAGCTTTCGGAACTCGCGCGCCGTGATCCCCCCAGGGCTATCCGGCCGCCGGCGAATCGCCTCCAGGGTCTGGCGCTTGGCCAGTTCGACCTTCGCCGGGTCGAAGGCGGGCGCGCGGAGGATGTCGGCGAAAATCGAAAGGCCGCGCGGAAGATCTTTCTTCAGGATATCGAGCGTGGCCGCGCCGGCCTCGTCCCCGATCCCGAAGGATGCATTGGCCGCCAGGAACTCCAACTCCTCGTCAATTTGATCGCCGGTCATGCGGGCCGTCCCGCCCGTGCGCATGACGGCTCCCGTGATGCCCGCGAGGCCGACCTTGTCGGAGGGCTCGTAGACGGCTCCAGTACGAATCATGGCCGAGACCGTCACGAGCGGCAGCTCGGGATCCGGCAGGAGGTAGACGATGATCCCGTTCTCCAAGACAACCCGTTCGACTTCAGGGATCGTGAACGCCACCGGATCGAACTTCATGACGCGGGGGTCGGCAGGTTGGACGGGTTGGCTCGGTTGGACTGCCGTCTGGGCGAGGGTCGGAGCGGCGAAGAGCAGCGCCCACCACAGGAGGGCTAACGCAGGAAAAGCCCGAGGCACCCTCTCCCGAACCCTTCTCATGGCGCGGCCTCCGCCTTCGGTGATTCCGGCCTGACCAGCGTGGCCACCGTTCGATTGCGCTTCACGAAGTAGGTGGCGGCGACGCGCCGGATATCGTCGGGAGTCACCTTGGCGATGCGGTCGCGCCGCTGAAAGGTCTCCCTCCAGTTCCCGTGGACGGCCTGGGCGTACGCGAGGCGCGAGGCCATCCCGCTGTTGGAACGAAACGAACGGACGATCGCGGCGTCAATCTGGTTGAGGATCTTTTCCAGTTCGCGAGGGGTGGCCGGCTCTTGCTTGAGGCGATCCAATTCCGCATAGATCGCCTGCTCGACCTCGGCCGCGGTATGCGGGGCGCGAGACGCGCCGCCCAGCACGAACAGGTTGGGGTAGATGGCGCCGGGGTAATCCGCGAAAGCCGACACGCCGACCGCAATCTGGCGCTCCTGGATCAGGCGCCGGAACAGCCTGGAGGTGCGGCCTTCGGAGAGCAAGGCCTCGATCACGTCGAACACGTCGTCATCGGGGTGGCCGGCCGGCGGCTTGTGAAAACCGATCAGCACGCTGGGCTCGGCCGGGTATTCCACCTCGACGCGGCGCTCGCCTGCCTGCGGGAGTTCCGTGGTCTGCACCGGCGGCGAGGGTGGGCGGACAGGGAGCCGGCCGAACGTCTTCTCGACCAAGGCGATCGTCTCCTTGACGTTGATATCGCCGACGATGGCCAGCACCGCATTCGCGGGCCCGTAATACTTCTGGAAGAAGACCTCGGTTTGAGCGCGGCTGAGGGTCTCCAGATCGGACGGCCAGCCGATGACCGGGAGCCCGTACGGATGCGCCCGGAAAGCGGCCGCCGCAAAGGCCTCGTGCAGCCGACCGTTGGGCGAGTTGTCGGTCCGTTGGCGACGCTCCTCCAGCACGACATTCTTCTCCTTATGGAACTCGCGGAGGACGGCATTGGCCATGCGGTCGGACTCTACGGCGGCCCATAGCGGGACTCGGTTGGAAGGGAAGCTGAGGAAGTACCGCGTCAGGTCCTTGCCGGTCGTCGCGTTGAGGCCGACCCCGCCGTGCCGCTGGTAGAGCAAGGCCAACTCGCTGGGGACCACGAAGCGGGCGGCTTGCGCCTCCGCCTCGGCGAACTGCTTGCGGAGGGCGGCGATTTTCGTCTGATCCGCCGCCGCCCCCTTGGCCGACTCGACGGTGATCGCCTCTGCGAGGCGGTCCAATTCCTCGAGGATCGGTCGTTCCTTTTCGGCGTCGGTCACGCCGATGGTCTTGGTTCCTTTGAAGGCCATGTGCTCGTAGAGGTGCGCGACGCCCGTAATCCCGTTGTGCTCCTGGACGCCGCCGACCTTGTAGGTAAGATTGACCGCAACGATCGGCGCGCGATGGCGCTCCATCAGGAGCAGCGTCAGGCCGTTCGCCAACCGGTGCTCGACCACCCGCTCTTCCAGGGTGGCGGCTTCTACGATGCCGGCGAGCAGAACCAGGCTGAGGAACGCGATGATGGCGCGCTGGCGCCTCATTTGAACAGCCCCATCAGTTCTTCCGGCTTCTCGACGAACCAGTCCGGCGTGCAGGCGCGCATCTTCTCGCGGTTGCCCATGCCGTAGCCCACCGCGCAGACTTTGATCCCGGCGTTGTGCCCGCCGTTGATGTCGTTCGTGCTGTCTCCGATCAAGATTGTCCGGTGCCTCCCGACCTTCAATTTCTCCATGATCTTGAGCAGCATGCCGGGCTCCGGCTTCAGGCCGTAGCCGTCGTCCCCCCCGACGGTGTACGCGAAATGGTGGTTGCCCAGACCCTCCAGGATCTTGGTCGTGTACTCCAGCGACTTGTTCGTGGCCACGGCCTTGTGCTTGTCCGCGTAATGGCTCAACACGGCCTCGATGCCCGGATAGAAGCGCGTGCGGTCCAGGCAATGGGCGAGATAATGACCTCGGAAGACCCGCAACGCCTGCTCGTAGCGGGACTGGTTCTCCTCGCCGACCGCGAGGCGGAGCAGGCGCTTGATGCCGTCGCCCACGAAACTAAAGATCTCCTCCTGCGAGCGCTGCGGAAGGTCCAGGTCCGCCAACGTGAGGTTGACGGCCGTGGCGATATCCCATTTGGACTCGATCAGTGTGCCGTCGAGATCGAAGATGAGCAGATCAACTTTGTGCATCGAATGGAGTATACCAAATTCGCAAGCCCGGATGGTTGATGAATGCCGGGCTAGAGCCGCTCGATGAGGAGTCCGACGATGGCCGCGAGGCCGCCGCCGACCGCGACGGTGTATCCCAGTCCGCCGAGGAGGAACCACAGGCGAATGCTGCGATGCTCTTCAAGTGTCAGATGGTCATGGTGGCGCGTGGGCTGGATCCACCAGCGTTGGGGAAGGGGGCCGCGCTTGAGCAGGATGCGGCGCAAGACGACATGGTACCAAAGGCCGGTGGGGAGGCCTTCCGCCAGCCCGGCCACCAACATGATCAGGCCGATGTTGTGGACCGCGTGGGGCGTGAGAATCGTGACCAGATATCCTAGGACGCCGATCCCGACCAGTGCCGCCAGCAGGAAGAGCATTTCAAGCATGCTTCGATCCTTCGACTTCGCTCACGACAGGCGGGCTCAGCACGAACGGATGAAATTCAACGTGACGCGCATAAAGTCACCACCACCTCCTCGCCCACGACGCCGGCTGAATGGACCACATCGGCGGCAAGGTCAATGCGGTCGCCGGGCGCGAGGATGATGTCCTCGGAATATTCGCACCCGCCCGCCCCAGGCACGCCAAGACGCGCCCCTTCCCGTATACGAATCCGCATCCGGCCGCTGACCACCCAGCGGATCTCGGCCTGCGGGTGGGTATGGTCGCCGTATTCGTCCCCCGGGACCATTTCAAACCGGTAAGGCCGCAGGCTTTCCTGCTCGAGGCGGGCGCGGACCTTATTTATGGTGACCTGACCCGCGTCGGCCGGCCAGTGGGTCACGGTGAACCGATTCATCGTACCGTCATGCGATGGTGTGGAGTGTCATCAGATTAGTGCTGCCGCGCCTGCCGACAGGGGCGCCTAGGAGGATCACGATCCGGTCACCGGGGCCGGCCAGTTTCTCCTCGCGGAGCGAGCGCTCCAGTTCGCGGATGAGATCGTCGGTGTTGGGGATCGTACGCATCGCACGGGGGAGCACCCCCCAGTAGAGGGCCATGCGCCGCCGGACGGCCTCGTGCGGAGTATAGGCGACGATGGGGACAGTGGGGCGCTCCTTCGAGAGGAGACGCGCCGTTGTCCCCGACTCGGTGAACGTCACGATGACCCTCGCGCCGGTTTCGCTCGCGGCGCGCGCCCCGGCGGCGCACACGGCGGCGGGAAATGATGAGGAGGCCGGTGCTGGGGCGACCAGCGGTTCCCGTTCCTGGCCGGATTCAGCCGCCTCCGCGATCCGCGCCATGGTCTGCACGGCTTCCACCGGATAGCGGCCGGCGGCCGTCTCTCCGGAGAGCATCAAGGCGTCGGTTCCATCCAGCACTGCATTGGCGACGTCCGAGGCCTCCGCGCGGGTCGGCCGCGGGTTGGCCGTCATGGACTCCAGCATCTGCGTCGCCGTGATCACGACTACGCGGCCCTGATTGCACGACCGAATGATGTGTTTCTGGGTCAGCGGCACCGCCTCCGGGCTCGTTTCCACGGCTAGGTCGCCGCGTGCGATCATTACGCCGTCGGCAACGGCCACGAGGTCGTCCAGCCGCTCCACAGCCTCTGGGCGCTCGATCTTGGCGATCAAGGGCGCATCGGCCCCGTATTTTTTCATGAACTCACGGGCCGTCGCGATATCCTCGGGGCCACGGACGAAGGAAAGGGCCACGTAGTCCACCCCGTGCGACAGGCCGAAGGCCAGGTCTTCCCGGTCCTTGTCGCTGAGTGTCGGAGCGGAAACTGCGACGCCCGGCAGGTTCATTCCCTTATTGGACCTGATCACCCCTCCGGTGATCACGCGACAGCGGACCGTCTTCCCCCCCGCTTCCTCTACGATCAGCTCGATGAGGCCGTCGTCAATCAGGATGCGGTCCCCGGCCTTCACATCGGCGGGGAGGTTCCGATACGTGACTGGAATGGCCTCCCTGCTCGTTTCGTCATCGGTGGTCAGCGTGACCATTTGACCCGATTCGACGGAGACGGGGCCGGCATCAAGCTTGCCGATCCGGATGCGGGGGCCTTGAAGGTCCTGGAGGATAGCGATGGGTTGTCCGACGAGGGCTGCTGCCTCGCGGATGGCGCCGATTGTGCGGGCATGTTGGTCGTGGGTGCCGTGCGAGAAGTTCAGTCGCGCCACGTCGAGCCCGGCCTCGATCAGTCTACGCAGGATGTCCGGCGACTCCGAGGCCGGCCCCATAGTCCCGACGATCTTCACGCGACGCATGGAGCGGATTGTAGCAGAAAACCTCATTTGTTGACGGCCTTACAGGCGCGTGTTAGAGTCGCCCACCTTTATGAAGACGACCGCTTCCAAGAAGCTCTTCGAGGCCGCGCAGCGGCTCATGCCGGGCGGGGTGAACAGCCCGGTGCGGGCCTTTAAGTCGGTCGGCGCCCAGCCGCACTTCATCGCCCGCGCCAGAGGGGCCAGGCTCTACGATGCGGACGGCAACGCCTTCGTGGATTACGTGATGTCCTGGGGACCGATGATCCTGGGCCATGCGCCTGCTCCTGTCGTCAAGGCCATCGCCCGCGCGGCCGCGCGAGGGACCAGCTATGGGGCGCCCACGGCGCTTGAGGTGGCGCTGGCGGGAATGATCGTCGAGGCCGTGCCTTCGATGGAGCGCGTCCGTCTCGTCAGCTCGGGTACCGAGGCGGTGATGAGCGCCGTGCGCCTGGCGCGCGCCTACACAGGCCGCGACGCGATCCTCAAGTTCGAGGGCTGTTACCACGGGCATGCGGATTCGCTCCTGGTCAAGGCCGGCTCCGGCGCGGCGACCTTGGGTATCCCGGATAGCCCCGGCGTCCCGGCCGATCTAGCCCGGCATACGCTGACGACCCCGTACAATGACGTCACCGCAGTGGAACGGCTCCTGGAGGCGAACCGGGGCAATCTCGCCTGCGTGATCGTGGAGCCGGTGGCGGGCAACATGGGGGTGGTGCCGCCGCGCTCGGAGTTTCTTGGGCGCTTGCGCGAGTTGACCAGCCATTACGGGATCGTGTTGATCTTCGATGAAGTCATCACCGG
The DNA here is from genome assembly GCA_964542245.1 of uncultured Nitrospirales bacterium. GTDB lineage: Bacteria > Nitrospirota > Nitrospiria > Nitrospirales > NS-4 > CAZITU01. Next base: position 6,248 of record CAZITU010000057.1, on the reverse strand, counting down.
GTTTCGTGTGGCATACGGCGGGGCGCAGTCCCGTTACGGCGTGGTTCCGGATCTCACCTGCCTGGGGAAGATCATCGGCGGGGGACTTCCGGTCGGGGCGTACGGCGGCCCGCACAAAATCATGAAGCTGGTGGCGCCGGAAGGGCCGGTCTATCAGGCCGGGACCCTGTCAGGCAACCCGCTGGCGGTCACGGCGGGCATCGAGACGCTGAAGGTGTTGAAGAAACCGGGGGTCTACCGAGAGTTGGAAGAGCAGGGGCGGCGGCTGAGCGATGGGTTGAGTCGCGAAGCGCGCGAGGCTGGCGTGACGATGACGCTCAATCGGGTGGGGTCCATGATGACGATGTTCTTCACGCCCGGCCCGGTGACCGATTACGCGTCGGCGAAGAAGTCCGACACTCAGGCCTATGCCCGGTTCTTCCGAGCGATGCTGAACCAGGGAGTCTATCTGGCGCCGTCGCAGTTCGAGGCCGCGTTCCTCTCCACGGCGCACACGGCCGCGGACCTCACCAAAACAGTGAAGGCGGCTCGCGCCGCCTTCAAAACAATGGCATGATAAACCGCGCCTGCGGCCTACTCGTCCTCGTCCTCCTCCTCGCGCGCTATGGCCGCTTGCTGCTCCATCGCGTTGTGCAGCAAGGCGCGTATGAACATGGACACCACCGACCCCACGGACAGGCTTCCTCCGGGGGGCACCGCGATCTTGCCCTCCTTTACCATTCGTTCCAGCCACTCCTTCTGGTCTCGGCTGATCTGGAACTTGACTTCGACCAGTTCTTCTTTGCCGCCGAATACATCCATATGTGAAGCCCCCGGCTCGGAATTGCGCGCAGACTGTTTAACGGGATTACAACACGCAGTTTGGAAGCCTGTCAATCGCGATCACTACTTCAATCAGGCGGTTCTTTTCAGGCGTTCCCGAAGGTCCTTCGCGAGCTTGATCAGCTTGCCCTCCTGGGTGACGGCGGCCAGCCGGGCCGAGCCCTCCACTACTAGCCGTCCACTCGTCTTCTCCCGAATCTCATGCGCGAACGTGAAGGTGGCCGCGCGCATGTCGGCCAGCCTGGTGGCGATCGTCAGGGTCTCACCGTAACGGGCCGGCGAGCGGTACGTGAGTTCGGCATGCACCACAGCAAAGAGGGTTCCTTCGTCCATGAATGCCTTGACCGAAAGCCCTCGCGCCTCCAGCCAGTGCGTGCGTCCCTGTTCAAAGTACCGGAGGTAGTTGCCGTAATAGACCACGCCCCCGCAGTCGGTGTCTTGATAATAGATGCGGACCTCGATCGTGTCGGGATCGCGGAGGGACGTCATAGATCAAGAGTCGGAAATTTAGGGAGCGCGGCCTCTGTGACGCCGGTCACTTTTACAATCAGCGTGTAAAGCTGGTGGTAGCGTTCGGCGGTCACCGGCTCGAACCCGTGCCCCAGCGGTGACCGGTGCGCGGCGTCCAGCAGCGGCTTCAACTGCGGCCACTGGGCCAGGTAGGTCTGCCCCATCTGATCCCCGAGCCCGGCCAGCGCGCGGAACTGCGCCACCAGCGGCAGCTTGTACTTGCCGTCCACGTCGTCGAGATAGCAGGTCCGGCAGACTTCCCGCAGCGCCGCCGGCAATTGGTCCGGCTGCACGTCGTTCGCTTTTATCTTGTGCTGCTTGAACAACTGGACTTGCGCGAAGGCTTCCAGGGCCCGCGCCGCGGTGGCGAGCGCCAAGTCGAACGCGCGGTCCTGCTCGGCGCGCCGCTTGGCGTTGGCCAGGAGGTCGGGCGCGACCGCGGCCTTCACGTCGGCAGGATCCAGCACCAGCTTCTCCAGGAAGCCCGAGTTCTCCTTCAAGCGCGGAATCAGCGACTTCAACCCGGCCGGGCCGCCGAAGACCGAGGCCATGTCGAGCGCCTTGATGGCCGTTTTGAGAGACTCCCACGCCGGCTTGTACTGGAAGCGGTCCCAGCAGCCGTACGCATCCGCGAGATCCGCGAACGCGTGGTAGAGCGGCTTCTGTCCGCCGCTGACACGCGCCTCGATCTGGCGGAACGTTGCGGCTGCTGCGGCGAACGAGCCTCGATTGAACTGCTCGGCGGCTTGCCGGCGCGCGGTGACGCCCGCTTCGGTCCAGGGGTTGTCCTGCTGCCACGTGTGCGCGGTGCCGTTGACGATGACGAGCTCGCCCACCGGCGCGTCGCCCGCAACGAGGGCTGGTTGGAGCGTCTGGAACTGCGAGGAATGGTGGAGGGAGGCCAGCGCCGTCGCCGCCGCCATGGCTTGCGTGGCTCCGCTGAAGTCCACCGTCAGCTCTCCCGGTCCCAGCCCCCAGGCCTTGAGGAGGTCGGCAAGAGGCTGGTTAATGGCTTTGTAGCAAGCGCCGAAGCCGTGCGGGTCCGGGGTGATGATCCAGTCCCATTTCTTCGGCAGCTTGACGAGGTTCGGCTGGATCTGCGTCTCGATCTTGGCGCGCAATTCCTCCGGGATGAAGAAGCAGAGATGCTCGGGGTTCAGGCGGTTGATCGTTGCGACGCAGGGCGACGGATCGCCGACGAGGGCGATCAGTAGGGCCTTCGTGGAAATTTCCGCCGCCACGCGCCGGACTATAGCACTCCTTCATTCAGCGCGGCAAGGCGAGTAACCTTTGGCCTGTCGGCGTGTCTCAGGGGATATGACGGACCGGCAACGGGACAGCACCGCCAAGTTCCTGTACGACATGGCCAAGGGTGTCGGCCTCATCGCCGTGGTCGGCGGCATGGTGAGTGGACAGACCACCGGAAGCAGTGTACTATTGGGGCTGGCTGGAACGACGTTTTTATTCTTCTGTGCGTTTTGGCTCGAAGGACGGGGAACGCAATGACGTTCGGATGGACCTTTCAAGATCAGGTCATGGCCCTCGTCGCCAGCTTGAGCGCCCTCCTGGCAATCTGGATCTACTTCTACACCCACCCCCGCAAGAAGCAGTAGTCATTCCTGTCGCCCTGTGGCTCCGGGGTCCTGTCGTGCTTCGACAAGCTCAGCATGACCGGATTAATGAACACCGGTTACCCTGAGGAGCCAGCCTTGCTGGCGTCTCGAAGGGCGCGCCCCCCGCCAGAGAGAGTGTATCGAAATAGGTACACACCTTACAGGGGTTTTCGAGCGAGAGGCTTGACAGAGTCCGGTTCCTGAAATAGCCTGCATGAGGCTGGTGCAGGAGACTGAATAGGTAGGACCATGGCAGACAACAAGGACAAGAAGAGCGGCTGGCTCACGACCGCAATACCAGCCTTGTTCGGAGCCTTAATAGGGGGAATCGGGACAACCGTACTAAACGAGGCCTACTTTCAGCCGCAACACTTTCGTACTGAGGTCAGAGCGCAGCTCTACCGGGAAACGTACGAGCGGAGAGTTGCATCGTACGAGACACTCCTGCAATTGTTCTCGGACGTCTCTTGGCTGGAAAGACAACTCGGCGCTGAACCCAATTTAGACAAACGCGATAGGTTACGTTTCGAACTGATCCAACGAGTCCAGCGGCAGTTGACTACTTTGCCCGTTATCGCCAACGTTCACGTCTACGAGGCAGCTTTCAAAGCGCTCGATTACTATGTTAAGAATGCCCGCAACTTTACGCCTGAGGTCCGACGGAAGTGGATTACGGAGTACTACTCGCCGCTCGTTAAGGCAATGCGGGATGATCTATATCAAGATGAGATCCGCGAGGAACTAGCAAAGCAAGTCTTTCCAGAGTCCCTCGACAAGTTTGGCGTTCCGCGCTCACATTGAGAGTCATGCAAAGGAGATCAGAGTCGATATAGAGGACCGCTTTGATGAATTGGCTTAGGGAGCTTTTTTTCATTCTTCGAAACGCTTTGGCCATTTATTTGATACTTTGGTCGGCCTCCCTGATATGGTTCAGCTTCCGGATGGTTGAAAATCCCAGTGCTTATCAAGAGTTCTTGGAACACATCGGAAAGGCTCCGCTTGGCGATACGTTATTCTACGGGGCACAGAAGGAGTTCTTATACCTGACGCTTCCTTTATTTTCTATCTCACTGGCTTTGGGCATCAGATTATTTAAAGTGCGCCCCGACAAGTGAGGGCCCGAGGCTGGGGAAATAGGTTAAATCACCATTTCCCGCTGAGGCGTTTTCACGGGCGGCTGAGGAGATGAAGGGTGAAGGTACGAAAACTGTGACTGAGCGAGCCCGGGTTTGACGGACACCCTAAACAGTCCTCTTAATTCCGCGATATGCCCTTTAGCGAGGCCGAGCTGAAGAAGATCGTCAATCTCGTGGGCGGGCTTTGCCGCAAGCGCAGTCCTGCGCGTCTCAAGAACAAGCTGAGCCTGGAATTCCGCGTGAAAGGACATGAGGTCATCGTCTTTGAGCGGCGACCGAAATGGGATGATGCGGCGGAATCAATCGAGTCCCCGGTCGCGAAGCTCAAATACGTCAGAACCACCAATGAGTGGCGCCTTTTTTGGCAGCGGGCTGACCTGAGATGGCACGGATACGAGCCGTTGCCGACAAGCCGAAAGTTGGGTGATTTAATCGAAGAGATTGATCGTGACCCCTGCGCCTGCTTTTTTGGCTGAGAAGCCGCGCGAGCGAAGGAGGGTCAGAGTCTATTAGGGAGCGCTTTGCCCGGTTCCTAGCCATGGGTCAATTCGACTCTGCATGAGGCTGTTGCAGGAGATTTACTAATTCGACTCACGCTGCTTGGGGGGTGTAATGGGAGACCATGGATCTTTTTCGGGTGAGCCTCTCACCCGATGGCTCACGGAAGAGAATGTTGAGGATCGACGGATGGTTCTCTTGGCTGACTTCTCGTTCACCGATCCGGACGGTAAGGTTTGGAAGGCGCCGGAAGGCTACGATCAGATGAATGGCGCTTCGATTCCTCGACCGCTGTGGAGCCTCATTGGATCCCCCTACACCGGTGACTATCGCCGGGCTTCAATCGTGCATGACTTCGCGTGTGATCAGGCCCAAAAGGACCGATCCAAGCGGCTGGCAGCTGACCGCATGTTCTACCATGCCTGCCGCGAAGGTGGCTGCAGCATCTGGCAGGCCACCCTCCTCTATATCGGCGTTCGCATCGGGTCCATCCTGCCGAGGGTGAAACACTGGCAGCCGGCGGCGCTCGCTGAAGCCTCAGGCCCGCGCCTTTACCAGGCTAATGCCGAGGAAGCGCTTGTGACAGATTTCCGAAAGATCGCTGAGGCCGTCCTGTCGGAGGGCGAAACCGATAACCCTCGTGAACTGGAGCGGCGTACGACGATGGCTCTCGTGGCGGTAACGGGATTGCGTCGTGATGAACTTTGAACCTCTCGCGACAGCAAACGGCGACGGGCTACTTTCTTTCGGGTAGGCGGTCGGACTCGAATGAGCCCCAACAAGGAAGATCTATCATGAATCAGAAGCGACGGATCCATGATGCCATCGTGGGTGTGGTGGTCACGGTCGGGGTGGCGCTCGGGCACTATGTCGACCCGATGTGGCTGCTTGTGCCGGGCGCGATCGGGGTCACGCTCATCCAGAGCGGCGTGACCGGCTTCTGCCCGGTGTATTTCATCCTGGACCGGACCTGCGCTTCCGACCGAGCGGGGTCCTGCGCGCGCTAACCGCAGGCCGATCAGCTTGCATTGCGCAACCGTCTGTTGTACAGTTTCATGTACATCTGGAGAAGGCACCATGAAAACGCTGCCCCTATCCGAAGTACGCCGCACGCTCCCGAAACTCGTGAGCGAGAGCGGCCGGCGCTTGGACCGGACCATCATCACCCGCAAGGGGAAAGCCGAGGCGGTGCTCATGGGGATGGAGGAATACGAGAGCTGGGTTGAGACTCTGGAGATCATCTCGCATCCGGAAACCCTGAAGGCGCTCCGCGAGGGGATCGCGGACCTCAAGGCCGGACGGGTCTCTTCCTTCGAAGAGGTCGTCAAAGAGCCGCTGCGTGGCAAAGCCAAGAGACGTTAACTTCAGCGCTCGGGCACGCAAAGACTTCGAAGGGCTTGAAAACCGGATCAAGGCGCGTGTCGCCGATGGCATCAGGGAACTGGCCGACGATCCACTCGCCGGGAAGAAGCTCAAAGGCGAATTGTCCGACTTTCGATCCTATCGAGTAGGCGCCTACCGCGTCATCTACCGATTGACACCGGCGGTCGTCGAGGTCGCGCTGATCGAGCACCGCAAAGACGTCTACCGTTAGTACGCGCGATGGGAAGAAAGGGGACAGGCTCACTGCTGTCCAAAATAATCTGATCTTCCCGCTCATCCCCGCATG
>CAZITU010000056.1:0-15828 GCA_964542245.1 uncultured Nitrospirales bacterium | reverse complement strand
GCGACGACACTCTGCTGCTCTCCAAAGCAATCCTCGATGAACTGCTATCCACCCTGGCCCGGAAATTCAGCCATGACGCGGAGGCGTTGAGCCAGGTCGCCGTCGTGTTGACGGAAATGGCCGAGGTGGTAAAGCCCAGGCATACCTTTGCAGTCTTCGAGGATGACCCTGACAACCTGGTCCTTGAATGTGCGGAGGCGGGCCATGCGGATGTCATCGTCACCGGCGATAAGGCGATGCTCCGGCTGAAGCGCCATGGGGGCGTCCGCCTCATCTCCCTGCGCAACTATCTCCACTCCCCCACCCGCCCCGCAAAACCCGAATCAAAGTAGCCGGACACTTTTAGTCTTTTCAGTTCGGCTCATCTTTTTTGCCTTGATTGCATGACCGACAAAGCGTTTGAAGATTTTTTAGATCCGTGATGCCTCCAGCAGCGACTGGAATGATGTGGTCAACCTCCAGCGTCACTGCGGGATTCTTCTTTGGGCTGGCGCCACATTTGACACACTGCTCGCCATCTTTCTTTAAAGCAGCGTACCGAAGTTTGTCAGGAATTGACGGACAACTGGGACGCTCCCGCTCTACTCTTCGCAGAAGGTCTCCCTCGCTGAGTTCACCGTTTTGGACCTGAACAATTCGTTTCGCCAAGCGTCCGACGCCGCCAAAGAAAGCTCCATATGTCTTGACGCGAAAAGGATACTTCTTGTGCTCAAGAAACGCCTCGAGTTGCCTGAGCGATGGAACGGAGCGTTGCTCTTTCCAGCAGGCCCGAAACGCCTCGACCATCGCAGCAGGATCAACCTTCTGCCCTCGTACGGCCCTGAATCCAGCCTCGTGAAGCGCTTTCGCCCAACTTCCAAATTGCCGCCGGATGGTCTCAGATGTGACCAGACGTTTCTTCCAGCCGTCGTACTCGCGCATGCCGAAGGTTTGGCACCGGTGTAGTCGACCGTACTCCCTCAACGACGCGATGATCTCCGCCTTCGACGCATGGGTTTTGACGCGGTCGATTTCAAAGCGAAACGGTGCGTCAGTCATGTGTCACCTAACTATAATTCGACGTCCCAATCATTTCTGCAACTCGAATCCCCCTCACCCTAACCCTCTCCCACAGTGGGGCGAGGGTTTCTTTTAGGGGCGCAATTCATTGCGCCCTTCTTCCGAATGCATCCGGGCGTGATGAATCACGCCCCTACATCGAACATGGAATTTCGAATCGGGCGCACCGCCGTGCGCCCCTACCGTTTGTGCTTCTTCAATTCTTTGGCGGCGGCGCGCATCAATCGAAGATCGTGCGCGAGAAACTCGACCCGATCTCCATCCCGCAAAAGTTCGACGCACGACGCCAGATGAATTCCGTCCATCCCGCGAAGGCCGTGCGTGACGGCTAACGTTCCTGCCCGCACATAGACGGGAGCCGAGAGGATCACGGCAAGAAAGCGGGACCATGTGTCGCGGAACTCCTCCACGACGGCATTGAATTCACTTTTTGTGAGAGCCCCTTCACGGTGGCGCCTGGCCAGAGCGGCGTGCGCTTCGGGATAGGCAATGACGGACGTGGCGACCACCTCCGCTCGTTGCAGCCGAGACTGTACTTCTTTGGTCCCGGATTCTTCCAGATACAGCTTGAGTAAACTGGACGTATCGAGGTAGAGAATCACCCGCGATCTTCCAGCACGGCGTCGGCGATCCTGGCGGGTCCTTTGCGGGGTTTCAACGGCTTGACCTGCGGTTTGCCGCCGTGCCACTCAGCAATGCCCTGCTTAACCCAAGCATGCGCCAGGCGTACCCCTTCCGGGACGGAGACGCCCGAGAGCAGGGCGACTTCATGGCGGCGGTCAAGTATCCGGATGGTCTCCCCCGTCTTGGCGGCGCGGAGGTACTCGCTCAACTTGGCCTTCAGCGTTGCGACATTAACGGCTCGCATGGCACTCCTCTCAGAATATGGTCATGAACAACTATAGCAAATGACCAGATTAGGCGCAACTCATACCACTTGAGCAAGACGCGCATGGACTTCCGCTTGCGTCAAACCGGTGATGCGGACCACTTTGTTGCGGGAGCGTGTCCCTCGGAGAATGGTGAGGCGAGAGGGAGGAAGGTCGAGCAGATCCGCGAGCAACGCCAGGCACCCGGTGTTGGCCGCTCCCTCCACCGGAGGAGCCGTCAGCCTGACCTTCAAAATCTCCCCGGCCCAACCAAGGACCGAATTGTTCGAAGCGCGCGGCTGGACGCGTACCGACAGGGTGGCCTCCGGCTTAGAGGCCCTCATACCGGTCACGAGGCCCACCCCTCCCGACATGGTCGTCCGACAGGGAACCCTGATCAGGCTCTTCCAGCTCAATCATTTTGTGGAAGGTTTGAAGCATGGCCCGCAGCTTCTCGAGAGCGAGGATACGCTGTTTCTGGAGCGCCAGGACCTCCTGCTGGAGGCCGGCGCACTCGGCCTGGGCTCTCTTCAGGAGGTCCTCGGCCTTGAGCTCCGCCTCTTTCAGGACGAGCTCGGCATCCCGACGCGCCGTCTGCTTGAGGCTCTCCGCCATCGTCTGGGTCGTCACGAGCAGGTCGTTGAACGCGGTCTCTTTCTTGCGGAGGTCGTTCACCTGGCCCGCCATCGCTTCAGCCTGTTCCCTCAACTCGGCATTTTCTTTGAGCAGGTCCTCGACGGTCTTGGCGACGGTTCTCAGAAACGCCTCCACCTCATCGCGATTGTATCCCCGAAAGCCGACCTTAAATGCCCGTTGCTGGATATCAAGCGGAGTGATCTTCATGGTTCCTCCTTGCTATCGGAGCCGCATGCCGATGTCGTGCAAGGTCCCGACCAGAAAAAAATCCAGAAAATAGACCGCCGCGATTAGGATGAGGGGCGACAGGTCAATGCCCGTTCCGCCGTAGCCCACCATCCGAAACATCTTCCGGCGGATCGGATCGAGGAGCGGATCCGTCAGACGGTTCAGCATCTGGACGACCGGGTTCCACGGATCCGGGTTCACCCACGAGAGCAAGGCCCTGATGATCACCACCCAGATGTACGCCTGCAAGAGGAGATGCAGGACCGAGGCCGCGGCCGCCAGAAAGTTGCCCGCGACGAACACTTATTGCTTCCCCAATTCTTCCGACCGCCGCGTGGCCGCTTCGACGGCCGCGATCAACACCGCCCGGACGCCGCCCGCTTCGAGCGCGTGCAATCCCGCGATGGTCGTACCGCCCGGCGAGGCGACCTTGTCTTTCAACCGGCCCGGGTGATCTCCGGTCTCGATCTGAAGCTTGGCCGCGCCGAAGACCGTCTGGGCGGCGAGTGTGAGTGCCGTGTCGCGGGGAAGCCCCATCTTGACGCCCCCGTCCGCCAGAGCTTCGATGATCTGGAGGACGTATGCAGGGCCGCTGCCGCTGAGCCCGGTCACGGCATCCATCAAACGTTCCTCGACGGCGACCACCGTTCCGACGGCCTCGAAGAGCCGGACGACCAGCGCCCGCTCGTCCGAGGAAACAGACGGCGAGGCCGCCAACGCCGAGGCCCCCGCGCGAACGAGCGCCGGCGTGTTGGGCATCACCCGCACCAGCTTCCGATTCCCGCCGAGGCGAGCCGCAATCCGCTCCAGGGGAATCCCGGCTGCGATAGAGATGATGAGCGTCCGATCGGGCACACGATCTTTGAGCCCGTCGAGAACTTGGTCCATGCTCTGGGGCTTGACCGCCAGAATGACCACGTCTGCCCAGGATGCTGCTTCCACGTTGTCGTCGCCGGCCCGAACCCCGTAACGGTTGCGCACGGCCATCACCCGTTCGGGGACTACGTCCGTGGCCCAAAGATCAGCCGGCGTGGCCAGTCCATCCGCCAGCAATCCGGCCAGCAGGGCCTCTCCCATGTTCCCGTATCCGATGAGGGCAATCTTGGTCATGCCTTCTCCGCAACCAGGCGAGGCCCAAATAGCGCCGTGCCGATACGGACCAACGTGGCGCCTTCTTCGATCGCGATCTCAAAATCGCCCGACATGCCGATGGAGAGCTCCATCATCGACACTCCGTGAATTTTTCGAGCATCTACCCGCGCCGCCAGTTCCCGCACCTTCCGAAAGTGGGGACGTGCCGCCTCCGGCGACGCGGCAGCCGGCGGAATCGCCATCAGGCCGAGGATCCGAAGCCCGGCCAAGCTCCCCAGCCGCTCCAGCGTGCTCAGGGTGTCCTCGGGAGTGAATCCGTGTTTCGTCCGCTCCCCGGCTATATTGATCTCGATGAGGACGGGCTGAATGCATCCATGCGCTCGAGCCGCACGATCAAGCCGCTCCGCCACTTCGACGCGGTCCACCGCGTGCACGAGCGAGAACCGGCCGACGACGGCCCTGACCTTATTGGCCTGGAGGGGGCCGATGAGGTGCCACTCCAACCCCGGACACGCGCCCAATGCATCCATCTTTGCCAGGGCTTCCTGAACGCGGTTCTCACCGAAGGCGTGGCACCCACAGGCCACGGCCTCATACAGGCGCTCAACCGGCAAGGCCTTGGACGCAGCGACTAATTTCACGTCCGCGGGATCCCGTCCGACCCGCCGTGCGGCGCGCTCGATACGGTCCAGGACTCTCTCCAGACGGGCTTTGAAGTCGCCGCGCTTCGCTCTCTCATCCACACCGCACTCGCAGGAACGCTAAGGCGTTACCCAGGTCTCGGGGAAATGCTCCCGCTTATTGTAACCACAGGTCATGGCTTTCGTAAAATCTTTCAGCCCAACACAGCCGTCAAGCCGATCCCGCTGGTCATCCGGCCCGTCCCCTTTCCGTCGCGGCGGTACGAGTAGAAGAGCTCGGGGTAGCAGAACGTGCAGAGCTTGACGGTCTCGATCCGAGTCGTGTGGACCCCGGCCTCTTCCATCTGCCGGCGATTCAGCCGGCGGAGATCGAGGCAAGCCCGTGCCTCGTTCGCCTGTTCCACCACCTCCTGCCAGAACGGGTAGGCCCGCTTCAACGGCTCCAAGACCGCCCCGCCGACCTCGTAGCAACACACCCCGATCGAAGGTCCGATGGCGGCCCGAATCGTGCGCACGCTGCACCGAAACCGGTTCTGCATGACCCGGAGGGTCTTCGTCACGAGTCCGCCCAACGTCCCACGCCAGCCGGCATGCACCACGGCGACCACGCGGCGGACCTCGTCCATGAACAGTATAGGAACGCAGTCCGCCGTCTGGATGGACAGGAGAATGTTCGGTTGGTTGGTGACGATCGCATCGTACCCCAAGGATGCGATCGTATCCTCGAACGCCCGCCAGTTCGTGATTCGACGGTCGATGCTCAACACCTCGGTGCCGTGGACCTGCTTCACGTTCAAGACGCGCATGGCTGATCCACCCATCCGGGAGATCACCGGGCCTGGCTCTGCCTTTGTCCCGAAGCAGTGATAGACTCCCGACACGCCCTGACTGAACGTGGGGATCGTAATCGGCCCTCGGCCCTGAACCATGCGCCTTACCGCCTTCCTGTCCTGCATCACACTAGACATGTTGCCCCCTAGAGTCCGGTGTAGAGTCTAAGCTAATCTGCCTGCCTCCGCAAAAAGGTTGGTACATCCCACTCCTCCTCCGCCGCCATCATTGCTCTGGGCGAAGACCGGTCCGTGAGGTCCCGTACTCCGTGGAGCCGCCGTAGGAAGGCCGGACGTTCCCCCATCTTGGGGTGCAGGTCACGCGCCGGCTCCTCCTTGGCCGGGGTCGCCGGCTTGGGCGCGGCTGCCGGCAGGGCCCCAAGGCGCAACACCGGTTGTGCGACAGGCTCCTCACGCCCGAAACCCGTGGCAATGACGGTGATCACCACCTCATCCTCGAGTGACGGATCAATCACGGCGCCGAAGATGATATTGGCATCCGGGTCGGCGGCCTGTTGGATGATCGTCGAGGCCTCCGTCACCTCGTGGATACCCAATCCCGGCCCTCCTGTGATGTTCAGCAGAACCCCGCACGCCCCCTCGATCGAGCCGTCCTCCAGCAAGGGACTGGCGATCGCTTTCTGGGCGGCTTCGATGGCCCGGTTCGTGCCCCGGGCCACGCCCATGCCCATGACGGCTCGTCCCATGTGATGCATCACCGTCCGCACATCCGCAAAATCCACGTTGATGAGCCCCGGCACCGTGATGATGTCGGCAATCCCTTGGATCGCCTGGCGAAGGACATCGTCGGCCACTTTGAAAGCTTCCCGCAAGGGCGTGGTCTTCTCGACGATCCCCAGGAGGCGCTGGTTGGGAATGACCAGGGCGGTGTCCACGAACTTGCGGAGTTCCCGCAGCCCCGCCTCGGCGCGCACCTGCCGTTTGTTGCCCTCGAAGAGGAACGGCTTGGTGACCACGGCCACGGTCAAGGCCTAGAGCTCGCGCGCGATGCCGGCAATGACCGGAGCGGCCCCCGTCCCGGTTCCTCCGCCCAGCCCGGCCGTCACAAACACCATATCAGCGCCCTGAAGAGCCTCACGGATCTGGTCGGCATCCTGCAGCGCGGCCTCATGCCCGACATCGGGATCGGCCCCGGCCCCCAGCCCGTTCTTCCCGATCCGGATCTTCGTGGGAGCTTGAGAGATCCCCAACGCCTGGGCATCGGTATTGACCGCGATGAACTCAACACCATCCAAGCCGGAGGCGATCATGGTGTTGACGGCATTGCCGCCGGCTCCTCCCACTCCAATTACCTTGATCCTCGCCGGCAAGATTGTGTCCTCCTCTAGCAGGAACATGTGCTTCCTCCCTTCGGTTAAAAGAACTCCCGTGCCCACGTTTTGATCTGCTCCACGGCCCACCGCAGCCCGCGGCCCTTGCGGAGGCCGTGCATGCCGAGATCCTCCTGGTGGTTGAGGGCGTGAAGGATCAACCCCACCCCAGTGGAGTACATGGGGTTGCCGACGTGCTCGTGAATCCCTCCCACGCCGCTGGGCATCCCTCTCCGGGCGGGCAGGTCCAGCACCCGTTCCGCCATATCCGTCATGCCCTCCATCAGAGACGTGCCCCCCGTGATGACGACTCCTCCCGTAACGATCCCCTCGTAGCCGGCCCGTTTGATCTCCCGCGCCACAAGGTCGAACACCTCCTCAGCCCGCGGCTCGATGATCTCCGCCAGGATCTTCCGCGACAGCGTGCGCGGCGGCCTCCCCCCGATGCTGGGGACGTCGATCGTCTCATCCTCCTTCACGAGTGAGGACATCGCGCACCCGAACTGCGTCTTGATGCGTTCCGCGTCGGATCGCGCCGTTTTGAGACCGATGGCGATATCGTTGGTGAAGTGGTCTCCCCCGACGGGGATGACAGCGGTGTGCATCACGCTCCCTTCGGCGAAGATCGCCAGGTCCGTCGTTCCCCCCCCCAGATCCACCATCGCGACGCCGAGCTCGCGCTCGTCACTGGTGAGCACTGCTTCGCTGGAAGCCAGGGGCTGCAGGATGATCCCGATCACGTCGAGTCCCGCCCGTTCGACACATTTGACGAGATTCTGGATCGAGGTAACCGCTCCCGAGATGATGTGCACATTGACCTTGAGGTGGGACCCCGACATGCCCGATGGATCCCGGATGCCGTCCTGGTCGTCCAAGATGAACCCGCGCGGCAGGACATGCAGCACCCGGTGATCAGCGGAAATGATGGCGGCAGACCGCGCGGCATTCACCGCACGGCCGATGTCGCCTCGGGTGACTTCACGGCTCTTGACGGCGACAAATCCCTCCGAGCTGAACCCCTTGATATGGCTTCCGGCGATCCCCACATACACGGAACCGATTTGCACTCCCGACATGGTCTCCGCGTCATCCACGGCCTTGCGGATGGACTCGACGGTGCTCTCGATGTTTACGACCACACCCTTACGGAGGCCACGGGATGGACCGGTACCCACTCCGACGATATCGGCCTTGCCGTCCTCACGCACCTCCACCACAATGGCCCGGGTCTTGGTCGTCCCGATATCCAGCCCTACGATGATCTGGTCTTTCCGCGACAAACCCGCTTCACCCCCTTTCCCGCACAATGATCCGATCCCGAAACCTGAGGTCCAGCTCCACTTCCCGCCCGGCCGGCACGCCACCGGCACTTCCCCGCCGATCGAACACGCGGTCCGATACCCGCCGATACCGGTCCACCTTGTCCTCGAAGGGGCCGTCCCCGAATCGGAGCCGGAACCCCGAGTAATACGCCACCAGATCGCCCGGCGTGCGAAGGTCCACTTCCGTTCCTCCTGCCCTTGTCTGGTCAAGGAGCCCGGCCAAGGCAATCCCGGATCGCACGCGCGCGACCGTATCGACGGATCCCAACACTGCACTTACGTAGTCGACTCCGGTCAGGGACGGCAGCTCCTTATCGGCCCCCGTGATCCCTTCAACAATGAGCGCCCCGTCCTTGTCCACCAGAAAGTCCCGTCCCCCTGTCCGAAGCACTGCGACCGGCTCCCGTTCCTCCACATCCACCACAAGGGCATGCGGGAAGAGGCGCCGAACCTGGGCATTGCGGACCCACGGATGAGTCTTCACCGCCTGCTCCAACACCCTGATATCGGCTCCGATCAAACCCCCTCCGGGCGCAAGGTCGAGCAACGTGAGGACTTCCTCGCGGGAGATCCGCTGCCCCTCCGTGATCTCCACGACCGTGATCGCAAAGAGCCGATCAGCCCAGCCGATCAAGTCGGGCGCCGCCCGCGGCACCCCGTACCAGAATCCGCCGCCGGCCGCCGCCAGGAACATCAGCAACAAGAAGACCCGTCCAAGGCTTGCCTTTCCCCAGTCACGCAACCGGGACTCCGGGCTCCTTTTCCGGTTCGGCTTGATCCGTCTTCTGATCACCCGCGTCTCCTCTGCGGCGACACGCTCGTGTCCCGCTCCACCGCCGACACCAGCATGGCCTCGACGAGGGCCTCATAGGAGAACCGAGCGGCCTTCGCGGCCATCGGCAACAAACTTGTTTCCGTCAACCCTGGAACCGTGTTGATCTCCAAAACGAAAGGACGCCCCTGATGATTAAGTCGAAAATCCACGCGGGTCGCCCCCTGACATCCAAGACGGTGATGTACGTCCAAGGCAAGGCTCTGGACCAGTTTGGTCTGCCGGCTTGTAAGCGGCGCCGGGACCTTGTAGATGCTGGCTCCGGGCGTGTATTTGGAGGCAAAATCGTAAAAGCCGCCCTTCGGGACGATCTCGATCACGGGCAACGGGCGACCATTCAAGACTCCCACCGTGATTTCTCTTCCTTCGATAAACTCCTCGATCAGGACCGTCGGCCCATACTTAAATGCGGCCTCGAGTCCGGCCCGGAGATCGCGGGCCTTTCCAACGATGGTGATCCCCAACGTCGACCCTTGGCTGACCGGTTTGACGACCACCGGCCACCCGAACCCACGCGGCCGCGGAGCCTTCCGATCGCGCAGGGTCAGCACAACCCCCTGCGGGACGGGAATGCCGCTATGATCCAGCAGTGCCTTGGTCATCGCCTTGTCCATGGCCACCGCGCACGCTCTGACGCCCGAGCCGGTATAGGGTACCCGGAGGATCTCCAGCATTCCTTGAATCGTGCCGTCTTCCCCGCCGGGTCCATGGAGGGCAATAAAGGCGATATGGGCCTGGATTTCGCGCAACCGCGATCCCACGGCGGCATCGACGTCCAGCGGGACTGCGTCATAGCCCTTGCGGATCAGAGCCGCCCAGGCGGCCTGACCGCTACGCAGGGAGATCTCCCTCTCGGCGGATTGCCCACCCATCAGAACCGCGATGCGCTTGGTGGTCAACAGGGCCATGCCATCAGATTCTTCCGACGATCTTGACTTCGAGTTCCAGCGTCACACCGGATTTCTCCTCGACGGTCTTGCCGACCAGCCGGATTAAATCCAACACATCGCCGGCCGTCGCGCGGCCACGGTTGACGATGAAATTGGCGTGCTTCGTGGAAACCTGGGCATCGCCCATCTGCGCCCCTTTGAGACCCACGGCTTCAATCAATCGTCCGGCCGGTTCTCCTCCCGGATTTTTGAAGACACAGCCGGCGTTCGGCATCTCGATCGGTTGCGTGGCCTTCCTCCGGTGCAGCCACGTCTTGACGGTCGATTCGATATGCGCCTTGTTGCCCTGCTTCAAACCCAGCCACACCCCGACCACCACCCCTTGCGGGAGCCGGCTCCGACGGTATTCGAATCCTGCCTCGTCGGCGGAGAGGTCGAGGACTTCCCCGGCGGTGGTCACCATGCGAACCTTCCGCACGATGTCCTTCATTTCCCCAAAGCGAGTCCCGGCATTCATGACTACAGCTCCTCCCACCGTCCCGGGGATGCCGGCGGCAAACTCAAGCCCGGTGAGCCCGCGCTGCATCGCGAACTTGAGCAGATGCGGTACTCCGACTCCGGCTTCGGCATAAAGCACGCCGTCTTCAAGCTCCTGGATGCGGTCGAACTTCACAAGGCGCACCACAATGCCTGGAATGCCGCCGTCTCGGACAAGAAGATTTGTCCCTCCCATCACGAAAACCGGGATCTTCGCTTTTCGTGCTCGTTCCAGCAGAAGCTGCAGGGCTTCGACATCGGCCGGCTCGACGTAGGCATCAGCCGGTCCTCCGATCCGAAACGTGGTATGACGGCTCATCGGTTCATGGAGACGTACCCGACCCTTGATCCCCCCAAGGACTGCCCGAATTTCCATCATGTCCCCCTTTGCTCTCATTTCACTTGTTGGATGAGCTCCCTCCCGATTCTTCCGATGTCGCCCGCCCCCATCACCACCACCAGATCACCGGCCTTCAGATGCGGGAGGACCGCTTCCACGAGCCGCTCCTTCCGCGGGACATAGGTCACCGGCGGACCGCCTGCGCCCCGAATGGCCTCGGCCAGCCGCTCACCGGTGACGCCGGGAATCGGAGGCTCGCCGGCCGGATAGATGTCGGTCAGGAACAAAAGGTCCGCCTGCGCGAACGCGGTCGCAAATTCATCGAGCAGGTCTTTTGTCCGCGTGTAGCGATGCGGCTGAAAGAGGACCACCAAGCGCCGACCCAACCCCTCCTTGGCCGCGGCAAGAGTCGCCCTGATCTCAGTGGGATGATGGCCATAGTCGTCAATCACGGTGATGCCTGCCTTTTCTCCAAGCACTTGAAAACGCCGCTCAACACCGGTGAATCCCTCCAGCGCATGGCCGATCTGGGGAACCGGCACGCCCAGTTCTATACCCACGGCGATCGCGGCGAGAGCGTTGCGGACGTTATGGACGCCCGGCATGGCGACCTGAAACCGGCCTAAGCGTTCGCCGCGGAAGAGCGCCGAGAACTCCGCCGCGCCGACGTGCAAGCGAACGTCGGTTCCGACCATGTCGGCCGTGGCCGTCAGCCCGTAGGTTTGGTACCGCTTGGCGACACGGGGGAGCAGCTTGCCCAGGTACGGGTCGTCGGCGCAGAGAACTGCCAGGCCATAGAAAGGAATCTTGTTGATGAACTCCACGAAGGCCTCGCAGAGGTTCTCCACCGTCCTATAATGGTCGAGATGCTCCCGATCCAAGTTGGTGACCACCGCGATAGTCGGTGACAGTTTCAAGAAGGAGCCGTCGCTCTCGTCCGCCTCGGCCACCAATAACTCACCCCGTCCCAGGCGCGCATGGCTCCCCAAGGCGTTCACTTTCCCCCCGATCACGATCGTGGGGTCGAGCCCGCCCTCGGCCAAGACGTGGGCCACAAGCGACGTCGTGGTGGTTTTGCCGTGGGCGCCGGCTATGGCCACACCGTACTTGAGTCGCATCAGCTCGGCCAGCATTTCGGCGCGCGGAATCACGGGGACCACTTTCGCCTTCGCGGCGACTACCTCGGGATTCGTGGGGAAGACGGCCGAGGAGACCACCACCACCTGAGCGTCTCCGATATGAGCCGCGTCGTGCCCGATAAACACGGTTCCCCCGAGATCGCGGATTCTCCGCACAGTCTCCGACTCTTGGACGTCCGAGCCGGTCACCGTATAGCCGAGGGTCAGCAGAACTTCCGCGATGCCGCTCATGCCCGAGCCCCCGATGCCGACGAAGTGAATATGCTGAATCTTGCGAAACATGCCCTGAGAATCACTTGCCCTGCACTAATACCCGACACGCCGCGACTACCAGTTCGGCCGAGTCGGCCCGACCGGATGCCTTGCTCCGCCGCCCCATCTCGGTCAATCGCGCCGGATTTGTCAGTAACGAGGCAATCGCATTCGCCAGGGCCTCACCCGTCAATCCGTCATCGAGGATGACCTGCGCCGCACCGGCGCGCTCAAGGACACGCGCGTTCCGCTCCTGGTGCCCGTAGATCGCATGGGGATACGGAATCAGGATCGCCGGCTTCCCGCAGGCCGTCAGCTCAGCCACAGTCGTCGCTCCCGCGCGGCTGACGATCAGATCGGCCTGCCGGAACGCTCGGGGCATGTCGTAGAGGAACGGCACCACCTCCGCCGTGATTTGCCCCATGGACCGATAGGGCTGATAGGCCGCCGCGATCTCGTCAAGATCGTGGTCTCCGGTCAGGTGGATCACGTGCAAGCCTGGGTGGACAGCAATCAGCGTAGGCAGCGCGGCCACTACCGCCCTGTTGATGGACCGCGCTCCCTGGCTCCCGCCGAAGACCAACAGAGTCGGCTTGCGGCTGGGGCGTCCGCCCGGCGTCGCTGTCTCGACTGTGGGCGCGGGAGGGGCGTCTGCGGGGCCCTCTCTCGTTGAAATGGACGCCTCCAGAAACTCGCGGCGGATCGGCGTCCCCACAACCCGCGTCGTGGCTCCCCCGAAAAACGCGACCGTCTCGTCGAACGCAACAAAGACCAGGTTGACGAAGGGCGCGAGCACCCGATTCGCCGTGCCGGGCTGCGCATTGGGTTCCAGGATCGCGCGCTTGATGCCCAACAAGTAAGCCGCCAGGATCAGTGGGGAGCTCGTGTACCCTCCGATCCCCAGCACAAAGTCCGGTCGCCGCTTCCGGCAGAGCGCCAGGCACTGCGCCAAACCAATGGGGAGCATGGCCAGACCCCGCGCGGCCCCTGCGAGGCCTTTTCCCATCACTCCCTGTGCCTTGATGGCTGTCAACTCAAATCCCTCTCTCGCCAGCACCTTTGTTTCGATACCCTGCGCCGTCCCCACAAAGATCGTCTCGCTCCCCGGAACTTGCCGCTCGAACTCGCGGGCCAGCGCAAGCCCCGGATAGAGGTGGCCCCCGGTTCCGCCAGCCGCGATAATCACACGCATCAATCTATCTAGATCGGCGGCCGGTCCCGGGAGACCGACATGAGAATTCCCGTCCCGATCATGTTGACCACCAGAGCTGAGCCGCCGTAACTCAAGAACGGCAGGGGCAATCCCTTCGTCGGCAACAACCCCGTGATCACGCCCACGTTGATCAGAGTGTGAACACCCACCAGCAAACTCACGCCCAACGCCAGGTATCGGCCAAAGGGATCGGTCGCGGCTATGGCGATTACCAAGCCCTTCGCCACGAACATTCCCAGTAGAAGCACCACGGCGGCTGCCCCTACAAACCCGAGTTCCTCGCCCAACGCCGACAGCACAAAGTCCGTGTGCGGTTCCGGCAGGTAGAACAGCTTCTGGCGGCCCTCACCCAACCCGACCCCCCATGGCCCTCCTCCGCCCAACGCCAGGAACGACTGGGTCACTTGGAAGCCCGCTCCCGTGGGATCGCTCCATGGATCCAGAAAGCTCAGAAAGCGCTGACGTCGGTACCCGACCCGCGCAATCAGGAAGTACAGCATCGGTACGGTCGCCAAGCCGATCAACGCAAGGTGCCCCAGCCGAGCCCCGCCCGCGAACAGGAGACCGACGGCCACCAAGCCAATCACTGCAGCGGTCCCCAAGTCGGGCTCAAGGACCACCAAGGCGACAATCACACCGACGACAAGCAACGGGGGCATGAAACCCCACCGAAAATCGCCGATGCGCTTCCCTTTCTTGGTTAAGTAGTGCGCGAGGTAAAGAATGACGCCTACCTTCACCAATTCAGCCGGTTGGATCGTCAAGGGGCCAAGCCGCAGCCAGCGCCGCGCTCCCTTGACCATGACCCCGAAATGGGGCAGCAGGACGACCACCAATCCGATGAGACCGAGGAGCAGGAGCGGACGCGCCCAGGCCCGGAGAGACCGGTGGTCCAAGCGGGCTACCACGAGCAGGAACACCAAGCCGACGGCAGACCAGAGTAGCTGGCGTTTCAGGAAATACGTCGCGTCGCCGAACCGTTTCTGAGCCATCACGGCGCTGGCGCTGTAGATCATACCGATGCCGACCGCGACCAGGATGACCGTCAACACCAGGACCATGCGGTCGCTTTGCTGAGGGCGAGGCGGGGCAGCGGAGTCTGGCCAATACAAGGTCAGGGCCTGCGGGTTACTCCAACTCATGGACAAGCTCCTTGAACTGTCGTCCGCGGTCCTTGTAGTCCGTAAACATGTCGAAGCTCGCGCAGGCCGGTGAGAACAGGACCGTATCGCCAGGAACCGCCGTGGCCGCCGCCTCCCGAACGGCCTCGGCCAAACTGCCGACTTCGGTGATCGGGCACACGCCCTCCAGAAGCCGACGCAGGCGGGAACGCGCTTCGCCGAGCAGGATGACCCGCTTGGTTCGGCCCCGGACCGCTGCCGCAAGCCCCGGATACTCGCTTCCCTTCTCACGGCCCCCGGCAATCAGGACAACCGGCGTCTGCTGACTCTCCAAAGCCTTGATCGTGGCATCTACGTTCGTGCCCTTCGAGTCGTTGATGTAGGTCACACCGCGAACGACGCGGATCACTTCCATGACATGCTCCAGCCCACGGAAGGCGCGAAGCCCTCGACCGATGACCCCGACCGGACACCCAACGAGAGCCGCAACCGCGCTCGCCGCCATCGCATTCTCCACATTGTGGGCGCCACGCACGTGAAGGTCGCTAGCCCGACATATTTCCTCTCGCCACCCTTGTAGGGTGGAGCAGAGTGCGTCTCCGTCCAGGAATATCCCCCCCTCGATCGGGCCTCGCCGACTGAACAGCACCCGAGTTCCCGACGAGCACACGGCAGATTGGGCTAGCCAGGGATCGTCGGCGTTGAGGACGGCATAATCCTCGCCGGTTTGATTCTCGAATAGTCGCGCCTTCGCCGCGGCATAGGCAGCCATGGAAGAATACCGGTCGAGATGGTCGGGGGTCAGATTCAGGATCGCGCCGATCCAGGGATGAAACGTCTCAATGGTTTCGAGCTGAAAACTGGAGACTTCGGCGACGACGAAGTCCCACTGCCGACCCCGAAGCGAGGCGATGGCGGCTTCGGCCAGGGGCGTTCCCAAATTACCCCCGACGAACGGATTAAAGCCGGAGTTTCGCAAAAGCTCTTTGATCCAGGTCACCGTGGTGCTCTTACCGTTCGTGCCGGTCACGGCGATGACCCTCCCCGTAAGGCAGCGAGAGGCGAGCTCCAATTCTCCGATCACGCGAGAGCCGGAGGCGCGGGCCCGCTGGAGAGGTTCGAGCGCCACTGGCACACCTGGGCTTACCACCACCAGATCCGCGCCGTTTAGGGCGGAATCGTACGCACCGCCGCCATGGACCTCCACGTCCCCTTCGCCGAGCGAATCTATGGTCTCCGTTAGCTCAGACTCCGGTCTTTGGTCAGCGACCGCAACGCGAGCCCCCAGCTCCCGGAGAAGACGCACGGCAGCCAGCCCGCTTCGGCCCAACCCGATGACGGCCACCCGTTTGCCCGCCACTTCCAAAGAAGGATGTTCGCTCATGGTCATGCTACATGGGCTCATCGTAGCTTCAAGGTGCTCAGGCTAACCAGGGCCAGGAGGATGGCGATGATCCACAGGCGGATCACCACCTTCGGCTCCTCCCAACCCTTGA
>CAZITU010000055.1:0-15925 GCA_964542245.1 uncultured Nitrospirales bacterium | reverse complement strand
TTTTGAGGGGGCGCGCCAACTCTTTCCGGCCTCACGGTGCCTTCCGCCCCGCCCGCACCGGCTGCTGGCCAGCAGCCGGCAGCCGATTCTATTCCCCACCCGCCCTGGCTGTCTCAGTCGGACGGCTTCAGCCCCTCCGGGTCTTCCGCGTGCGCCCTTGGTGAGCCAGCCTCCCCCTCAGCGGTGGAAAGTGGACTCATGATAGCGGGGTATTCCCGCTAGATCAAGTTCGGGAGACTGCCTTCGCTCTGCTTCGGCAGCCTCCCGCTCATTCTGAAATACAGCGGTGTGGCTTCGTGGCTACGCCACCAAGCCAAGTCTCCTTGCATCGTTGCCCCGCGCTCCTCACTGCAGGCAACGAAATTCCCTCCTCAGCCCCCCACCCACCCGGCTGTCTCAGTCGGGCGGCTTCAGCCCCTCTGGGTCTTTCGCTCGCGCCCTTGGTGAGCCAGCCCCCTTATGAGCGGAATGCTCGCACTTCCAGGCCGTAGCCGATTGATTTCTTCCGTGATTTAGCGTATCCCTCCCTGTTGATTGGGCCTATAAAGCAGCTTTGGAGGCGAGTGGTGCTAAGGTCCGAGCATGGCTTTCGATTCTCGTGTGGAGCAGTCGGGATCCGAGCCAGTCCAGCAGCTCTTGTGCTGTGTGAACGCATACTGAAGCAGCAAGAATTCCTAACCAAAGGCCAGCGCAGTTACTCGCCATGATATTGCCCTTGCTAACGCTAGAAGCTCGGATTAAGAGGCGACTGCGTGCGCATTTCCGCAGGATCGGATTCTTGAAAGATTCAAAAGGGCTCCCCCAACCTCCCGGTGACGGCAAGGATACAGTCCGACTGCTGCATCAAGCACAGCGGGCTGACCTCCTACGCGCAGAAAGACCGTTCATCAAGGAAACCCTGCCAGCTCTCATTCATTATTTCGCCTCCGGCTCTGAGGTTGTGCCTGAAAAGATCTCTCCTCGGCTTCAATTGATAGAGGCCCAAACTCCTGAATCGGATTTGTTCAGACTGGCGAGTCTTACCTGGGCGGTCCCAGTGTCTCAGGGCTATGGGAGACGAATGCGCTTTCTTGTATGGGACGACAGTAACGGAAAGCTGATTGGGCTTATGGCTCTTGGGGACCCTGTATTTAATCTTCGGGTTCGTGACACATTGATTGGATGGAAGGAATCCCAACGCCGAGAGCGTCTCGTAAATGTCATGGATGCATATGTTCTCGGTGCTCTACCCCCTTACAACATGTTGCTTGGAGGCAAACTCATCGCGTGCTTGGTTCGGACCAAGGAAGTCAGAGACCTCTTTGCTGAAAGGTATGCCAACACACGCGGGATTATCTCTCGAAAGAAAAAACACGCTACGCTAGTAATGGTCACTACTTCATCTGCCCTGGGTCGTTCGTCTGTCTATAACCGCCTCAACCTGGGGGGAATTAAGTATTTCGAGTCAATCGGGTACACAAAAGGCTACGGACATTTTCATATCCCCAATAGTCTATTCAAGGATATGCGCATGTATCTCAAGAGGCGGCGCCACCACTATGCGGACAATCATGATTTTGGTGATGGGCCTAACTGGAGATTGCGAACAGTAAGAATGGCACTCGATCTGCTAGAGATGGATTCAGAATTGCTTCGGCATGGCGTATCGCGCGAAGTGTTCATGTGCAAGCCTGCATCTAATGCTGAGCGTCTGCTTAGGGGGGAAGTAAAGAGTGGATCTTTCAGAAACCTTTTATCTGCGAAAGAAGTTGGAAAGCTCGCCTTGGACCGCTGGATAATCCGAAGGTCGCAATCTCGGCCTGAGTTTTCTACATGGAAACGTGAGGATTTACGTGATCTGTTAATGCCCCATCGGCCAGTCAAGCAATTTGGCACAGTATATAGAACCGGCACGTTGGGCTAACTGGCTGTTCAGGTGTGATCAAAGGCTTCTCCTGCTCATGGGACGTTGGTGATTGCACCCGATCGCATAACAGCGTAGAAAGATTCCTCCGTATGATCTATTAACCTGCACTGGCACTATCGCCAGGAGGCACGTGCAAGTTCTGTTGTCACCATGAGACTCTCAGGATGGCAAACGCGGCTAGAGGAACATTTCAGAAGACTCAGTCGAGAACGATCTGCTGTGAGCATGGGGGCACCGATTTTCGGCCTAGAACATGGTCTGTCGACACATGAACTGCAACTGCTCGAGGGTGAGATCAGGGCCCACATCGCTTCTGCTTCGCCGTCGGATAGTTGCTCACTTCCTTGGGTCGTCTACGCCTCCGAATTAGGGTATCGCTACTCGGGCGACGAGTACTGGCTGACCTTCGAGCAGGAGACTCCAGGTTGGACCATCCACGGAGATCGCTACTGGATCCGTGACTGCTACCGCTCGTTCCAGAAGGAGTTCGGCGGCGCGGTACCGTCCGGGGCGTGGGCTGAGCATTTCTCTATCATCTGCTGGCCGATCACGCACGCCATCCTCCCCCGGGATCTGCAACGGCAGCTCGCGCGTATCCTTTACGAACTGCGGCACTCGTTCTCTGCGGAACTCTTCGAGTCGCCCTCGGCGTTTGGCGATTTCATCGCCGCGCGAAGCTGGAATGCCACGTCGCGCTTCCAGAACCTCGCGCAGGAGAGACAACTTGTGGGTCAGATCGCCGCCGCCCTTCTCCTCCAGGGGGAGTTCGGCACGGGCAGCCTCATACACCCAGCGACGCTTAAGAGGATCAGTGAGGACTTGGACCGCGAGCGTAGGGCACGCGAGTGGCTCGGCGGGGCGCGCCGTTTCGCTCAGGAACGCGCGCAAATCCGCGGCCTCGCGTTGGCTCGCGGCACAACACCCTGTATAGTCCGTCGCCCCGAAGAGGCGCGGGCTGAGGTCGCGGCGCTCGGGATCGAGCCGCGACTCGTGCTTCGACCGACCGACGTGTCAGGCGCCTCGTGGGAGGTTTCGCTCGAGATTCCCGACCTGTCGCACCTGCTTCTCAGGTTCCCTCGAACGCGCGAGATCCTCACGGGATCTCGTTGCATAGTCGCAGGGGCATCGGGCCGACCTCTCGCACGGGGACGGTGTTTGCACGGCGCGCAGCGCGTCACGCTCGCCCGGTGGCCGCGCGCGGATGAGGTTTTGCTCCAGTTCGAGCAAACGGACCCTCAGCTCGACTACCTGCTGCGTGCAGAGTGCCTCCTCCGTCCCGGTCCCACCTGGCTCTTCAGGATCGCTTCCGACGGCCTCGCCTACGAGTCGCGGAGTCTGCGGATTCGTCCCGGCGAGCGATACATTATCGTGAGCACCAGCGGATCGGTTAAGTCGACCGACTACGCCCGAACGATCAGCCTCGCCTGCGAGGGAGTCCACACCGCAATCCTTGATCTACCACCAGCGCTGACGGCGGACTGGGAAGAGACACTCCGGCGCCTCGGCCTCGGGCAAGCAAAGACGATCGAGGTTTGGCCTGCTGGGCTTGCCGCTGTTGTCTGGGACGGAGAGGGACATGGGGAGTGGCTTGCCTCTGAGCGACCGTGTCTCGCCATTCGTACCGACCACCCGATAGCTGCCCTCCTCGTGTCAATGGGTACCGGTGCGGATCACTCACTGGAGCTCACGTCGGTCGCGCCAGGAGAGCCGATCTTCGTCGAGCTTCCGCAACTGCCGGTTGGCCTTCACACCGTCCGGGTCTGCACTCGTAGCAGCGTGGTAGGAGAAGTGGAACCGCTCGGCGACCTCGACGTGGTGATGCGCATCCGCGAAACCCGACCTTGGTCACCTGGCGTAAGTCCCCAGGGCCCCTTGCTCGTGCAGACGGACCCTGCCACGCCGACGCTCGAGCAGCTTTGGGAAGGACGTGTCGTGGTCACACTTCGGGGGCCTGTGGGCCGCACCATCAAGTGCACGGTGTCGTTGTTTGAGAAGGACATGGACGCTGCGACTGTCGTCAAGCAACTCCCGCCGGTCGCGCTGCCCATAACCCCCGACGTCTGGAGAAGCCACTTCGAGAAGCACTTCCGCGGAACGAAGGTCGCGCAAGACGCCTACGACACCGCTCGCGTCTGCGAGCTTGAGTTCAGGGCCGACGAACTGGGGGCCTTCACCGTCCGGTGCGAGCGGGAGTTCACACCGCTCCGCTGGGCTGTGCGACGGCGCGGCCAAGGCTACGTTGTGCGCCTGCTCGACGACAGCGGAAGCGCTGCGAGGCCGGCGGTGGCGCGCCTCGCCTTCGAGACCCCCTCCGTGGAGGAGCCGCTCGAGCCGGCGTCGGAGTACGAGGTTCCCGCCGGCGGCGGGCTGTACGTCGCGCGGATGGGAGAGTCCACGGCGGCGGTCATCGTTCCCCCAGCCGTCCACGGTTTCGCCGATCTGCGGTGCATCCCGCGCGTCGATGTGCGAGAGCGTTCGGTGGAGTCAGTGGTCCGAGTCCTCGGGCTAGCCCGCCTCTGGGGCCAAGCGAGGCTGCCCGGCGACGTATTCTCAGCAGCACGCCAGCGCGATGTCCTGCTCGCGCTCACGCGGCATATCTTCCAGCTCCTCGGCGGTGAAAACTGGGCGGCAGCAGCGGCTGCCGTGCGCAATGGAGTTGATGGGCTCGCGGACCTTGTGAACTTGCAGCGAGCAGTATCGAAGCGGCGCGAAGAGGCAGCCATCGGCGCGGCGCTTGCACTCGAGCGTGCCACGCTCGCAGCCGCCACGTGCGAAGTGCGGGTCAAGCGCATCGCCTCGCTCGCGATAAGTTTCCGCTTGTTGCCGTCAGCGCCGGTCCCCAAAGCCACAGCCGGGGTGACGGTCACAGCGCAGAACAAGCTCACCAAGACGGAGGACCCCGAGTGGCTTGCCGAATTCGCGCTCAGGCTTGCTAGTGATCCTTCGGATGTCATGGCATGGGCGGGGCAACACCTCCGCGCGGGCCTGACGCGCCTCCTTGAAATGCCAACGCTTGCAAGGGCCGCCAGGTTTCTCGTCATCGCGACGGACCGTCACCTTCAGTCACGCGTAGTGCCCGGCGAACTCTATGCGAGTTGGGGATGGACATGAGGCGTCTAACCGCCATGGAAGTTCACGCTCAGAAAGTTGCCGAGTTGGGGCTGGACCCGACCGCACTGGATCTCATGTCGATCGAGGCCATTGCGGGTGCGCTGCGTAGGACCGCCAGCTTTCTCTGCCCTTGTGCCGCCGCAACGTTGGTTCGAGGCGTGGCGCGTCCGCTTCGAGGCCTGGTCGAGGACCTCGATGCAGCCAAGGGCCTCGTCGAAGAGACACTCGAGGCTATGACCGCCCACGGTGACATCCTCGAGTACCGCGAATTTGGTGAGGACCAAGGTCAGGAAACGAGGACGCTCCTATACGCGGCCCCCGCCAGCTTTGTGTTGCGCAAGAGCGGCGCGGCGATCCTGCTCGGCGTCGCGTCCGACCAGGTTTCGGCCCTACCCGATGATCTGGTCACCCGCATCGAGTACATAAATCACGTCCGGCGTTTGAGCCCGCTTCCTGGGGATAATCTGCGTGGCGACCTCGTCCAACTCGGGCTCATCGAGCTATCCTACGACGGTTGGCTGAAAGCGCCATCAGCCGAGACTCCGGCCCAGCACGTGTCGCGCCTCGACCGTCTTCTGGACGCAGCGCAACCGTCACGCGACATCCCGGGGCTATTGTTGCTGGACCCTGAGCGTTCCATCCGTTACTACCGTGGGCGGTGGGTTGAAGCGAGATCGCAGTCGGGACGCTTCGTGGCGCGCAGAAGCCAGGCTTACGGTGCCGACGTGTGGTGCTACGTGCAGTTGCGCAACGGGCACCCCGAACGCCTGATCGACCTTCCAACCTCAGTCGGTCGATGGCGCGGTTGTGATGAAGCGTGGCGCTTACAAATGGCGATTGACGCACTCCGAGGGGAACCACAGCGGTTCAGGGTTCGTCCGCGACCCGAAGGGACGCATATCCTCGAACTCTTTTCGCCAGTCCCGATGTGGGCAAGAAGGCGGTGGGACGCGGTCGGCGAACCGGTTCCGAGCGCAGGGTGCCTATGCGCTTACCGGTTCGCCGAAGCCGAGTGCGAAGAGGAATTGCGGTTCGCACATGAAGCGCTGTGGCTCGAGGAACTACGCGGAAGCACACGGCCAGGATGAAGGGAAGTTGAAATGGCCCTGACTATTGGAGAGACGATTCAGCAGCTGCACCGCGCGCTTCGAGACTACATCGAGGCGACGTACCACATCAGCCACCCGACGCTCGTCGCGCAACGTCGGCAACTCCTCGAGGAGCCCGGCGTGATTCATCAGCGGCCGTACTTGGAGAGCACGCCCCGCTACAAGACCGGTGCGGCTTTCCGAGATCTCGGTCTCGACGCAGCCGCGCTGGAGGTCTTCTCGGCTGTCTCAGAACCCCAGGGCAATCTCGGCCTCCTCATCCATGATCCTCCGTATCAACACCAGGCGACCTCTACAGAGCTGTCGCTCGTCGACGGACGCAGCCTGGTGGTCATGACCGGTGCAGGCTCCGGCAAGACCGAGTGTTTCCTGCTCCCAATCCTGGGCAAGCTCGCTCGAGAGGCCAAAACGAAGGGTCGGGCCTTCGGCGGGACGCCAGCTGTACGCGCCATCGTACTCTACCCGATGAACGCCCTCGTGAACGATCAACTCGGGCGACTACGACTACTCTTTGGCGACCCTCGGATAGTCAAGAAGTTCATGGACTGGTCAGGGAGACCCGCGCGGTTCGCGCGTTATACGAGCCGGACGCTCTATCCGGGTGTGCGCGACGAGGGCAAGGACAAAGAGCGCCTCGCCCCGATCGGTACGTACTACGTCAAGAACTCGGAACTTGCTGCGGGACCTGCCTCCCCACAGCAGATCGCCGCTGAAGGGCTCGTGCGAGAGCTGAAGAAGCGCGGAAAGTGGCCGGCGAAGCCCGACCTGATCGGCTGGTACGGCAAAAAGGGAACGCGATGGAGGGACGCCAAGACCGGCGCGTTCAAGCGATGCGTCACGCTCGACGGCGATCCGGAACTCGTGACGAGGCACGAGGTCCAGGATGTTCCTCCAGATATCCTCGTTACCAACTACTCGATGCTCGAGTACATGCTGATGCGACCACTGGAGCGCCCGATCTTCGACCACACGCGCGACTGGCTGCATGCGAACCCTGATGAGCGCTTCTTGCTCGTGATTGACGAGGCGCACCTCTACCGGGGTGCTGCAGGTGCAGAGGTGGCGCTTCTCATCCGCCGGCTGCGCATGCGGCTTGGGATTCCGGCGGACCGGCTCCAAGTTGTCTGCACAAGCGCGAGCTTCAAGGACCCCGACTACGCCGTGAAGTTCGGCGCGCAGCTCACAGGGAAGGATCCAACCGACTTCCGGAAGGTCCAGGGCGACTTCCTCCTCCGCTCTGGCGCGGCGAAGGGGACGAGTCAGGACGCCGAGGCCCTCGATTCTATTGATCTGCACTCGTTCTACGAGTCGGATACCGACGACGCGCGGGTTGCGCAAGTGGAACCATTCCTGAGGTACCGGGGCATCACACCCCCGTGGCAATTGCAGCGGGCGCTCTACGACGCCCTCGTCAAGTTCGGTCCGATGGCGAGCCTCATCAATCTCACGATGAATGAGGCTCAACCGGTTGATGCGGTTGGTGCGGCGTTGTTCGATGGTGTACCGCCGGACGTCGCAGCGCGCGCCGTCACAAACCTCATCGCCCTCGGGAGCGTGGCGCGGCGAAACCCGACCGAGCCTGGTCTGCTGCCGTGCCGTGTGCACTCGTTCTACAGGGGCCTCGCAGGGCTCTGGGTCTGCATGGACCCCCAGTGCGCGAGCCTCCCTCCCGCACAGCGCGGCGGACCGGCTGGCAGGCTGTTCAGCCAGCCGCGAGACACGTGTGACTGTGGCGCCCGGGTGCTGGAACTCTTTACATGCCGCAACTGCGGCACCGCGTACGGGCGCGCGTATACCAACGATGTGGCCGATCCCAACTTCCTGTGGTCTGAGCCCGGTGGTGCGTTTCGCACGCTCTCGGGTCAGTTCGACGAACTCGAGCCCATCGACCTCCTTCTGGAGAAACCCGTCTTCAATGAGGCAGTGGAGCCAGCCGAGTACGACCTCGTGACCGGACGGTTAAACCCTCCGAAGTTGGGACCGCGGAACCGGCAAGTCTACTTGCGAAACGGCCGATCGGGGCCGCCCGCTGTCGACGACGAACCCCAGAATGCGAGGCCCGGTGAGTTCCGCCCGTGCGCGGCCTGCGGTGAGAGCGCCGCATTTGGCCGGTCCTCTGTTCAGGATCACCAGACAAAGGGTGACCAGCCGTTCCAGGCGCTGATCGCGAAGCAGATCCAGGTGCAGCCTCCCAGCCCCGTCACCGCGACACGACTGGCTCCGCTCCGGGGACGGAAGGTCCTCATCTTCTCGGACTCCCGCCAGACGGCCGCACGGCTTGCGCCTAACCTCCAGACGTATTCGACGCAGGACGCGCTGCGCCCGCTCATCATATCGGGTTATGCTCGGCTCGCGCGCTCGCCGATCGTGGCGAACTTGTTGTCCCTCGAAGACCTCTACCTTGGAGTGCTGGTCGCCGCGAAAGACATGGGTGTACGGCTTCGCCCTGAGCTAAAGGTCGGAGAGAGCTTCCAGGACGAGACCCTCGTAGAGGAGGCGGTCAGGAGCGGTGCGCTCACCCGAGAAACGGACCTGCTTCAACTCCTAGTGCGGCTACGAGGATCAGCGCCCCCGGAGTCCTTGCTCCGGTCAATCACGAAGTCACTCACCGACCGGTACTACGGCTTGGAGTCGCTCGCTCTCGCCTCGCTCATCGAGCGATCCGAGCATTCACCCAAGATCCAGGCCCTGCCCGAAATCTCGTGGTTCGCGCAGTCACCGGACCAGAAGCTTGCGCTCACTCGCGTTTGGCTTCGCTGCTGGACCCGCGCGGGGTTCTGGCTCAGCCGCATGCCCCCAGCGTGGTGGCTGAGAGACGTCCAGCCGCGCTCCGGGAAGTTCACAGAGATCCATCAGTTCCTCAGCGACAGGCCCGCACGGTCGCTCTTCGAGAAAGAGTGGCTGCCGAAGCTCTTGACCCTCTTCGCGGAGCAGACCGCGCCGGGCAAGTTCCGGCTGAAGGGAGGTGAGCTCTCGCTCGCGATCGGTGGTGCGTGGGCCTATTGCCAATCCTGCCGAACGGCTCAGCGCCCGTTCCCTGGGCAAACCACCTGTGTCAATTGCGGCCAGGATACGGCGACTCCAATCGATCCCGATTCAGATCCAGTCTTCAAGGCGCGGAAGGGCTACTACCGAGCGAGCACGGTCGACGCGCTACGGACACCACCGACGGCCCCGATGGCGCTCATCGCAGCAGAGCACACGGCGCAGCTCAACGCGGCGCAAGCGGACGAAGTGTTCTCGAAGGCGGAGGAACACGAACTCCTCTTTCAAGATGTAGATCTCGGGCCTGATGAGACGGGACGCGATCGGCCAGCGATAGACGTCCTGTCCTGCACGACCACGATGGAGGTCGGCATCGACATCGGCACCCTCTCGGGCGTCTCGCTCCGCAACATGCCTCCGGCCCGCGCGAACTACCAGCAGCGCGCCGGCCGAGCGGGCCGACGCGGGAACGCCGTGGCGACCGTGACCGCCTTCGGCAGCGCGGACAGCCACGATGAGCACTACTTCACGTATCCTGACCAGATGATCCGGGGCGCGGTCGATGATCCGACGCTTACGCTCGACAACTCCGAGATAGCGCGACGTCACGTCACGGCGTACCTGCTTCAGCGGTACCACCAAGCTAAGCTCCCGGAGATCAAGCCGGAGGCGCAGCCGCACCTCTTCGCTGTCCTCGGCACGGTCTCCGACTTCAAGAACCCGGAGAAGGTGCTGAACCGTGCCGATCTGGAGCAATGGCTGCGTTCGAACGAGACGACGCTTAGGGCTGACGTTGCCGCGTGGCTCCCGGCCGAGATCCCCACCGTGGAGCGTCAGCGGCTGCTTAATACGCTCATCGAGGGCACACTACAGCCGATTGACGAGGCGATCGAGTACGACCCCGGCATTTCTGCCGGCGCGGGAGGCGACGAGGCAGAGGGGGGAGAGGATGCAAGCGCGGCGACGAGCCTCGAGGCGCCGGACGAGGAAGGCGAGGAACGACCAGGCAGGGATCCAGCCTCCGAGAACCTCCTGGACCGCCTGCTCTACAAAGGCGTACTACCAAGGTACGCCTTCCCGACCGACGTCGCCGCGTTCCACGTGTTCGATCCCGACCGCTCGACGCTCTTTCGGCCAGCCTTTCGATTCACGCCATCGCAGGGACTTCCGATCGCGCTCTCGCAGTACGCGCCGGGGAAGGAGGTGTGGATCGGGAGCAAGCTCTGGACGTCCGGGGCCGTCTACTCGCCGATACGGAATGATCGCTACCGCGCTTGGCAGTCTCGGCGATTCTACTACGAGTGCAAGTACTGCCACTACGCCCGGACGACCACGCTTGAGGAGGGGGCACGGGAAGAGCGGAGGGACTGCGAGGCGTGTGGCGGCGTGGGGACATTCGGGCCTGCGACGTACTGGTTGCGCCCACCCGGGTTCGCGCACCCGGTGAGCAAGGAGGAAGGAACTTCGCCAGACGACCAGCCGGCGCGGAGCTATGCGACGCGGGCCAAGCTTACGATGCATACCCCTCCGGATGAGGCCAAGTGGACGAGACTCAACGATCACCTCCGCGTGTACTATACGAGACAGCATCTCCTTGTCACGAACCGTGGACCGCGCGAGGAGGGTTACACATACTGCACGAAGTGCGGCCTGATCGAACCGACGGCGCTGCCGAAGGGGGTTGTTGGGGCGGCGCACCGGAAGCCATTTCCCGATCCAAGGGACGGAAACTGCCCGGGCGGCGGTGCAACAAAAGGGCTGGTGCTCGGAACAGACTTCATCAGCGACGTGCTCTTGGTCTCCATCAGCGTGAACCCACCACTCACGCTCA
Source organism: uncultured Nitrospirales bacterium (assembly GCA_964542245.1). GTDB lineage: Bacteria > Nitrospirota > Nitrospiria > Nitrospirales > NS-4 > CAZITU01. Next base: position 4,983 of record CAZITU010000055.1, on the reverse strand, counting down.
TCCCCAGCCTCCTTGCGACCGATGTCGCGCTCCGCACCATCAGTGAAGCGCTCACGAAGGCCGCGTGCGTGCGTCTAGAGCTGGAGGCAAACGAGCTTCAGGCCGAGTACCGGCCCGCGCTCACGCCTGCGGGACGCGACGGCATCGAGGCGGAGATCTACCTATACGACACCCTGCCCGGCGGTGCTGGCTTTGCCCAGCGGGTCGGGGGGCTCGGGCTGGTCGTCTTCGAGGAAGCGCTCCGGATACTGGAGAAGTGCCAGGAGAACTGTGATCGTTCGTGCTACCGCTGCTTGCGGAGTTACAAGAACAAGTTCGAGCACGATCTTCTGGATCGTCACCTTGGCGCGAGTCTTCTGCGCTTCCTCATTCATGGAGCCTACCCCACCCTAGATTCCGGTCGGCTCGCCGCGTCCACTGATTTGCTCTTTGAGGACCTCCGCCGGCAGAACCTTGAAGGGGTGACTATCGAACGGAATCGAGTCATAACGTTGTCAGGGTTTGGCACAGTAACCGCTCCCATCTATGCGAAGCGTGCCGACGGCTCCGAATTCATCATCGGCCTCCACGGACCTCTCACACGTGACGATCCTCCTGACGATACGCTCAGAAACCTCAAGGAGTTCTGCCCTTCAATCCCAGTGCTGCTCTGTGATGAGATAGTGATACGGAGAAACCTGCCGACGGCAACGAGCGCTCTTATCTCGCAGATCGGGTAGATTGCGATGCCTGGAGACAGCAACACGAGTGTTTGGCACGTGTCCCGCCCATCGGCGTGGCCCGAAGCACCTCCGTTGATGTCCTTCTCCACGCTATCGGATTTGGAGGCTTGTCCGAGACGATGGGCCCTGAGCGCTGCCGAGTATCCACACCTATGGAAACACCGCGGGTACCCTCGTGGACCTCAACCAGCGACGATTGAAGGAACGGTCGTTCATTTGACCCTTCAGGCAGTTACTAGCGCACTTGTAGAACGCGGGTGCCCGTCGTTGCTAGATGAGAGCGCGATCTCGACGCTAAGAGAACTGGGCGGCTATTCGGCGATCATTCGGCGTAGCCTGGAACGCGCACTTCAGCCATACGAGGAAAACCCGCGAGCGGCTCCGGTCCTTGACGCGATTCGCCATCGGCTTTCTGGCCAAGTCCCAGAACTCCGTTCACTAGTTCAAAAGTTCTTGTCTCGTATTCATCCTGAACCTCGTGCTGCTAAGCCTGGAGGCCCGAGCACTCATCTGGAGGTGGAATACCGGCATCAGCTACAGTTTGGCTCCCATTCAGAGGTCGAGCTTCGGGCATCCGAACTGGGATGGCTTGGTGTTGCCGATCTAATCACGCTTTCGAGAACGCACTGCGCGATCCGAGACTTCAAGACTGGTGCTTTCAAGCAGGAGCACGAATTTCAACTTCGTACGTACGCACTGCTGTGGGCACGGGACAGCGATTTGAATCCCTCTGGCCGACTTGCCGACAAACTTGTGCTCTCATACGAGGACGGTGATATCGAGGTACCTGCGCCGAGCCCACGTGAACTTTGTTCCCTGGAGGATGAACTCAGGGAGCGAACGGCGGCAGCAACTGCGGATCTCCAGACCGATCCGCCCGAGGCCCGCCCAAGTGCGGGGAACTGTGTGTGCTGCACGGTACGGCACCTATGCGAAGAGTATTGGCAGTGGAATGACCGCCAGGGCGGAGGCAGCGAATCGCCCAAGGGTCAGTTTGCAGACCTTCAGATCAAGCTTTCCGGTCGACACGGTCCCACCAGTTGGGACGGTTCGCTGGAATCCCCTTCGGACTTGAAGGCTAGCAGACCCGTTCTGTTGCGAACCGCAAATCTCCGATTTGATTTACATCCGGGTCAACGGTTGCGCCTGCTAAACGTTCACATCAGCATGCCTGATGATGAGTCTATGGAGGACACGCTTCCTCCGGTTGTAGCGACCATGGGGGTGAGCACTGAGGCGTTTTTGCTCTCCGAATAGGTGGATCGCAATATGGCTTCAAGGAAGCAATCGCGCTAATGGGTCGAACAAGAAAGCCTAGGAAGCAACAGATGTGGGAAGTAAGCCTCCGCGACGAAACGACGGAACCGCCCGGGCCACAACGTTCATTGCCGCTTGCGAAGGTGATCACGCTGTGGGTTCCACGTCGGTTCCTCACATCGTCAGGAGTCGATGTGGAATGCTTCCTCGCAGATGTGAATGAAAAGGTGGTCCGTCGGGGCCTCATCCTGTGGGATGGTCAAGTGCTCACCGCTCCCATTACGGACACAATCAAGAAAGGCATACTCAAGCCAAAGCCCCGTATAGTACATGAGAGCCCTATTTTGAACCCTATTTTGAAAGTCGTCGCAAGTACAGACTCAATCATAGTCGGTAAGCACACGGAGTTGTTCTGTGAGCAGGTTGTGGCTGATCCAACACTCGATGTCCCACCCCGACGGGATTGGCAGGCGCCTCAGAGGGAGTTTTTCGGCTTGAAGGACCCCTACCAGATGGCCGAGGACGCTGGCGAGTACACTCAGCATCATGTGATGACTCGCGTCCTCGATCCGTACCTGTCACCGACGGAACGGATCGCCGCAATAGTGAACGGCGAGAAGGACAGTTACTACTTCTACTGTCCGTGCCATCAGGCAGACGTCGTGTACACGACTCGGCACCGATTGGTGTGCATGGGTTGCGGAGCGATGCACGTAGTGCTCCGCCAGCCACTCCCAGTGCATCCGAAGTGGCTACTGACACCGGAGGAGTGGGTCGAGTTTTTCGATGACGAGGGCAGCCGCCGAGACGAAGAGATTGAAATGAGTGTTGTCGACTTCCAGGATGTCGAGAACGCTGAAACGATATGGACCACCAACCAGTGGGACGAGGCGAAGCACAGGTTCGTGTTCTTTGCGCGCTCATCTCCTGTAGAGATCGCTGAAGCGATTCGCGGCACTGAGGCAGATCCCTCGGTATTCCTCCAAGCCGGCTGGACTCCGGTAGACACATCGCCGCCACCTGCGCACCAAGTGGCTAACAACTCTGTCGACGTCGATCTCATCGAGAATGCTGCCTACTCGCTACGCGAGGGTGTCACGTCCTTCCTGGCGGCGAGAAAGAATTCCGAGCGACTTGTAAACGCCATTCCCCAACTCTTCAGGGCGGTGGAGCTTCTGCTGAAGGCGAAACTGCGAGATCTCGAAGCTCACGGGCTCGATGATCACCCGAACAACCCAACTGTGCTCCAGCGAGTCACGGCCAGAGGTGTCTCGCTCACCAAGGAGGAGGTCGACACCGTTAGCCGGCTACGACAACTGCGAAACGTCTTGCAGCACGGTACCGCCAAGTTCAACTATCGTACGGGGCTAGCTGTCTTGCGCAAGACCATCGTCTTCCTAGATCGATTCGTACACGCCGAACTCGGGCTCTGGATGGGCGACGCGATCCCGCCGGACGATTGGTATCAGCTTCTCGCTATCACGAAGATCGCGACCACCGCGAAGGAAGTTGCCGGGGTTCGACTCGAGGAGATCCGCCAGGATCCCGAAGCCACCATCTCGTTGTGTGCGCGCTGCGGCAGGAACGCACTGGTCCGGCCCCACCCGAGAACGGGCGCATCGTGCATCTTCTGCGGCCACGTGCCGGTCTACGATGAGGAGCAGCAGCGCGACCTGAGTGGATGAGATGCCGGAAGGAGAAAATATACCGGGAGTCTTTTTCAGTCTCCTCACCCGCCGCGGTCGGCGTACTCGGGGCTCAACCTGCGGTTTCCGCCTGCCTGCGCGCGCCGACCTCGGAGAGAGGAACTGCGGGCCGAAGAATTGTGCCCCTCCCCATGTACGGATACTGCTAGCCTGGACTGATAGATTAAGTCAGGAGATTGTTTGACATTGACGAACAATTGCCATAATATGTCTATCGCTGATTCGGTAGAACAAGCCAAGCGAATGTTCGCGCGGGACGAACAATGTCCAGAGCAAATCCAATCCATTCCGGCCCCGGAGTCGAGCTTGTCAGAAAGCTGGCCGCTGAGGGCGACCGGATCTTCACGACCGCCAGGGCCCGGGAGTTGGCTCCGGGCGTCCGCCTGTCAGACGGCTACCTGCGCCAGGCGCTGCACCACCTCACCAAGTCGGGCTGGCTGGTCCGCCTGCGCAAGGGGCTCTACGCACTCTCCTCCTCGGTCCCCGGCGTCACGCCGGCCCACGAATTCGAGATCGCCATGGCCCTGGTCGATCCGGCTGCGGTCTCGCACTGGTCGGCCCTGCACCACCACGGCCTGACGGAACAGGCGCCGAGGAAGGTCTTCGTCCTCACGACAACCGAGACCTCGGTTCCCCGTGCGCGGGGCGCCAAGGCGAAGAAGGTTCGGAACGGCTACCCGATCGGCACGACCGCCTACCAGTTCATCCAAGTGAAGCCGGAGCGGCTCTTCGGAACGGAGAAGGTGTGGGTCGGGGAAGCACGCGTGACGATCACTGACCCCGAGCGGACGTTGCTTGATGGATTGTCCATGCCGCAATACTGCGGCGACTTTGCCGAAGTGCTGCACGCATTCCAGGTACGAGGCACGGATCTGATCACCGAACGGATCATCGAGTACGCCCTCAAGCTGGATGCGGCGACGGCCAAGCGCCTGGGCTGGGTGCTCGAACGCCAAGGCGTTAAGCCGGCCAAGCTCGAACGTCTCGCCGCACTGCCGATCAAGGGCTACCGCAAGCTCGATCCGACCGGTCCGCGTAAGGGTCCCTGCAACCGGCGCTGGATGATCCAGGAGAACCTTCCTGGAAAGGTCAAGGCATGAAGCCGCTTCGCACACGCCTTCAGGAAGCCCACCAGCGTCTCGGCCTCCCGTGGGAGGTTCTCGAACGAGACTATCTCTTGTCCTGGGTGCTCGCCGGCATCGCCCGGGTGGACTCGCTCCGCGACACGCTCGTCTTTAAGGGTGGGACGGCGCTCAAGAAGTGCTACTTCGGCGACTACCGCTTCTCGGAGGATCTGG
>CAZITU010000054.1:0-16655 GCA_964542245.1 uncultured Nitrospirales bacterium | reverse complement strand
GCGGCAACATCACGATTGATCCGCAATTCGTCATCCTGGACAGCAGCAAGATCATCGCCAGCGCCATCGGCGGCAACGGCGGCAACATCAACATCACGGCAGGAGTGTTTCTGGCCTCGCCGGACAGCATCATCGACGCCTCCTCGTCGTTGGGCATCTCCGGCACGATCAGCATTCAGGCGCCACTCTCGAATCTCAGCGGGGCCCTGGCGCCGTTGCCGCAGGAGTTCTTGCAAGTGGCCTCATTGCTGTCAGCCCGCTGCGCCGCGCGCATGAGCGGCAAGACCAGCAGCTTCGTGCTGGCCGGGCGCGACGGCCTGCCCCCCAGACCCGGCGGTCTGCTGCCGAGTCCGCTGACCTCGAAGGCAGCGGCGGCGTTCTCTGCGAAGGAACTTGGAAAGAACGATCAAGCGTCCCAGGTGTCTCCGAGCAAACTATCGTTTGGGGACGAGCCTAGGGTGCGCGTACTGCTTGCCTTATCTTCTCAGCGGCCGGCCCCCGATGTGCTCGAGTCGGAGTGCCGCTGATTTGGCAGCCGGCGGTTGGGTCTGCTAAGCTCACATCCGTATCGGTCATCACACAGAAGAGGGATAAGCCATGGAATCCTTCCTGAAGCGCAGGCGGCTCGGCGAGGTGCTCGCGGGCCGGGGCCTGGTGTCCGAGGCCGAGATTGACACGATTCTCAGCGTGCGGCAACCGACGCGCAAGCTGATGGGCGAGGCGTTGCTGACCGAGGGCTTGATCTCCGAGGAGCAATTGAGCCGGGCCTTGGCCGAGCAGTATGCCCTGCCCTACGAGCCGTTAAGCGACTTTCGCGTGGACCCGACGTTTTATCAGACCGTCTCTGTGGAGCTCATGTACCGCATTCCGTTCGTGCCGATCGGCGAGCAGGATGGGGTGCTCACCATTGCGATCCCGGATCCCCACAACCTCAGAGCCCTCGACGAGCTGGAGCTGTTGCTGGCCCGTCCGTTTCGCTTCGTGGTCAGCACACGGACGGCGATCCTGGCCGCCCTCTCCCGGAGCGAAGGGTCCACCCAGGCCCTGAAGGAGATCGAGGCGGAATACCGGCCCCTCCTCCTGCGGGAGGATGAGCGGGGCGAGGAGGTCCTGTCGGTCGAGAAGATCGCCAAGGACCAGAGCCCGGTGGTCAAGCTTGTGGATACGATCGTCCTGAACGCCTTGCAGAAGCGGGCGAGCGATATTCACATCGAGGCCTCGGACCGGTCGGTGCAGGTCAAATTCCGCGTTGACGGGATCCTGTCCCCCGCCCTCGACCCGTTGGATCTCAAACTCCATGCCCCCATCATTTCGCGCATTAAAGTGATCTCCGAGCTGGACATCGCCGAACGGCGCGTGCCGCAGGACGGGCGGTTCCGGATGCGATTGGAGCGTAAGACGGTGGACTTCCGCGTGTCCATCTTGCCGAGCGCGTTCGGAGAGGACGTGGTCATTCGGATCCTGGACAAGGAATACATCGCGGCGGGTGTGGCCGAGCTGAAACTTGATCGCCTGGGTTTTAACCCGGATGATCTCCGCCGGTTCCGCCGGTCCATCACCGAACCATACGGCATGGTGCTCGTGACCGGCCCCACCGGAAGCGGCAAGACCACCACCCTGTATGCCGCGATCAGCGAGGTCAACACGGAAGACGTGAAGATCATCACGATCGAGGACCCGGTCGAATACCAGCTTGGGGGCGTGGTCCAGATCCCCGTCAACGAGAAGAAGGGTTTGACGTTCGCGCGCGGTCTGCGCTCGATCCTCCGGCATGACCCGGACAAGATCATGGTGGGCGAGATTCGGGACGCCGAGACCGCCCAGATCGCCATCCAGTCGGCCCTCACGGGACACTTGGTCTTCACCACGGTCCACGCCAACAACGCCTTCGACGTGATCGGCCGGTTCGTGAACATGGGGATCGAGCCGTACAACTTCGTGGCGTCGCTCAACTGCATCCTGGCTCAGCGACTGGTGCGGGCCATCTGCCCGGCCTGCCGTGAAGAGGTACGGATCGACCAGGCTCAGGCCCAGGAATCCGGATTGGATTACGACCAGTACCGCCGGATCCCGGTCTATCAAGGCCGAGGATGCGGGGAGTGCCATGGGACCGGCTACCGGGGACGGCAGGCCATCACCGAGTTTCTGGATCTGAACGACGAGATCAAGGAAATGATTCTGGACCGCAAGCCGCCGTCCGAGATCCGGCGACGGGCCATCGCCGAGGGGATGACCAGTCTCCGCCAGACCGCCGTGGAGAAGGTGCGGCAGGGGGTCACGACGCTGAAAGAGATCAACCGCGTGACCTTCATCGAACAGGGGTAACAGGCAGCGTAGGGGCAGTTCGCGAACCGCCCCTACAAAAGACAGACGGAGACCGAATGTACGGGTTCGAGCGACCGCAGTGCAGCCTCAAGCTAGGCCCCCGTTACGCGGCGTGGGTGGAGCAGTCCCGGGATTGGCGTGGGCGGCGTCGCTGTCGCTACCGCCTGGCCGACCTGCCGCAAGACCTGCTTCGACCGTCGCCGGTTGAGCCCAACATCAGTGATCCGGCCGCTCTGGAAGCCCGCCTGCGCGCCTTGATCGGTCCGGAGAAGAAGGGCGCGAAGTCCATCGTGCTGGTCCTCCCGGACCTGTGCGTGCGCGCCACTCTGTTGGAGTTGGATGCCCTGCCGCCCCGACCGTCCGAGCGCGACGCTCTCATCCGGTGGCGCCTGGGACAGGAAAGCGCGTTCCCTCTGGCGGGGACTAAGGTGGTCGCGCAGCCGCTCTCCCCGAAGGCCGTCTTGGCGGTGGCCATCCGTGAGGCGGTGTTGGGTCAATATGAGGCGGTGTGCGAAGCGGTCGGTCTGTACCCGGTGGACATCAATGTGGCCAGCTTTTTTCTGTGGTCCGCGCACATTGACGCAGTCTCCCCAGCGGAGCCCTTTGCCTGGCTCAGTCTTTTGGATGACGGGTTCACGTGCGCCGTTCACCACGAGGGACGTCCCGTCTTCTTACGCACCAAGAACCAATCCGGGACCGGACGAGAGGGCGTATTCCAGGACTTGACCCGTTCCTTGGCTTTCTGTGCCGACACCTGTCCACAGGTGTCTCCTCGGCGCCTGGTCATGGTCGGCGAGGAGCCGGATGCCGATCTGGAGCGGCGCGTCACGGATGAACTCGGCCTCGACGTGATTCGGGTGAGCGGGGGGAATCTGCGGTTGCCCGGCTGGGCGCCGCACGACGGGGCCGTGCCGGTGGGCGCGTTGCCGGCCGTCGCGGGGCTGTTCGCGAGGCGGAGCGCCAGACGAAGGGAAGGACCGTCCGGTGCCTCCGCGCAAATCAACCTCAGCAGCACGCGATCGTATGTCGGGCCGTTGCGCGCCGGACTGATGCTGCTCTCGCTCCTCTTCATGGGGCTGATCTCCTGGGATCTCCTGCAGGCCAAGGCGATCGAGCCGAGGATTGCGGAAGCGGAAAGAGCGGTGGCGCGGGTCCGCGATCAGGACAGCCGGCTGCGGCTTCAGGCGCAGGCGGACGGGCTGGACCTCTCGGATGCCGCCTTGCAGCGACTCCCGCAAGAGGTGGCGTTCGCTAATCAAGTCATCACCAAACGGGTCTTTTCCTGGACGCGCTTCTTGACCGATCTGGAGGAGGCGGTTCCGCCGCGCGTGGCCATTCAGAGTATTCGGCTCGACTTCAAAGACTCGGCGATCGCGTTGGGCGGCTCGGCGCTGACCTTGAAGGACCTGACGGCCCTGATCATCGGCCTGGAAGACCATCGGGCTTTCGCGCAGGCCGTCCTGGTTCAACATCGGGTCAAGGACAACGGACTCGTGGAGTTCGGTCTGACGGTGCGGTACACGCCGTGATCACCGGGATGTTCCCGCGACTCTTCAAATCGTCGTATGCGCCACTCGTTCCCTGGGTGGTGGTGGCGGCGCTCCTGGCTGCCGCGTTGGGCGGGACGCATGCTTTGATGGTGACGCCCGCGCACGAACGGCTCGCGGTGCTGGAGGCGGATTGGGCGGCGGCACGGCAGGCGCTGGCCCGGCGTCTGGAGGCCAGGCAGACCCGCAAGGACCTCGCCCAGATCCTGACCGTCCTTCCGGGGCAGCGGGACTTCGCGCGACTCCCGCTGGCCATCTCGGAAATCGCGCAGCGGGACCGGGTCGTGCTGCCGTCGCTCACCTACACCCTGGGGAAAACGGATGAGGGCCTTGCCACCAAGGCGGTGCTGCAAGGGACGGTCACCGGCCAGTATGAAGATCTGCGGCGCTTTATCCACCATCTGGAGGTCTCGGATCGGTTGCTGCTGTTCGTCGAAGATCTGAGCGTGGGGCGTTCCTCCGAAGTGAAGGGGGAGAGGAAAGACAAGCTGGTCACCGTCAACCTGCGACTTGCCACCTTCATCCGCGAAGAGTCCCGACCGGGCCGCGCCCTGAAGGCCAGCATCGAATGAATCCCCGCGCTCAATGGCTGACGCTGCTCCTTCTCAGCGGGCTGTGGGCGGGGCTGTTGCTTTGGCGGATCGCCGACACCCCGGAGCCGACGCGCGTGCCGCTCAAGTATGTCACCGGACAGGCGGCCTCCCGCGAGGACGGGCGAGGCAAGCCCGCCGCCGGCATGAAAATTCGCATGGATTTGCTTGAGGCCGGTCGGCGTCAGGCGGCAGGGACGTTCGTTGCGCCCAAGAACATCTTTGCCCCGCTTCTCCGCGAGGCGCCTAAAGTGAAAGTCGCTGGGACCCGTCCGGGGCCCTCGTCGCCGCCTTCCCCTCCCGATGTGGCCCAGGCTCCCGCCGCGCCCACGAATGTAGTGCCGGTTGCGCCTCCGGGACCCACTCCGGAAGAACTGGCCGCTCAGGCGGCCCTCCAGGCGGCCCAAGCGGAACTGGCGCAGTATCGCTATCTTGGCTATCTGAGCCGGCAAGGCAGGCAGGAGGCGTTTCTGTCCAAGGGCAAAGAGCTGCTTATCGTGCGGGCCGGTGAGACCATCGAGCAACGGGTGCTCGTCAAGGCCGTCAGCCCCACAGGGGTTTCCCTGCAGGAGACTCGTGCCAACGTGGAGAAGACCATCCTGCTGGCCGGAGAGGACAAGTGAGGACGGCTCGTGTGCCGCGCCTGCGGCACTGGCTCATGAAATCGGAACCCACCGCGTTCAGCTTCGACGATCTGGTCCGATCAGCGCGGTCCACCAATCACTGGGACGGGGTGCGCAACTACCAGGCGCGAAATTATATGCGGGAGATGCGGGTCGGGGACCAGGTCTTCTTTTACCACAGCAACTGCGATCCGCCGGGCGTGGTCGGCTTTGCGGAGGTTGTGCGGGAGGCCTACCCCGACCATTCCCAGTTCGACCCCAAGAACATCCACTATGACCCCAAGGCGACCCGCAGGAAGCCGATCTGGGACATGGTGGACATCCGGGCGGTCAAGCCCCTTCGCGTGCCTGTGACTCTGGACGTCCTGCGTAAGACCAAAGGACTCGAAAAGATGGTCCTGCTTCGGCGCGGGAGCCGCCTGTCTGTCCATCCGGTACCCCCGGAGGAGTGGAAGATCATTACGAAACTGGGCGGCATGTAGGCGCGGTGGGCGAACCGCCCCTACAGAATCAATCTTCGGGGTTGTGCATGGTGAGGATCAGGTCGGCGAGGGCTTTGAGGCTCGGACGCTCGCTGTCTTCCAAGGCCAAGGCGATATGGCTCTCGTCGCCGTGAGAGAGACGCAGGCTCAGAAAGTTTTCAGTTTTGTTCGTCTCCTTGTTCTCCCATTGCCCATCCATCACCTGGAATTTGTCGAGGGCCGTGACGGCCAGCACGTCGTACCGGAAGTATTCTTCCCCGACGACGCAGTCGAAGAGATGTTTGCCCACCGTGAGGATCAACAAGTTGAAGGCCCCTTGATCCTCGTAGCCCTGCGGGATGTGCCTGTTGACATGGAAGGCCTTGATCCCACGCTTTCTGAGGGCTTCACGGACTCGCTCGACCACGAAATCCAGCGAGATGTCCTTATAGGCTTTCAGAACCTCTTTGAGTCTGGCGATCAACTGGTCTTCCACGAGAGCTCTCCTCCATGCGGTCACGAGGGAAATCCTCGAGTGCGGAGCCCACTCTAACAGGGACGCATCCGGGAAGGCAAGTCGGAACCATCCGGTTTGCAATTGCCGGGGTGATTTTTTAGAATGAAAATACAACATAGGAGGAGAGCTATGGCGCGACTGCGAAACTGGAAGTGGATGGCAGGGGGCGTGATCGGGGGCTGGGTATTGTGCCTGTTGCCGGGCATGGCCGGAGCGATCGAGGTCAATCTCGATCCGGCCGCCGTGCAGAAGGCGCTTGACGAAGGCAAGCAGACGAAAGAAGTGAAGACCGTCCCGACCCGGTTCGGCGCCGATCTGTCAAAGGACCTCTGCGGTGGCGGGGGTGAGCTTCAGACCAAGACGGTGGGGCTCAACCGGCTGGGCGCCCTTATTGCGGCCGATCCCGAACGGGCGGAACGCGACAAGGCGCAGGTGGACCAAGCCATTCAGAAGACGGTCGAATCAACGCGCCTGAAGATCGTGTTTGATTTTTGCGGCGATACGCCAGACTTTGCCGAAGACTCCCAGGCCACGTTGGAGCAAGAAGGTCGGCAGATCAAGGGCGAGATGTCCAAACCGGCCAAGGCCAAGAAGAATGCCGAGGGTCCGGCTTACCGGGGAAAGATCGCAGCCTCGTTTCCGTACGGATCCTTTGATCCCATCAAGGCGACGAAGATCACCCTTTTCCCGAAGGTGGGGGATGCGATGTCGTGGGAGGTGGACTTCTCCAAGATCCGGTAGGGGCACGGCATGCCGTGCCCCTACTGCTCTACCAACCGGAGCGTGTGCAAATAATAGTACAGTCCCTTTCGCTCCAACAGGGCGGCGTGGGTGCCTTCCTCGACGATCCGTCCCTTGTCCAGGACCAGGATCCGGTCCGCTTTCTGGATGGTGCTGAGGCGGTGCGCGATCACAAACGTGGTCCGTCCTTGCATGAGGCGATCCAAGGCCTCCTGCACCAGTAATTCGGATTCATTGTCGAGCGACGAGGTCGCCTCGTCGAGGATGAGGATCCGCGGGTCTTTCAGGACGGCCCGCGCGATCGCGATCCGCTGGCGCTGCCCCCCCGAGAGATTGACGCCTTTTTCTCCGACCGTCGTGTCGTAGCCGTCCGGGAGCCCGGTGATGAAGTCATGGGCGTTGGCCGTGCGGGCCGCAGCCATGATCTCCTCCTCCGCGGCGGACATCCGACCGTAGCGGATATTGTCCCGAATTGTTCCTCCGAACAGATGCGTCTCCTGCGGCACCAGGGCGATTTGCCGATAAAGGCTGGCCATCGTCACGGTCCGCAGGTCGAAACCGTCAATGGAGACGGAACCCGTCAAGGGGTCGTAGAAGCGATGCAACAAATTGATCACGGTCGTCTTTCCGGAGCCGGTCGGGCCGACCAGCGCGACCAATTCGCCCGGCTGTGCGGTGAAGGTGATGTCGAACAAGACCGGCATACGGGGGTCGTACGCGAACCCGACCCCCTGCATGGAAACGAGCCCGTGGACGGGCGGCATCGGACGAGCGCCGGGGGTGTCGGCGACGTCCGGCTGCGTGTCCAGAATCTCGAAGACCCGCTGAAGGGCCCCTTGGGCTTCCTTGACGTGGGAGAAGAGGCGCGCGAAGGTTCCGAACGGTCCGATCAACAGGCCGGCATAGAGGACGAACGCTATCAGATCGCCCGGGCTCATTGCCCCTAGGATGACCTGTCTCCCGCCGTACCACAGGACGGCGGCGGCTGCCGCGAAGGTGGCGATCGTGATGGTCGGGACGAACACCGCCATGATCGTGGCTCGCCTGAGGACGATGTCGAGGGTACGACGGATCTGTCGTCCGAAACGGGCTCGTTCATACTCCTCCTGGACGAAGGACTTCACGACCCGAATGCCGGAGACGACCTCTTCCAGGACGGTGGAGGTGCCGGCTGTCTCATCTTGAATGCCCGTCGAAAGGGCCTTCAAGCGGCGGCCGAAGAACCGCGCGATCAGGACGATGGCGGGGAGAAGAAACAGAATCAGAAGACAGAGGCGCCAGTTCATGAAGAACAAGATGGCGACGCCGCCCACCAACGTGACGACCTGCTTGGTCGCGTCAATGGGGGCCTCGGTCAGGGTCGTCTGAAGCACCCCCACGTCGTTCATGAGCCGCGACAGCAACTCGCCGGTCCTGCGTCGGGCGAAAAAGCTCAAGGAGAGGCTCTGCAGGTGGGCGAAGAGATGCAGCCGGAAGTCCGCCATGACATGCTGACCGATCGAAGCCGTCAGATAGCTGTGTCCCATGATGAGGAGGCCCTGCGCGATGAACAACCCGCCGAGTTCGGCGACCGCCTCATTCAGGGCGGCGGGGTCCCGCTGGACCAGCACCGTGTCGACCACCAGACGGATGATCCACAGCATGGCGAGGTTGATCGCCGCGACCGCCATGACGAGCAGGGAGGCGGTCGCCATCCGGACGCGGTATGGCCGGAGGTGGGTCAGGAACCTGCCGAACGATGACATGCGGGGCCTCGGAGGGGAAGTACGGGAGGCGGAGAGGAGGAAATCTGAACGCTACTCCACGATGGTGACGGACTCGATCATGGTCTTGTTCAGAGACACAAAGGACGCTCTATCTTTCATATTGTCGACCGTCACGTCGGTCAGATTGATGAACATTCGTTGTTCGTCGTTAAAGAGATCGGAGACCCGATTACGCATGGCGGGGACGAGGACATCACCGACGTAGGTCGAGTTCACAGTCCGGACTTTAACGCGGACCTTTTTCCCCTCTGCCATAATTGTCCCCCCTGGCGCTGGCGCGCCCATCAGGCTCTTCGGCGCGCGAATTTCATGCGACGGCGAAGCTTCCGGTGCTTGTGTTTTCGCATCTTTTTCCGGCGCTTCTTGACGACGCTCGACATGGATGGGTCCCTTCATGTCGCGGGACTCTACCTAATTTCATTCCGAAAAGCAAGTCTAGGCTCACTTGCCACACCTGGGAAGCAGGCAGAGGGTAGTCGAACAACGCCGGGTTGTCAAGCCTGTGGCGGGCGCCCGTTGGCATTTCTCCATTCCTACGGTATTATCTGCGCCGTGTGGAATGTTCGCCGAAAGCTTGCCTGGCTGATCCTCGTTCCGCTCGCCGTCGTCGCTGCCGCTATCCTCTCCCTCCCCCTGTTGCTCAACAGTGCCGACTACAAGGCCCTGCTGGTCGAGCAGGCCGAGGCCCAGCTCGGCAGGAAGGTCGAGATGGCGCAAGCTCATGTGGAGGTGCTGCCGTATGTCCGGGTGGCCCTCGATGATGTGGTCATTCGGGAAGCCGACGGCCGGACGGCGTTTCTGTCCGCCCAACGCCTGTTCGTTGACTTGAGGATCTTCCCGCTTTTGCGTCGGAAGGTGATTGCGAAGCGAATCCTGCTGGATCACCCCAAGGTGGCCGTCAAGCGCGGGGCCGACGGCAGATTGAATGTCGCGGACCTCTTTGCCCCGACACAGGAGGGCGGTTTCGCCTTGCCGATGCTGGTCGAGCAGACCGTCATTGCGGACGGCCAGATCGTGTTCGAAGACGCCTTTCGCACAGAGACGCCTCGAACCTTGGCCCTCCGTCGTGTGACGACCGCGTTCAAGGCGGGACCCCGTGAGCTCAGCTTCAAGTTTTTTGCGGCCATGCCGTACGGGCAAGGCGAATCCACCTTCAATGTAACGGGCCAGGTCCTCCGCGTGGCGACAAGTGGATCGGGCGTCGGAGGCAAGGCCGAGGGGCGGGTGGAGACCAAGGGAGTCAATCTCCAACAACTCACGCCGTATTTGCAAGACCACGCCCTCCTCAGCGGGCTTGCAGGTGTGGTGGATCTGGCGGCGGTCTTCGAATACCGGTGGGCACAGGGTGATCGTTCGCTGTCCTTCAAGGAAATGAAGATTGATGTTGCTCGCACCGCCGTGACCGGAAGCGTTGAGCTGAAGGGGCTGTTCTCGCCCCAGATGCGCTTCAGCGGGAACTTTTCCACGGCTCCCTTCTCGGTGGCCTCGCTGGTCGGTGTCGTTCCCGAGGACGTGCTGCGTGCCCGCGCGATGGGGTTCCTTCGGGATGGACAGGTGGCTGGCCAAGTCAGCCTGTCCTCCGTGCAAGTGAGCGGCGCTTCGGATGCGGGGGCTGGGCTTACCGTCCGGGGAGAAATGGAACTGTCGGGCGGGAGTGCCTTTGTCGGCGCCGACCGGGTGCCGCTGTCGGACGTCAAAGGCCTGCTGCGACTCGATGCCGACCGCGTGGTGATCGAGCGGCTCACCGGTCGGTACGGGCTCGCGGAGGTGACGGAGGGCATGGGAGAGGTCACGAACCTGACCGAGGATCCTGAGCTGCTGCTGGACATCAAAGGCAGGCTCTCCGCGCAAGAGCTTGCCGTCATTGTGGCCCGGTTCGCACCGAAAGCGGTGTTGCCGGGCGGCCCTCTCGGGCTCAGCGGCTTGCAGGGCGGGGCCGTTGCTACGGTCCGGCTGACGGGCCCGCTCGCCCGCTTTGATGACCTTCAGGTTGATTGGGCTCTCGAGACCAAGGACGTGGGGTTTACCGATGCCCGCCTCACTTTGCCCGTCAAGGGTCTCCAAGGAGGGGTCCACTCAATTCGTCGCGGGGTCACATTCGAGCACATGACCGGATCGGTCGGGACATCTGCCCTCGTGCTCGACGGGGATATCGCGGTCCAGAACGATGAAAAGGCCCATTATGACTTGCATATCTCAGGACAGCTTGATGTCAAAGAGGTGTGGCCGGTGGCGGTCGGCGGAGCCACTAAGGACTTAGCGGTGGATGGAACGGCCGGACTCCGCATGAGACTGTCAGGTAGAACGGATGCGCTGCGTGGGACAGGCCGGTTGGACCTCCACAAGACGAGGCTGGCCCATACCGCCGGCCTCGGCAAACCCAAAGGCGTTCCCGGCTCGGTCGAGTTCGACCTCGTAGTGGATCCGGGCCGCCTTCTGAAACTGGACCGGGTGGTCCTGGAGATACCGCCCTTCAGCGTCTATACGAAAGGGACGATGACCTTGCAGGCGCCGCAACGCTTCGCGCTCGATGTGCGGGTTCCCCCCTTCGCCGTTCGCGCGCTGCCCAAGGGAATGCTGGCCATGAAGGTCCCTCCCAACGGCGGGATTTTCCAGGCCGACATTGCCATGACCGGGCTTCTGGACAACTGGCGAGCCGCCAAACTCAAGGGCCGGGCGGCCGTGAAGCAGGCGGGTTTCAAACTTGAAGGGCTGGCGGATCCGGTCGAAGACCTGAACCTGGATGTCTCCTTCGAGGATGACCGGATCGAAATTGAGCGTGGGACGGTTAAGATCAAAGACAGCCGCATCAACGCGAAAGGGACCGTCCGAGGGTGGCGGGGCATCCCACTCTTACAAATGTCTTTCGACTCGCCGGGACTCGATCTGGAACTGTTGATCCCCGAAGGCGCGCGTTCCCCGGTGCGCGCGGCCATGGAGACGATCAGCCGCGAGGCCAAGCTCACAGCCACGACGGCTGTTCGCAACGGCGTGTATCACGGCGTGCTGTTCGACGAGATCCGGGCGACGGTGTCCGGCGGTGAAACTGCGATCGTGCTGGACCCCGTCGCCGGCCGGACGGGTGGGGGCACGGTCGCCGGGCAGGCCCGGATCACCTTACCGGAGGGCAAGCCGGCGGCCGTCGAGAGCAGCCTGCAGGTCGAAGGGGTGGCAGTCGAGCCGTTGTTCCAGGCCTTCGGCGTCAAGGAGCCGCCGTTCACCGGCACGCTGAAATTGGACGGCGCCCTCCGGGGAGACGGCAGCAATCCACACGGGACGTCTCCCACCTTGAACGGCGATGTCCGGGTCATGATCAAGAAAGGGTACTTTCGGAAACTTTCGGCCACCTCGAAAATCATCGGCATCATGAACCTTCCCACGCTGCTGGCTGGCAAAGTGGACTTTTCCGACAAAGGGATGCCGTTTGAGTGCATCACGGGCCGCGTGGTCGTCAAGAACGGCATTGCCGAGGTTCAGAACTACCTCGTCGAGAGCCCTATCATGAAGATCACCGGCGCGGGGACGTACGACATCCCCAACGACCGGTACGATATGGTCATGGTCGTCAGCCCCTTCGGCTCATACGACGAACTGCTTAAATCAATCCCCTTATTCGGAAAATTGTTCGTCGGTGATCGCGAGGGGCTGACGACCGCCTTCTTCGAGGTCAAGGGTCCGCTGGCCGATCCGACGGTGACTTGGGTACCGATCAAGTCGGTCGCGTCGGGGGTCACCGGCTTCGCGCAGCTCGCCTTCGACGTCATGAAGAACGTCCTCCTCTTGCCCGCTGAACTTATCTCTCCGACGAAGAAGGCCCGCTCGCCTTGCTCCGTTCCGTGACCGCATGGTACGATGCGTCGTAGGACGGAATACTGATGCCTGCCGAACCGGACATCCTGATCATCGCGGCGAGCGAGACCGACTCCAACCTGTACTATGCCACCCGCTTTCTGGCGCCCGACGCGTTTATTTTTCTGCGCGTCAAGGGCAAGAAGATCCTCCTCATGAGCGATCTGGAGGTGGATCGGGCGAGAGCCACCGCCACGGTGGATACCGTCCTGTCGTATTCAGAATATGAAGAGCGGGTGAACCGGCGGGGCGTGACGACTTCCAGGATGATGGATGTCGTGGACGAGTTGTTGAGGGAGCGGGGCATCACGCGGTTGCTCGTGCCGGAGAACTTCGGCTTCGAACATGCCAGACAGCTTCAGGCGCGCGGGTACGAGTTGAGCACGAAGCGCGAGCCGTTCTTTGAGGAACGGGCGATCAAAACCGCGGCGGAAGTGGGGCACATCGAGGCCGCTCAACGCGCCGTCGAAGCGGCCGTCCAGGGCGCCATTGATCTCCTGAGGGCGGCATCCGTGCGGGACGGCCTCATCGTATACGAGGGCGAGCCGGTGACTTCGGAGCGGATCAAGGCGCTCATCAATGTGGCCCTCATGGAACAGGGGTGCGTGGGGCAACATACGATCATTGCCGGAGGGAGTCAGGCCTGCGATCCCCATCACGAAGGGACGGGGCCGCTCAGAGCCGACGAGCCGATCGTCATGGATGTCTTTCCCCGCAACACAACCACGCGTTACTACGCCGATATGAGCCGGACGGTCCTTAAGGGGAGACCGAGTCCCGGCATGAAACGTCTGTATGAGACGGTCTTGGCGGCCCAAGAAGAGGCCATCGCGGCCGTGCGCGATGGGGCGGACGGGCAGCAGATCCACGCGCAGGTGGTCAGACGCTTCGAGGAAGCCGGGTTCAAGACGGGCCTCATGCAGGGGCGCATGCAGGGGTTCTTTCATGGCACGGGCCATGGCGTAGGGATAGATATCCACGAGGCTCCCCGCATCAGCAAATCCGGGTCCCCCCTTCAGGTCGGCCACGTTGTGACCGTGGAGCCCGGCTTGTACTACCCTGAGGTCGGGGCCGCCCGGATTGAAGACATGGTCCTGGTCACGGCCGACGGATGCCGCAACCTCACGTGTTTTCCAAAAGTGCTTGGAATCGAGTAGCGCGGGCGATGCGCCTGGCCTTCACGGTTAGCAAATACAACCCCGAGAGGGATGTCGTTCCGCGTGAGGAGACGCACCGCCTCGAGGTCTCGCGCGGCATGACCGTCCTCGACGCCCTCATCAAGATCAAGAACGAACAAGACGGCTGCCTGACCTTTCGCTATTCGTGCCGATCCGCGATTTGCGGGTCGTGCGCCATGACCATCAACGGCGCCGAAAAGCTGGCCTGCCGCACGTCTGTTCGCAAGGAATGGGAACGGCACGGGAGCATCGCGGTCGGTCCCCTGAGGAATCTGCCGGTCCTCAAGGACCTCGCCGTGGACATGCGGTCGTTCTGGGGGAAGGTCCGCGCCATTGATCCGTGGGTTCAAGACGAAGCCGCGCCCGCCACCGGCCCACTTGCTTCGGCGCCCGGCGCCTACCGGTTTCATAATGTGGATGCCTGTATCATGTGCGGCGCGTGCGTGGCGGCCTGCACGGTGCACGAAGTGGACAGCGGCTTTTGGGGACCGGCCGCGCTCGCCAAGGCTTATCGGTTTGTCGCCGATCCGCGAGAAGGGGAAGAGGCGAAGCGCACGCGGCTGGCGGCCCTTCAGGGCCCGAACGGGATGTGGGATTGCACACGCTGCAATTTTTGTGTCGAGGTGTGTCCCAAGGATGTACGGCCCATGGAGGCGATCATCCGCTTGCGCCGCGCGGCGATCGAAGCGGGCTATACCGCCACCGGCGGCGCCCGGCACGTGGTGGGGTTCCGTGACCTGATCGCTCGGTTCGGGCGCTTGAACGAAGCCCTGATGCCATTGAAGGTGATCGGCTCCAGCATCCACGGGGTCCTACACGTCCTTCCGCTGGGCCTCCGAATGCTGTGGAAAGGCAAGGTCCCTAGTCCCCTGCATCCCCCGATCGCGGGGGTCGAGCGGGTCCGGGCCGTTCTGGAACGCCAACGCTAGGAGCGCGATGGCCGACGACGATAGCAAACAGGGGCTCGAATTTCGGACTCCCCACATCCGCATTAAAGAGACGGAGTCGTGCCTGAAGTGCGCTCGCAAGCAGTGCACCATTGTCTGTCCGGCCGGCGTCTATCGATGGGATGACGACGAGATGAAGATCCAGGTGGACTGGCTGACCTGCCTTGAAAGCGGGGCCTGTCTCGTGGCCTGCAACGAGTTCGACAACATCGAGATGACTTATCCCGACCCCGGCACCGGAGTTAAATACAGTTATGGATAAGCGATGATGACAAGGTCGCTACGAATTTCCTCCCCCTTGATGGGGGAGGATGAAGGTGGGGGTGGTCCCTCGGTGCGGATTTACCCCCCATCCTTGCCATCCCCCTCAAGGGGGGAGGGGAAGAATCCTGGGCAACACTTATGAGGTATGCGTTATATCCCGGTTGCGCCGCCAAGGGGGCCACCCCCGAACTGTTCCAGTCCACGATGGCCATCATCGGGCGGCTGGGGATTGAGGTAACCGAATTGACGGCCTCCTCCTGCTGCGGGGCCGGCGTCGTCGGGGAAGCGGATCCCGATGGGGCACTCGCACTGAGCGCGCGAACTTTCGCGCAAGCGGAGCGCCTGGGCCTGGATGTGATGACGATCTGCGGGACCTGCCAGGGTGTGATGAGCACCGCTAACCGAAAGCTCAAGGGTGATCCGTCCGTTCTGGCGCGGGTCAATCGCCTGCTTCAGCCAGAGGGGCTTGCTTATCACGGCGCGGTCCAGGTCAAGCACCTCCTTTGGATCGTGGTGCGAGAGGTCGGCCTGGAGAAGCTCAAGGACGAGGTCCAAGTGACCCTCGGCGATCTGCGGATCGCTCCGTTTTACGGGTGCTACATTCTGAGGCCGTCGTGGGACCTCGGCTTCGACGACCCGGAAAATCCGAACTCTCTTGAAAAGGTCATCCGAGCGGTAGGGGCCGAACCGGTGGACTACCGCGGCAAGATCAAGTGTTGCGGGTTTCCGATCATCCTGGAGAAGGAGGACATCGCGCTCGCCATGAACGGGACGAATCTCAAAGAGGCCAAAGACGCCGGCGCGGACGCGATGGTCACCCCTTGTCCCCTGTGCCACATGAGTTTGGATATCTACCAGGAGCGCGCGGGGAGGAAAGTGAATGCCGCGCTTGACCTCCCGGTTCTGCACCTCCCGCAAATGGTAGGGTTGGCCATCGGTGTTCCGGCCGACGAGCTGGGTGTGCAGCGCCATCTGGTTCCGGTTGATTCGATCGTGAAGGCGATAGAACGGAAACAGTATGGAAGTGCAAAGGAGAAGGGCCGGACATGATGGTGCTCGCATTGAATGACTACAAACAGTTCTCGCCGGACAAAATGAAAAAGAACAACCTCTTTCAGACGCCGCGCTTCTTCTGCGATGTCTACGGCTTCGAGCCGGGGCAGGTCCAAAAGGGGCACGTGCACGGCGATCAGGACAAGATCTATATCGTGCTCGACGGGCAGGGGATGTTCCAGGTGGGCGGAGAAGAACGGGTCCTCGGCCCGGGGCAATCGGTGATGGCGCCGGCCGGCGCCGAGCACGGGATCCGCAACCACACGCAGCAGCGGCTCAGCGTCCTCGTCTTCGTCGCGCCCAATCCGTCATAACAAGAAAGCCATGCTCGCTCGTGGTAGATCGGCACGGCCAGATGCGCCCAGGTCTTTCTCCTTGCTGTGCCCCGTTGTCTGGTCGGTCTCGCCTGGACGTTCCTCAGAAGGGCGCCGGCGAGCCCGACATCTTCTCACTTAGCAAGACGCCAGCAGCGCAGGGCCGCTGCCTCCTGCCACGCGCGAGCTAATCATTTCTTCGCAGCCGGCTCCACGTACGGCATGAGCGGCAGGCTCAGGGCGTCCTTCTTCACCACGAGCACCGCGATGGCGCCGCGCAAGGCGTCGGTCAGCGAGTGCGTGACGAGCGGATAGCCGCCTTCGTTCTCCACCACCACGTCCACTGTGTAGGCATCGCCGGGGCCGACGACGACCGTCTGCACGCCGGTCAGCTTGTTGGCCGGATTGCCGCTCGCCCAGGCATGGTCCCAGATCTCGCCGATCGGGTGGAAGGCCGAGAAGTTGTTCGGCCCCGCGTTC
>CAZITU010000053.1:0-17016 GCA_964542245.1 uncultured Nitrospirales bacterium | reverse complement strand
CGTCGTCAACCACCAGGATTTTCATGCGTCACCTATAGGTCGAATGGTTCGCCCGACCGCACTACCGTTCTCCCGCCTAACAGATCACCCTCCCGTGGACGCATCCAGCACCTCGCGCACCTTGCGCAGCAACGAGTCCGGCGTGAAGGGTTTCTGGATAAACGCGACGCCTTTTTCCAGGATCCCGTGACGGAGCACCGCGTCGTCCGTGTAGCCGGAGATGAACAGGACTTTCATGTTCGGACGCGCCGACGCCAGCCGATCCCTTAACTCTCGTCCGCTGATCACCGGCATGACCAGATCGGTGATCATCAAGTGGATCATCCCCTCGTACCGCCCGCTGATGCGGAAGGCGGCTTTTCCGTGACCTGCTTCCAGCACGACATATCCGCACTCTTTCAGCACTTTACTGATCAGTTGCCTGATCTCCGCTTGATCCTCCACCACGAGGACGGTCTCCGAACCTCGGAGCGGTTTGGCCAAGCCCGCTTTCGGTGCAATTGCCTCCGCATCTCCCTGAATCATAGGCAAATAGATCTTGAACACCGTCCCTCCGCCGACCTCGCTGTACATCCAGATGGAGCCACTGCTCTGCTTGACGATTCCGTACACCGTCGCTAAGCCGAGCCCCGTGCCCTTGCCCTTTTCCTTGGTGGTGAAGAACGGCTCGAAGATGCGCTTCTGGGTCGCCTTGTCCATGCCGCACCCGTTATCGCTGACCGCCAACATCACATACGGGCCCGGCTTTATACCGACATGCCGCTTCGTATAGTTCTCGTCTAGTTCGACATTCTTGGTTGCGATGGTGAGTTTGCCCCCTTGCGGCATCGCGTCTCTGGCGTTGACGGCCAGATTCATGATGACCTGCTCGATCTCTCCCGGATCGACCTTCACGCGGCCTAATCCAGGCTGGAGCTTCGGCACCAGGTCAATGTCTTCGCCGATTAGCCGCTGAAGCATCTTGTCGATGTTGGTCACGACGGCGTTCAGATCCAGAACTTTGGGTTCCAGTACTTGCCGTCGGCTGAAGGTGAGAAGCTGGCGTGTCAGCGAAGCGGCTCGTTCCCCCGCCTGTCTGACGGCTTCGACATTGCTCCGCAGGGGGTCATCGGCCTTGAGGAGTTGGAGCGTCATCTCGCTGTATCCGTTGATGATCGTGAGGAGATTATTGAAATCGTGGGCAATGCCGCCCGTGAGCTGGCCGATCGCTTCCATCTTTTGGGACTGGCGAAGCTGTTCCTCAAGCTTCTTGCGCTCGGTGACGTCGCGGAAAGTGACGACCGCGCCCACGATCATTCCGTGTTCGTCACGTATGGGTGTGCTGGTGTACTCGACAGGGAAGCAGGTTCCGTCCTTCCTCCAAAACACCTCATCCCCCACTTGATGGACCGCCCCGTCCATACAGGTGGCGTAGATCGGGCACTCTTCCTGAGGATAGAGGGTTCGATCTGGCTTTGAGTGATGCAGAATGGCATGCAGAGACTTGCCGAGAAGATCGTCGACCGCCCATCCAATCATTCTTGCCGCTGCCGGATTGACAAAGATGGTGCGACCCTGAAGATCCAGTCCATAGATTCCTTCGGCCGCCGAGCTTAAGATCAGTTCGTTTTGACGACTCACTCTTTGCAGCGCCTCTTCCGCTCGTTTCCGTTCGGCTCGCTCCTGGGCTTCTTTCAAGGCCCGTCGTACGCCCGGGATAAGGCGAGCTGACCGGTGCTTCAGGACGTAATCAGTCGCACCGCTCTGTAGCGAGTCAATCGCCACTTCCTCGCCCATGGTCCCTGAAAGGAAGATGAATGGCAGGTCCGGGTATTGTTCCCGAGTCAACGCCAATGCGTCCATGCCGTTGAACGTAGGGAGTGAGTTGTCGGAGAGGACCAAGTCCCATCCGCCCTTTTCCAGAGCGGCCAAGAAATCTGCGCGGGTCTCCACCCTGACGATCTCGCACGCGAGATCCTCACCGGCAAGCATGGCGTCCACAAGCTCGGTCTCATGCGGCTCGTCTTCGAGATGGAGAATGCGTATCGGGGAACTCATTCGACCGTTCGCCTCACGGTGCTCAGCCTCCAATGCGGAACCCGCTGGTGTCATGTGCGCACCATCCTTTCACTTCACGCTTGCTACGCTTCTCGGAGGGGCCTCGTTGAGGATCGCCCAGAATCCACCGAGTTGCTTGACGGCCTCGATGAACTGCTGGAAATCCACCGGCTTGACCACGTAGGCGTTCGCGCCAAGCTTATAGCTCTCGACGAGATCCCGCTCCTCTCGCGAGGAGGTCAGGATCACGACCGGGATCACCTTCATGGTCTCATCGGATTTGATTTTTCTCAGGACTTCCAGCCCGTCCACCTTGGGCATCTTCAGATCCAGCAACACGACGGCAGGATCGCCGTTGTTGCGCATCGCATACTTGCCCCGGCGATATAGATACTCCAGCGCCTCGGCGCCGTCGCCGACGACCACTACCTCGTTTGCCAGGTTGTGTTCATCGAGCGCCGAAAGCGTCAGTTCCTGATCTTTGGGATTGTCTTCAGCCAGCAGAATCCGCCTGAAGTCGCTCATGTGCTGTCCCTCCAATCTTGGGGAGCGAGAAGTAGAAGGTCGCCCCGCCGTCCACGATCCCCTCCGCCCAGGTGCGACCACCATGGCGTTGAATGATGCGCCGGACATTGGCCAATCCGATGCCGGTGCCTTCAAATTCGCCTGCGCTGTGGAGACGTTGGAAGATACCGAAGAGCTTGTCGATGTACTGCATGTCGAATCCGGCGCCGTTATCGCGAATGAACAAGACGGTTTCATACGGGCCGCCGCCGTCAAGGCCGATTTCGATGCGCGCCTCCTCGCGAGTGCGGGTGTACTTGACAGCGTTGTCTATTAGGTTGACCAGCACCTGGCGCAGCAAGGCCGGATCACCATGTACCGCGGGCAGCGTCCCGATCGTCCAGGCGATGCGTCGCCCATCTAAGTCGTGCGCCAGGTCGTCCACCACGCCCTTGACGATTTGATTGAGATCCACCGACGTCATCCGCAGCTCGGTTCTTCCCACCATCGAGAAGGCCAGCAGGTCGTCGATCAGCGCGCCCATCTGCTTGGCCGACTCCGAGATGGTCTTGAGATACCGGTGGCTCTTGTCGTCGAGCGAGGCGGCGGCGTGCCTGCGGAGCAGGTCCGTAAACCCATCAATGTGGCGCAAAGGGGCACGCAAGTCGTGCGAGACAGAGTAGGAGAACGCCTCCAGTTCCTTGTTGGCGGCTTCAAGCGCCGCAGCCTGATGCTCAAGCTTCCCGTGGAGACGCCGTAGCTTCTCCTCGGCTCGCTTGCGCTCGGTGAGATGGTGATGGATGAGACCGCCTGCGACCAGAAGCAGGACGAAGGCCAGGAGGGTGCCTGCGACGATGATGGCTTTCGTGTGGCGACCGCTTCGTTGGGTCTCCTCCTGGCGCCTCGCCAACAACTCCCGTTCCGCGTCGCGCATCTCGCGGAGCACCGTCCGGATTTGTTCCATGACTCTTTTCCCCTCGCCAGTCCGGAACTGTCGCATGGCGGGCGCAATCCCCTCGTGTCGTTGTAACTCCACCATCTTCCTTCGCATCATGGAGAACTTTTCTTCGATCAGGGGCATCAGGACGGCCATCCGATGTTGCTGCGCGGGGTTATCGGCCGTCAGTTGGCGGAGATCCTGCACCTTGCGCGCAACCGCCTCACTCTCCGCCTGGAACAACTCCAGGAACCGCTCGTCTCCCGCCAGGACATAGCCGCGCACCCCGCTTTCGGCATTCCGTACCGCGAAGAGAATCGCCTCGATCGTTTCGATGACCTCGTGCGTGTGAGTCACCCAGCGAGCGTCCTCGGCGAACCTCGCCGTGCTCTGATAGGAGATCGCGCCGACCACGCCAAGGACCAGAAGAGCCGACCCGAATCCCCAGGCCGTTCCTCTTTCGATGGACCATCTCATGCTACTCAGCGCCCCCTTGATGGTTTCGGGTACCAGAGTAGCAAGGCGAGGGATCGTCCCTTGGAGTCCTCTGCCGAAAAAGCGGCCCCACGTCCTCCAATCGCTGCAAAACTGTCCTTCGATGTCTTGAGTTCGCATCGGGCACACGCTTCCCTTAACAGCAGGACTAACCCACCATTTGTGGATGTGTGGAGCAAGAGCGGTGCCGAATGGCCTGAGGCTCTCAGGAGCTATCTAACTTTCGAATTTTAAATGGCTCTCTGAGCGGGCACCCACGTGAGGGAAAAGAGGGAGATGAAGGGAACAACCTTCAGTATTTATCCTAGACACAAACGGATCTCGTTGATTTACAAGCCACCGGGCGTGTATGGACTCTCCTACAGCGGTGTGCATGGGTTCTCCTATGGCGGAGAAAACAAACACCCCCATTACTATCATCCCTCTCACCGCATCCTCGCCTGTGTCAGCCTTCTGAAGCAGCAGAGCATTCCGTGAGACCGATCCTCACTACTTCGGCACAGCGTGTCTAGCACCTCGACCATCGGATCGTAAAACGATAGAATGATCCATCAGGAATCCGTGGGAAGGAGGTTCGGCATGCCCACAACGACGATCTCTCCGAAGTATCAGGTGGTGATCCCCTAAGAGGTCAGGGAAAAACTCCGTTTGACCCCACGCCAGCGGGTTCAAGTTCTGGAAAAGGGCGGCATCATCACCTGGGTGCCGGGAGTCCCCCTGAAGCCCCTGAAGGACTTCGTGGAAGGGTTGTCGAAGGCGGCTATCAGAGAGAAAAAGGACCGAATGTGAACATTTGAGCCTGCGCCATGGTCTGGCCGTGGCCGATGCGGTCGTTTACGCGACGGCCCGGGACCAGAAGGCATAGCTCATCACCAGCGACACTGATCTCAAAGATTTGCTCGGCGTGGTCTATATTGGGTAGCCGGAGAAGGCACGCTGATTTCGTCGAAGTATTTGACGAACGCTTTAATGCCCCCGGACGCCTGTCCCCAATCAAAGCGCTCGTTGGGCGCATGGTACCCGTGCTCCGGCAGGCTCAAACCGAGAAACATCACAGGGGCCTTCCAGCGTTGGGCCATCGACACCACCGCGCCGATGGACCCGCCCTCCCGGATGAACGCCGGCTCCTTGCCGAAGCCGAAGCGCAGCGCTTTGCGCACCGCCTCCGCATAGGGGCCGCCCAAATCCGCCACGTA
Source organism: uncultured Nitrospirales bacterium (assembly GCA_964542245.1). Lineage (GTDB taxonomy): Bacteria > Nitrospirota > Nitrospiria > Nitrospirales > NS-4 > CAZITU01. The sequence goes on along the minus strand of CAZITU010000053.1, from coordinate 11,847 downwards.
AGGCCGCAGCATCCCGTCCGCTTGAACCTTGACGTCCGGGTTCAGCCTACGGACGTACTTTTTGAACATCGCAAAGACGGCAGCCGGTTCCTGATCGGGCACCAGTCGCATGCTGACTTTCGCCTCGGCGCGGGGCGGGATGGACGTCTTGACCCCAGGCCCCGTATAGCCGCCGACCATGCCATGAACCTCGAACGTCGGCTCGGCCCACAAGCGGCGCATGACCTCAGTACGATCTCGTGTGCGTACTTTCGTCAGTTGATGCGCGGCGGCAAAGGTCTTGACCTGGAATCCCGACTTCAGGAACTGCGCCTGCTCCTTTCTCCCCAACGGCTTAACTGCGCGATAAAAGCCGGGGATCGTGACCCGGCCGGTCTTCGCGTCCACGCAGGCCGCGAGCACGGCGGCCAGCTCCGTGAGCGGATTGCGGGCAACACCCCCGGTCAAGCCGGAATGGGCTTCCCGTCGGGCGGTCTCCAGAATGAGGCGAGCGGCCAGATTGCCCCTCAACCCGTACGGCGCCGCCGGGCACCCGCCCGCCAGCCAGATCGTATCCGACACCACGACCGAGTCGGGCTTGCGGAGAACGGGGGCAGCCTTTACCAACCCGGCCGCAAAATGGGGACTCCCTATCTCTTCCTCGAGTTCCCAGACGAACTGGATATTGAGCGGCGCTCCGTGCTCAACCGCATAGTGAGCCGCCAGCAATGCGGTCAGCGCAGGGCCTTTGTCGTCCGTTGTGCCCCGACCAAAGTACGCGTCGCCCTCAACCGAAAATTTGAACGGCGCGCGGGTCCACTCCGGTCTCATAGGATCCCGTTCGTCGGCCGGCTGGACGTCCAGATGGTTGTACACCACGACCGTCGGCCACGCCGGGTCGCGCACCCATCCGCCGACGACCATCGGATGACCGCCGGTTTCGACGATCGCCGCGTCGGCGCCGAGCTCCCTCAGGTATCCGGCCGCCACGGTCGCTCCTCTTCGAACATCGTCCTTGCGGGCCGGATCCATGCTGACGGTGGGCACCTCCACAAGCCGCCCGAGCCACGCCTCAAACCGCGACCGAACTTGCTCAACATACTGATCGAGGCTATCGAAGCGAATCATCGTCTTCTAACCGAATCGCTGAGCTTGAGAACGGGCGACGCCGATTGGGGACCCCCCGTCGCCTAGAGGCCAGTCTTCGCAGCCGAAGCGGACGGGCGGGTACCCACGTGAGTGGGTGGCGAGCGGATGCCCACTTGGGCAGCGAACTGGCGGCAGGACCCTCGAAGGTTCAGCCATGATAATCACGCCGTCGCCTCCAGCTCATGCACCATACCCTTGATCATCTCGAACCCCGTCTGCCAGAAGGCCTCCGAGCGCATGTCCACGCCGAGGTCCTTGAGCAACACCTCCGGGGCCAGCGACCCGCCCGCCGACAGGAGGTTCAAGTACCGCGGAACGAACGACTCCCCCTGAGTCCTGTATAACCCGTAGAGCGCCAAGACGAGAAGATTCCCGAAGCTGTACGCATAACAATAGAACGGGCTGGCGAACAGATGGGGGATCGACAGCCACTCCCACCGAAACTCATCCGGCACGGCGACGGCGCGACCAAACTGCCGACGCAGCTCGGCCAGATACACGCCGCAGAGGTCATCCATCGTACCGCCCTCGCCCAGAATCCGATGCGCTTCCCTCTCGAACCGCACGAAATAGGCCTGGCGCAGGACGGTCGCGTACACATCGTCCAGTTGCCTGACCAGCAGGCTCTGCTTGACGGTCGTATTGCGCTCACTGGCCATCAGGGCATCCGAGAGGATGCGCTCGCCGAACACCGAGGCCGTCTCGGCCAGCGGCAGCGTCGCATGGAAGGTGAACACCGAATGATCGGCCGCCAGCATCCCATGGACGGCATGACCGAGTTCGTGGGCCAGCGTAGCGACGTCACGGACATCGCCTTTGAAATTGAGCAAGACATACGGCGTAGACCCCGGCATCACGCTGTAGCAGTACGCGCCGCCGATCTTGCCGGGACGGATCGCGGCGTCCACGTGGCGCTCCTCCAGCACTCGAGCGGCCAGTTCCGCCAGACGCGGGGAGAAGCCGCGGTAGGCCTCCAGGACCATCTCTGACGCCGCGCCAAAGGCATAGCGTTTGTGGGTCTCTCGAAATGGAGCGTACAGGTGGTACCGGTTCATCTTCTTGATGCGGCAGAGCCGGGCTTTGAGTTTGAAATAGTTCTGGAAGACGTCGGCGTTCTTGGCGCAGACACCCAGAAGGACCTCCACGGAATCCTCGGGCACATCGTTCATGAGGTTGCGGACCGCAATCGGCGAGCGGTAATGGCGCAATCCCAAATGCTCCTGTTTCCAGTCCAGGGCCAGGGTCTTGTATATCTCGCCGAGCACATCGGCATTGTGGGCGAAAACCCGATAGAGCTCGCGATAGGACGCCTCCCGCACGCGTGCGTCGGGATCGCGGAAGTAGTGCGTCAACTCTTCGCGGTTCAGTCGTTTGACCCGGCCATGGGTCTTGAGCGTGTAGGTCAGCCCGCTGGTCAGGATATCGTACAGCCCCACGACCGCTTGACGGCCGGTCACGCTCTTGACGTTGATGATCTTCTCCTCGGGCTCGCTCAGGGTATGGGCCGTGAAGCGGCGGAGGGACTCCAGGTGGTACCGATAGTCGCCCGCCGCCGCCATCAACCGCGCGGCGTTCTCGTCGTCGAGCTTTTGCCACCAGAGATCGAAGAACAGCATGCGGTTGGCCAGGCTCGCCTGAAGTTCTTCGACTTTGGCCTTGAACGATCGCGCGCCCTGGTGCTTCGTGTTCTCGGAAAACCAGAGATAGGCATACGCCCCGAGCGTGCTGGTGGACCGCGTAATCGTCTCGGCCAGTCGGAGCGCTTCGACAAACCCCTCGGCAGGCATATCCGATGACAAGTTCTCCCGAAGTCCCTCGAAGCGCCGGGCCTGCCGATTGAGGTCCTTCGTCAACGGCTCAAAGTCTCTGATCGGGTTCTCCAGAAGATCCTGCAGTCTCCAGATCGCAATCTTTCGAGAGGCGCGGCGTCGGGCGACGGTCTTGGGCATGCCTCCTCTCCGTTATTCCGTTCCTATTTCGGCTCCTGGCCGCAATAGACGCAGGCCACCCAGCCCGGCTGGAGAACACGCCCGCAGCCCGTGCAGACGCGACGCCGGACCGTCCGGCAATAGGGGCAGAACCGGTATTCGGAATTAAGCGGGCGGCCGCAGCCCGGGCAACTGGTCGCCGCGTGCTCGGCGACCTCCAGCACCCGCACGAGTTCATCGAGGGTCGTCAGCCCGGCCTTGGCTTTTTCAAGCCCGTCTTCCACCAACCCGCGCGTGCCCGACTCCTGCGCGGCAAGTCGCAGGTCTTCCTCCGTTGCCCCCTTCAGGATTAGGTCTCGGATTTTCGAATCCATGACCAGCATCTCAAAGACGCCGGTTCGTCCCCTAAACCCGCTTTCATGGCATTTGACGCAGCCCTTCCCCGCCATGTACCGGCCGCCGGTGAGGCTCGCGGCCGAGAGCCCCAACCCGACCACCAGGCCGGGATCCGGCTGGGCGGGAACTTTGCAGTCCGGGCACACGCACCGGACCAATCGCTGGGCGATGATGCCGACCAGGACCGACGCCACGAGATAGCGGGGAATGCCGATGTCGAGCAATCGTATGATGGTGGACGGCGCATCGTTCGTATGCAGTGTGGTGAAAACCAGGTGCCCGGTGAGCGCCGCCCGGCAAGCGATCTCGGCCGTCTCGGCGTCTCGAATCTCGCCGACCAGAACGACGTCCGGGTCCTGGCGGAGAATCGAGCGAAGCCCGGTGGCGAAGGTCAATCCGACCTCCGCATTGACCTGCATCTGATTGAGGCCCGGGTAGTGATATTCGATCGGATCCTCGACCGTGACGATGTTGATGGTCGGGCACTTGATCCGGTTCAGAATGCCGTACAGGGTCGTGGTCTTCCCGCTTCCGGTCGGCCCCGTGACGACGATCATCCCTTTGTGGCGCCCGATGAGGCTTTCGACCTTTTTCAGATCCTGAGGCGAAAGCCCGATGGCTTCAAGCTCTAAGCCTCCGCCCGACGTGTCCAAAATCCGGACCACCGCCTTTTCGCCTGAGCGCAACGGAATGGTGGAGATCCGGAGGTCCGCTTCGCGCCCCTCCACCTTCACCCGCACCGAGCCGTCTTGCGGCAATCGCCGCTCGGCGATGTCGAGCCGGCCGAGTACCTTCAACCTGGAGATCAGGGCCGGGTGCAGCGCGACCGGGACCTTGAGCTGGTCGGCCAGCAGGCCGTCAATCCGGAATCGGACGGTCCCTTCTGGAGCGCCCGGTTCGATATGAATGTCGCTGGCTTTGAGTTGAATCGCCTTACGCATGATGAGGTTCATCAATTGGATGACCGGGGCATCCTCGGCATCGGCATCCAGCGCACTGGGCTCGGAAGCGCGCTGCGCGAGGAGCGGCTCGGCCGTATCCCCGACGCCGGCCGCCATCAGCGCGTCGGCTCCCTCGAGGTGGCGGGAATAAAAACGTTCGATGGTCTCCACGATCAGGGACCGGCCACCAATGGCCGGAAACACCTTGCACCCCGTCGCGAAGGAGATATCGCGGATCGCGTCGAGATCCTGCGGGGTTGCCATCACCACTTCCAGCCGCTTGCCATCACGGCGTATCGGCAAAACGGTGTACTTACGCGCCAACGCTTCCGGAAGGAGACTCAATTCCTCCGTGCCGAACGCCAAGGCAGACACATCCAGGTACGGTACCTTGAGACGGTCGGCAAGGAAACGGGTGAGCTGGACCTCCGAAAGATGACCCCGCTCCACGAGAATTTCCCCGATCCGCTTGCCGGATCCGCGCTGGGCCAGGCGGGCATCCTCGAGGGCTTGGGCTGTGATGAGCCCGTGCCGAACCAGGAGATCGCCTAGCCGCAGTCGGGCCGGCGAGTCTGGTGCCTTGCCTGATCCGGCCGTCTCATCTTCCATGCCCGGTGTCCTACCTTCGGCCTATTTGGTGACGAGGATCGGGACGAACTCTTCTTCTTGGATGGTCTTTTGGCCTTCCTTGCCGACCATGAAGTCAAGGAAGGCCTTGACGGATGGTGAGAGAGCGCCCTTTGTCACCAGGACGATCGGCCGTCGCAGCGGATACGTTCCCGACGACACGTTGGCGGGCTCCGGCTCGATCTTATTGACCGACAACAGGCGGACTGGGACGCCCGCGTTGACGTTCGAAAGGCCCGTGCCGAGGTTGATGTAAGTCACGGTGTTCATGCTGCCCGACACGATCCGAACCGCCTCTTTATCGGGCTCCACAACCCCCTTGCCGTTCACAAACTTGCCGACAAGATTCAGTTGCTGTTCGAAATAGGGCCGCACGCCCTTGCCCTCTTCCCGGTTGATGATCGTGATTTTGGCTTCAAGGCCGCCCAGTTCGTCCCAGGTCTTAGCCTTGCCGGTGAAGATGTCGCTGATCTGCATAAGGTTGGCATCCATCACACGGTTGGAGGCGTTCACCATGACGGCAATGCCCTCCCAGCCGACGATCGTGCCCGTGAACTCTTTCTCCTCGGGAGTCAACATCCGCCCCAGGACGGCCACGTCCGCCGTACCCTCGGCTAATACGGCCAACGGTTTGCCGCCGTCCGTCTCCGCAAACCTGACCCGCACCTTGGGGAACTGCTTCTCAAATTTGACGGCGGCCTTCTCAAACATCGCCTGCTCCCGACCGGCCACGAACAGGGTCATCTTCCCGCTGAGGTTCAGGTCGGAGGCGCCCGCGGGGGGGATTCCTACTACAAGACCGATGACAAGCCCTAGAAATCCAATAAGCCCAGCTTGCATACCCTCCTCCTCTTCCAACAATCCATCAAAGGACGATTGAATTTTACCACAGGCGCTTGCCACGCTACCACAGCCGTCACGGTCGGACGGGCCGCTGGAATACCTTAATCAGCGCAAGGCCCGCAATAAATCCACCGACGTGCGCGAACCAAGCCACTCCGCCGCCTGGGCCGCCCAAACTGAAGGCCCCGTTCAGAACTTGCACGACAATCCAGAACCCCAGGACCACCACCGCCGGCACGGGCACGATGCGGGTAAAGAAGCCAGCCAGGACCAGCACCTGAACGCGCGCCTTGGGAAACAACAGGAGATAGGCCCCCAGCACTCCCGAAATGGCGCCGCTCGCACCGATCATCGGCACCGTGGACTCCGGCGCCGTCACGGCGTGCGCGAACACGGCCGCCAAGCCGGATAGAAAGTAGAACACGAGGAAGCGCCCGTGACCCATCACATCCTCGATATTGTTGCCGAAGATCCAGAGGTAGAGCATGTTGCCGCCGAGGTGGAGGAATCCTCCGTGCAGGAACATCGAGGTCAACACCGTCAGCCCCGTGGGCACCAGCGGGTCTCCCACCACCGCCCCCTTGTGGAACAATTCGGCCGGGACCGCCGCGTAGGAAAGGATGAACCGCGTTTCGGTGGGTCCCAGCGACGCTTGATAGAGATACACGAGACTGTTCAAAACGATGAGGATGACCGTGACGACCGGCGCCAGCGTCGTGGGGTTCTCGTCCCTCAGCGGGATCATGTTCCTTGTTTCTCGGCGGGGTCAGGCTTGGCCTTCAAACTCGGCACCTCGGACCCTAGCACCAGTTTGGAGAGCACCATGTAACTTTGGACGCCAAAGATGCCCGTTTCTTTCAAACCGAACTCGGACTGGAGTCTGATCAAGGCCGCACGCGTCGCCGGATTGTACACGCCGTTCACGGCACCTTCGAACAGACCTTCTTTCTCGAGCACGCGTTGCAGCTCAGCAACCAAAGGATCCTTGCCTCTCTTCGGCTTGAGGAGAACCTTGATCCCGGGCAAGGCTTTCCAAAGAACAAGGGCCTCCCCCTTCACATGCCGCGGGAACTGAGCACGGTCCACAACCCGCCGACCCACAAGAGGATCGAGGATCGTCACCTCGGTCGGACTGAGACTCACAAGCACGACGGCATGCACCTTGCCGCTCGGCTCGTCCCTCCACTCAACCAGGCAAGGATAATCGAGCCGCTCCAGCATCCGGAGTTCGACAGGCAGCGTGGACGATTGGAGCCCGGACTCCCGGACTAAGCTGTTGGGATCGCGGTTCAGCAGCGCCTTGGTCGGCGCGGATCGGAAACGTCCCCAGCGTTGCAGGAGGGCAAGCATCGCTGCGGGCCGGGCCTCTTTCACGCCAACGACCGTGAACGCGCGGGAGCTGCCCGTCTCCGGAGTAGTCGCCGGGGGAAGCGGAGCGGTCGAACCCGACGGGCTCACCACAGGAGGAGCGGGCTGCGCCTGAGGAACTGGAGCAGGCTCCGGAACACGCGGCTGGGTCGGTGACGCCGGTCGGAGTGATTGTTGGGCGGTCCCAGACTGTGGAGCCAAGATTGCCGCCGGGGCGGACGCCGACCCGGAGCGGCCGGGGCCGGCAAGCTCACTTCCAAGGGTCACCGGCGGAGGTGGCTTGCCTGTTCCAGTCAGGTTCTCATTGACCTTCACCCAGGTTGGGACAAGCCAGTAGAACGCCCCGGCGATTCCCACCACCAGGAAGCATACGAGTCCCACCCAGAAGGGCGTCACCCGGACCCTCGGCCGTTTCCGATCCGGCACATACGGTGTCGAAGGACGGATCCGAACGGTCGCCTCAGTATCTATCCGAGGAGGCTGCCGGTCCAGACCGGGCGGTTCCGCCAGCGGCGTGGTTCGGGGCATCACCCACGGCGCGCTCTTCACCGCACTGACGGCTTCTTCAATCAGAACATCCCCGATGACCTTGGTCTCCTTGGCATAGGCGGCGTAGAGGGCCTTGTCGCAAAGCGTATTAATCAGCCGGGGAATTCCACCAGAGAGGGCATACACTCGCTCCACCGCGCTCGTCGTGAAGAGGACCCGGTCCTTCCACCCGACCACGCTCAATCGAGAAGCGATGTACATGCGGGTCTCCTCGAGATCGAGAGGCAGCAGGTGATTGTGGAGTGCAATCCGCTGGGCGAGCTGGCGCAACTCATTCAGCCGAAGCTTGTCACCCAATTCCGGCTGGCCCAGCAGGACGATCTGCAACAGCTTCTCCTTGGCCGTCTCGAGGTTGGAGAGGAGGCGGATTTCTTCCAGGCACTCGACCGAGAGGTTCTGAGCCTCGTCAATCAGGAGGACGGCGCTGCCGCCGGCTTTCAGATTGTCCAGCAGGAACCGGGTCAGCTCGTCCACCAGTTCCTTCTTGGACGCGCTCGCGTTGCCGATCCCGAACTCCTGGTTGACCGACTGGAGGAGTTCGATGGTGGTCAGGCCGGGATTCAGAATCAAGGCGGTCCTGACGCTCGGATCGAGGGCCTCCAGGAGGCGCCGGCTCAGGGTCGTCTTGCCGGTCCCCACCTCGCCGGTGATGACGATGAATCCCTTTCGATAGGTGATGCCATGGAGGATCAGGGAAAAGGCATCTTCGTGCTTGTGACTCGGATAGAAAAACTGAGGATCGGGGGTTTGTTTAAACGGGGGCTCGGTAAACCCGAAAAACTTCTCATACATGACTAAACGCTCGCATATTTGTCCCCCCCTGTCAATTTCTTCGCCCCTCCTGTTAAGATGCCGCCATGCACATCGGTTTAGCCCTGGCTATGGCCCTGACCGCCGGCCGTAAAGGGAAAGGGAAAGACTAAATGCTCAAGCTCCTGGGGTTCATCACTGCTATGGGATTAGCGTTCGCGTGCGGAATTTACGCCGGCCGGCAGGGGGTGGAATCCTTCCTCACAAAGGCCCGACACATCGGGGGTGAAATGGTCGCCAAGACCTCTTCCTTTGAACGCGACATAACCGTGCGCATGAACTTGGTGAATGCGAAAGAACGGCTGGTGCAGGCAAAATCGGATCTGCTCGACAAGAATTACGGCAAGGCGGCTTCCGGCTTAGAGGAGGCGACGACAAGTCTGTCCCAGGCAAAAGCGGCCGCCGACGAAGACCTTCAAAAGAAACTCGAAGGGCTGCTTGGGAAGGTCTCGGAGATCACGACCGAGGTGAAGGCCGTGAAGCCGGGGGTCCGGCCTAAACTCGAAGGCACGGTCAAGGAGTTGGACGCGCTCCTGATGCGCTAGGCTGTACCGGTTCGCTCCTCTTCCTCCTCGTCTTTGACCTGCTTCCCCTTCTTCTTCCAGGACCACATGATCCGTTCCGCACGCATCTGAACGGCGAAGTCCGGATCTTTGACGAGGGCTTTGACGGCGGGCTTGCCCCGCTCATCACCGATCAGGTCGAGTCCCGCGATCGCCGCCATGCGAACCTGCCAGTCTTCATCCTTCGTAGCCTCGATCAACGGTTCCACGGCCTCCGGGATGCCGATTTCGCCGAGCGCCAGCACGGCATGCTTGCGGACGTTATTGTCCTTGTCGTTCAACACCGCCATGAGCCGCTCCACGGCGGGGAGGCCCACATCCACCAGCGCCTTGGTCGCGACGTCCTTGAATTCTTCATTGCGGATCTGGGCCATGAGCGGGTCCAGCACCCGTTCGTCCTTGATCTTCCCCAGCACCTTAATGACATAGTTCCGGATCTGATATTCCCGCAGGGCCTTGATCAGCGGCTCGACCGCGGGTGATCCGATCTGAGCGAGCGATTCCTCCGCGGCCTCGCGGACGTTCCATTCGGCGTCTCGTAACGCGATGATGAGGGGCCCGATCGCCCGCTCGTCGCCCATCTCTCCCAGGGTGATCGCGGCATCTTTCCGACGGAACCAATCCCTGTCCTTCAGGAGATCAATCTGGATCTCGACCTCGTCCTTAACCTTCTCCTCAGGCTTTTCTTCGGGGGTCGGGGTCTCGACCGCGCCTTCGACGGGAGCTTCAACCTCGGCCGCAGGCCCTGACGGCATAAAGTCGGACTTCTCGGACCCGTCGGGCATCGCCGAAGCCCCATCCGCAGGCTTCGTGGCCGTCTCTATCTTCGGTTTCTCTGCGTTGTCGGCTTTCTCTGCCGTCTTGATCTCGTCAGCCATGGTTTCCCTCGTTACCGGTCCGTTCTCTCATTCTCATGCCGGCCCATCATCCTGTAGCGGCTGCCGGTTTGGCTTCTTTCTTCTTACCCCGGGCATGCGCCAACCGCATCGCCAGGGTCCGCTTCTTGCGTTGAGCGCGTTTCAAGCGTTTGTGCAGAGAGCGCAGGCCTGCATCGCCTTCGGCATTCTCAGCAGTTTTCTTACGTTCGGAGACTTTCCTTTTCATCCGCGCGATGTCGGCCTCAACCGGTGACTTCTTCCCCATTCTGGAATCCTCCATGCACAACTTGCTTGCCCTCACCCACACCACTCTCCGCATCGGGAGGGGTGGAGTATAAGGTACTTCCCCATCCCGCTTCGAGGGGAGGAGTAAGGTGAAGGGAAATTCTTTAACAGGAAGCTAGTGTATAGGCTGGACTAATCGGCTGTCAAACGCAACCCCCTCACCCCCTCCTTTCACCGTCTGGGAGGGGGACAGGGTGAGGGGCATCATCCGGGATTTCCTGGAGCAACCGCCGAAACCGCCGCTCATCTCGGTTGGCGTCAATCGAGCGCCGGCTCAGCCAGTTCATCTCGGTGCCGACCGGGACGATCCAAGCATCCCCATAGTGCGAACCCACGTCCGTCTTGAGGACGGTGGTGAAGACGTGGGTTCTCCCCTCTCTTTTCCCATTACCCTCTCGTGCGGAGCCGCTCCCCATCCTGATGACTTGGAGCCAAACCGGCGAGGTGCCGGACTGGACCATGCCGAGGCGCTCCGCGGCCGCATAAGAAAGGTCAATGATCCGTCCGTCCACGAACGGGCCGCGATCATTGACTAGCACCTCGACATCCCGTCCATTCTCGGCGTTCGTGACTCGGACCAACGACCCCAGCGGCAGAACCCGATGCGCCGAGGTCATCTTGTGCTGGTCGTAGATGTCCCCGCTCGCGGTCAGGCGGCCGTGAAACTCCTCGCCGTACCACGAGGCCAATCCCCATTCCTTGTAACCGGCATCATAGTCTCCATACCCTTTCGGGACGATGGAGCATGCCGGCAGCGTTAGCGCCGATATGATCAGAAAGCACTGAATCACTCCTCTTGATCTGGTCATATCCTCCTCTCTACGCAGTTCACCGCGTCATTGTGTTACATCAGATAGAACGGCTGGACGATGAATGAAGCCGGCAGGACGCAGGCTTTGTTTATGTAGAATTGTGCGTATAATCTACCAAAATGAGCCCTTTGAGTCAAGAGAAATGTTGACAGAATTTTCCATCGTCTCATACACTGACCACGCCATGACGCCACACACTTCTCATCTGGCCGTTGCCGAAAGCCGGAAGATCACGATCGGGTTCGTCAACCTCGGCTGCTCCAAGAACCAGGTGGATGCCGAAATTATGCTGGGCTCACTGGCCGAAAATGGGTTCGCGCTCACGACCGACCCCGCGCGCGCGGAGGTCGTCATCATCAATACATGCGGGTTCATCGAGGAGGCCAAGCAAGAATCCATCAACGCCATCATCGAGTTCGGCCGGCTGAAGAAGACCGGCGCCTGCAAGGTCCTGATCGCGGCCGGGTGCCTCTCCCAACGCTACCAAGCCGAATTGCTGAAGGACCTCCCGGAGCTGGACGGCGTGGTCGGGACCGGCGAGACCGGCCGCATCGCCGAGATCTGCCGGACCCTGCTTGCCCCGGACGGTAAGACCCGGCGGGTGTGGATGGCCCCGCCCCCTTACCTCTACGATGAGCTCACGCCGAGGCTCCGGCTCGGCCGCGCGCACTCCGCCTATGTCAAGATCGCCGAGGGCTGTAACCGGAACTGCGCCTTCT
>CAZITU010000052.1:0-17115 GCA_964542245.1 uncultured Nitrospirales bacterium | reverse complement strand
GGAAATGCAGATTCAATGCGGTTGACAGGCGCACGCTCATAGAAGGGGCGGGATTCATCCCGCCCTCTTCGTTGTGGGTCTTCAATGTGGCGGGTCCTGTCACCGAATCACCCTGACGTGCTCTTGGCCTTTCGCCGTCGCAGCCCCGCAGACTCGGCTGTAGGCCATTCCGCTCCGCCAGGGTCCCATTCGGTGCCACCCGCTACCTTGACATCCCCAAAGGTCGGAGTATAATTCAGAACATAACCTGCTGCGACTGCCTCTTGATGCTAGGCGGGCATTGTGCCTGACCGGCATTACAGCATAGGCGGAAGCGGCGAAGAGCCGAAGGCCTGGTGGAAGATCCGGGACCTAGGCGAAGGAGGATACAATGCCCGCAAAGACTACGTCCGCGTCCCACCTTCCTGCAGTCGTTCCCCTCGGTCAAAATCCGGTCAACCCCATGCAGGCGCGCCAGTATGCTATGGAGTCAAGCCCGGGAATCCTGGCTGTCGTTCTGGAGCTTACCGAGAATGCTAGAGATAACGCCACCGAGGTTGCCCTCATCATCGACATCGAAAAAAGCCATCTCGACAAGGGGCGGCACTATTTGGTTCCGAAGCGGATCATCTGCGAAGACAACGGTTCCGGGTTGACGCATGCAGAGTTCCTGAACCGCTTCTGCGCCGCTTTTGCTGACTCTGAAAGCCACCATGAAACTGATCGTGCGGGCCGCAACGGCGTTGGCACGAAGACCTATCTCTCTGTTGCAGGCAAGGTCTTGGTTGCCACAACGACGGGACGGGTTACAGAAGGCCTCGACGAGCACAGTGAAGTTCTCGGCCGTCAGATCCCAGCCGGCTTCGTTCTTCCCCGCGATGGTGATCCTGACACAGTGTGGCGCAAGTACGAGTTCAAACTGCATAACCGTGGTGCTGTGGCAACGGAATGGACGGTTGCTGACGCGAAAGAGATGGGGACCAAGGTGGAGTTGGTCAATCTTCTCCCCGGTGTCGAGATCTGTCACGAGACGATGATCGAGCGGCTCTCATACTGCAGAGAATGGCTCAGTCACGCGTCTCACAGCTTGACAGTATCTCTTATTGGGAACGTGCCTGAAACCATGAAAAGCCAGCGGCGACTCGCGGTACGCCATTGGGAGCATCCCGATAAGCGCTGGCTTACGGAGGCCCAGGGCCGCTCAGATAAACCGATAACGATCTATGACCAGACAACCAAAGAAACTCATAGTGTTCCTCCGCCGAATGATCTCCCGGGCATTCTTGAGATGGACTTCCGCGTGGTAGGCCGTGGTTCAAACGAGCAGATGCAGAATCTAGACCGGCCGGCACTTCTGCTGGAGATCGCCGGTGCTCTCCCCTACGCTCCGAACACTGAAGGGACGCAAAGCAGCCGCACGCTGCCGTTTCTCACGTTTGTGGGGCTCGAACACGCCAGCTCCATCGGGGCTTTCTGCAACACGATTTGCGGCTACGCCCGCATAAACGCGATGCCTTTAAAGGAGGCCCTCCGCAACAACAAGACGACACTTGCGACTGGACCAGGAGCCGAGTCTGTTGAGGCATTGCGGCGGTATCTCTATGAGGTCTTAAAGCATCTGCATCGGGCATGGTACAACGCGACAAGAACGTCGATTGATGAGGCGACGTGTGAGGCTGTTCGAGAGGCGGCGGAGGAGGTAAATTGCGCCCTGAAGGGGGTGAATAAGTCCCCATTCAAAGAGGGTGACATCCCTGGTGGCACGCGCAAAACCAAGAACGGCAAGCCACTGATGCCGACGCGTCGGCATCGGTGGGAGTGTGGTGCCTGCGGAAAGCGATGGCTTGCCGATGCCGGCTTCACACCGAAGGCTTGCGCTGAGACTTGCGCGACCAGCGGGCGAGGTGACGGTTGCGGCTCGAAGGAGATCAGCCTCTCCAAGAACCAGCCGCGGATTGCGGACTGTGACATCCGCATTGAGGAGTTGGGCGACCAAAAGCTTCCGGCGGTGTTTCAGTTCGAGAAAGCCGGGGAAGAGGTGGATTTGCCGATTGTCCGTGTGAACCTCAAGAGCCCTCGGTACATTGAACTGCGGGGGCTCGGTACGATGTCGCAGCAGGCACAGAGAAAGCTCAAGCAGTATCTCGTGGATGTCTCCCTCGCAGCCATTGCGGAATTCTACTCCAAGACGAAAGGCACGGACTTCGTCGAGGAGTGGGGCGAGCTCTACTTCAACCGGATGCTTCGCCTGCAAGGCATCAAGCAGTACCAGTACCAGCTCGAGAAACTGCTCGAAACGAGTTCCGCCAAAGACGAGGAGAAGGCCCTTCAATCGGCCTAACGCAACAAGATCGGGGCGGCCGCGATGACGCGGCCGCCCACTTCCTATTAGGTAAATTCTGCGAATGGGGCCTCGGGGAGTGTCTGATCCATTTCATCTGTCCTTAGATCGTTTTTCGGTGAAAAGAGGAGAGTCTAAATGGCGTTCTCATTAGACTTAAGCGTCTTAATTAAGGATCCCATTTATGGCTATGTAGAGCTCACAGAGCTTGAAAGAAGGGTTATCGAGACGTCCATATTTCAAAGACTCCGCTTCATTACCCAGAATGGTCTTGCCTTTTACACATATCCTGCTCTCCGCGGGACTAGATTTGAGCACTCTATTGGCGTGTGCCATTTAGCTGGTCGAGTCATGAATGCTATAGTTGAGCACTCTCAGGAAGAGACTCTGAGAAAGTTTCTATCTGGCTATTGTTCTTCCCTCCAAGCTGTGCTCCCAGAGAAAACCTATAAGGAACTCACGACTCATTGTAATGTTCCACATGAAGGATTTGCTAAGCTCTCAAAGTGTGAATTGAGAGACTTGGCTAACTTTATGGCACAGCTCATTCGGCTGGTTGCTTTACTCCATGACATAGGCCACCTGCCTTTTTCACATCTCGGAGAAGAGGCCTTAGAACCATTCGTCGAAGAGTTGCTGGGCAAGGAAGACTTTAGGGAATATCAGGACCTCGGCTGCAAACTTCACGAGTACATAGGCTACAAAATTATCACTACCGGGCTTGGTGGCTTGAAGGAGGTCTTTCAAAGTGTTGAAGACCAGTTCTACTTACAGGCTCTCCAAAGTGTTTATCGAAGCAAATATAAGAAACAGCTTCCAGACGGTAGTGTTTTGCGTCTTCTTTCAGACTTAGTTGACTCAGACATTGATGTAGATCGGGGAGACTACCTTAGGCGCGATGGCTATAACAGCGGTATTGGATTTGGGCATTACGATGTAGATCGTCTAATTGAGTCGATACGTTTCGACATTGTTAATGACGATGATGGGGAAAGGCTCATCATTGCCCCGACAGATTCTAGTATCAGCCCGGTAGAAGATTT
This sequence comes from uncultured Nitrospirales bacterium, assembly GCA_964542245.1. GTDB lineage: Bacteria > Nitrospirota > Nitrospiria > Nitrospirales > NS-4 > CAZITU01. The sequence goes on along the minus strand of CAZITU010000052.1, from coordinate 13,752 downwards.
CCTCTTAGAGCGCTATAAGCTATACAAATGGCTCTATTATCATCACAGCATCAAGTACTTCAATGCATGCTTGGCCAAATCCTTGGATAGCATCATTAGATTAAAACCATTCTTGAGTGGTCTTTACGAAGAGAAATTCAGATTGCAATATTTTCATTACACTCGTTATGTTTACGAAAATGGTTTTATTTGTAACGAGATCTGGCTCTGGGACGTATTTCAGAAGGCGTTCATTGACTTGAAAGCAATCAAAGAACCGACTCCTGAGGTCAAAGAGGCTATTGTATATCTTGATGTTATTATCAATAGGGCGAAGAGAGGGTTTTCGGTCTGGAAAACCCACCCCAGCTATTTGAAGTTTAACGAGATTCTGCAAGAGAAACTGTGTACTCCACGAAAGTCATCGTCAGCAGGTCTGCAATATCACAGAATGTTTGGCGATGACTTGAAAGCCCTCCCGCCTGATCGCTTCTTCAATGAAATCCTATGGCTTCTGAAGAACAAGGCTACGCCTGAGATTAAGCACAGTTTCTCGGAGAGGTTCTACAAGCAAGGCATTGCGGTCCCGTATCGAGAGGTGAGGGCCTTCTCTCAGGCAAATCTTAATGACTCAGACATCATAGGGCGAGTATTTCTCTCAGTAAACAAGCTGGAGCCATTCAGGGAAAGCAAGAGGCTCTCGAAGCGGGAGAACGTAGTTTCGAGTTTGGAGTTCTTGATCCGTAAACCCGAAGAAGGCAAGAAGGTTATTCGCCTGACAGACGTTTCGAGGCTGGTTAAATCTCTCTATGATGTCTGGCGATCTGATATTCAGTGCTATTTGTATTTTATTGTTACCGCCAACGAATACAGTGGATTTGCCCAGAAGGAAGGAAGAAGTCAGTTAGAGGAAAAGGTCATTCACTTGTTCTGTAATGAACTTAAGAGTTGGCTCGAGGGTAAGAGGCTTCTAACCGTTGAATCCTAGTTCCTACTGAGAATCCTAAGAAGAGGTATCTGTCCCCGTGGCCAACGGCATTTCGTAATCGACCGCGTCTTTCACGCCTCTATTCCTCCTTCATCTTCTCCGCTGATCGCTTCCGCCGCCGCCAACTCTAGAGCAGAAACGTAGCCGGTCACCAAGCCGTTAGACAACATAAATATTTAATAAAATTTAGCTTTAGTGCATATATACAATTTGTACTTGCAAATTTACTAAATTTAATTTAGTATTCTTGCATGAATAGAAAAGAAAACAGGCCCGACCGCCTGTATGCGCTAGCCGAAAGACAAGGAGGCTATTTCACCTCGGCAGACGCCTCGGCGTTGGGCTATACCACTGCTCATCAGCATTTCCACGTCAAACAGGGGAATTGGATTCGCGTAGAGCGTGGTATCTACCGCTTGAAACGCTTTCCTTCAACAGCGCATGAAGATCTCATTCGTTGGTGGCTGTGGAGTCGGAAGAAAGGAGCAATCTCATATGAATCAGCCGCTGCGCTCTATGATCTCGGTGATGTCCTCCCTTCGAAGACACACCTGACCGTGCCGCCTGGTTTCCGCAAAAAATCAGCCGCCGGCGTAGCCCTGCACAAAGCACTACTTGATGAGAAAGATGTGGAGACGCGCGAGGGCTGCCGCGTGACCACGCCTCTTCGGACCGTACTCGATCTGGCGCGAGAACATCTGGATCCGGAGAGACTGACTGCAGTGGTAAAAGATGCGACCCGAAAAGGCCTAGTGGAGAAAAGGGCGTTGCTCCACACTCTGGCGAAGATGCCTGAAGGAATTGATCCATCCACCCAGGTCACACTCCAATTGGCCGTAAGAGAAGCGTAATGCGGTACGAAACGCCAGATGCCTTTCGTCAAGCGTTGGAAGAGAGGCTCAGACAACGTGAGCGGGAGACCGGGGAACCGCTTATCCGCATGCGCAAACGCTTGGTCTTTGAACGGTACATGGTACGGCTGCAAAAGAAGGTGGATAGGCCGTGGATCGTAAAAGGAGGATTTGCCCTTGAATTGAGGTTGGGCATGCGCGCTCGTATGACCAAGGATTTGGATCTCGGCGTGGATCTGGGCTACTTCGGCAGGCGAGAATTGTCTGCCGCAGAAATCGCACAGAAATTGCGCGACGATTTGCTAGGAGAGGGGGGTGAAGGGTTTGCGTTTGTCGTTGCTGAGGGCGCGGAACAAGAACTGCCGACGCAGGGAGTGAAGTCCTATCGGTTCACTGTGGAAGCTCGCTTGGCTGGGCGCCGGTTCGAAACGATCAAGGTTGATATAGGGCTGGGTGATCCCTTGGTCCCTCCCTTTGAGGATCTCACGGGCAGCGATCTCCTTTCGTTTGCAGGTATTCCACCTCCTAGCATTCGGGCTACTTCACGCGCACAGCACCTGGCGGAAAAGGTGCATGCTTTCACTCGCCCGTTTGATGACAGAATCAACACCAGAGTAAAGGATCTGGCCGATATTATGCTGCTGATGGATGTTGGCCTTCCAGACCCACCTGCGGTCAAGGATGCTGTAAGCGCAATTTTCACGTCGAGACAGAGCCATGGCATTCCCGCTCGGATTGAGCTTCCGCCGGGCTCATGGACGGCAACGTATAACACCATGGCGACAGATCTACGTTTGCATGAGGCGACGCTCGAAGGCGCCACCGATCGCCTGAACGGCTATTGGAAAATTCTCTTCCCTCCTGCCTGAACGCTTCCGCCGCGGTCAACTCTAGAGCAGAAACGTAGCCGATCCTCTCCGCTGCCGAGACGCGGACAGGCCCCGGTCGGAAGGGGGCCAGTCCCCGCGCCGTTAGACGAATCCCTGCCTTCGGGTGTCTCAACAAAAAGAGCGGTTCTCTGGGGCAACGGCTTTCGAGCGATTGTTGTGAGATTCAAGCTATCGCACCACGCACGGCGCCGGTTGGAGAGACGGGGAATTCCCCTGGCTCGGCTTGATCCTGTCTTGAACACTCCCCAGCAAGTGATTCCGGAACAGGGCGGCAGGCACGTCTACCAGTCACAAGTGGATCCCGGGGATGGCAAGATGGTCCTGTTGCGTGCTATCGTGGTGGACGACATGGATCCCGCTGTCGTGGTTACCGTGTATCAGACCAAGCAATTCCGGAAATTTTGGAGGCAGCCTTGAAAGTTACCTATGACCCGGAAGTGGATGTTCTGTACATCCTGTTGCGTGACGCGCCGGTCGAGGAGAGCGACGAGGACAAGCCCGGCGTGATTCTGGACTACGATAAGGCGGGTAACATCGTTGGGATCGAGATTCTGGACGCCTCCCAGAGGACCGAGAATCCGCGCTCGGTCGAATACGCCATAGAGAAAGAGAAAGTAGGGCAGGCGAAGAAAAGGGCAGGCCGTCTTTCGCGATGAAGCTGACCTATGATCCTCGACACAACATTGCGTACATCCGGCTGCACCCCAAGGCGGCCCAGGTGAAGACCGTTCGTGTCAGTGATGAACTGAATGTGGATCTGGCCCCCGATGGAACCGTGTATGGCATTGAATTGCTCAATGCCAATGCGCAACTTGCCCAGGAAGACGGCGGCCAATTCGTCATGCTGAACGAAGCCACCGGCCAGCAGACCGAAGTCAAGCTGCCGCTTTCCTAGACCCGAACCTCCTGCTTCTCTCTTCCGCCGCCGCCAAATCAGAAATCCGAGCGCAGCACGCGGCGCCCCTACAGCGGATCGAAGACGGGGACAGGCCCCAGTTGGAAGGGGGCCTGTCCCCTGCGGATTGCTTTGCCGATCAGGCTGGCATACATTTCTGCTGTTATGACGCTCGTTATTGGAGAGAAGGAACTCAAGGACCTCCTGGTCACGATTGATCCGGAGATTCTGAGCGGCGCGCCTGTGTTCCGCGGCACGCGGGTGCCCGTGGACGCGCTCATCAGCAACCTGGAAGCCTTCCTGACGCTGGATGAGTTTCTGGAGAACTTTCCCACCGTGACTCGTGAGCAGGCCTTGCAAGTCCTCGAATTCTCCAAGGCGATGAGGAGCCCCTCACGATGAATACCAAGCAAGCAGTCCAGGACCTGCTGAAAAAGCTTCCCGATAACTGCACGTTGGACGATCTGCAATATCACCTGTACGTCTTGCAGGCGGTCGAGCGCGGGCGCGAGGAGATTGCGGCCGGTAAGAAGCTCAGCCACGAGGAGGTCAAGCACGAGCTGAGGGCCAAGTGGCAGAGCGGCCGCGCGCAGTATCTGGATCCCAGGCGCACGGACCGACCCTGACGAGATAGTCGCCTACATCGCCGGAGATTCCCTCCAAGCGGCTCTTGCCTCTCTGGAAGAAGCGTTCACCGCTTGCTCTATGAGATTCATGAACAGGAAGTTCATGTGCTCGCCGTTCTTCATGGCGCACGAGAGTTTAAGCCGTAACCCCTCCCTCTGATCTCTTCCGCCGCCGCAAACTCATCAGAGCAGGAACGTAGCCGGTCCCCGCGCCGTTAGACGAATCTCCGCCTTCGGGTGTCTCATCTACAAAGGCGCTAGTTTCCCTGTTGCGGAAGGCTGTAGAGATGTGTATAATTCTGTGAAATATACACATGAATCGGAAAGGAGGTTTCGGTGCGCACCAATATTGTCATTGATGATTGCCTCATCGAGCAGGCCATGCGGGCTTCCGGGGCCAGGACCAAACGGGCAGCGGTCGAAGCCGGCTTGCGATTGTTGATTGATGTCAAAGGACAGGCCGGCATTCGGCGGCTCCGCGGCAAAGTGGCCTGGGAGGGCAATCTCGGCGAGATGCGCGCAGGTCGGGTCCGGACTGCGTCGTGATCATCGTCGATACGACGGTCTGGGTTGACTATCTGCGGGGCGTTGCCACGCCCCAGGCAGGGTGGCTTGATGCAAATCTGTTAATCGAGCGCCTGGGTGTGACCGACCTGATACTCTGCGAAGTCCTTCAAGGGGTGAAGGATGACGACAACTTTCAGGCCGTTCAACGAGAGTTACTCAAGTGCGAAGTGTTCTCGACCGGCGGCATCGAGTTGGCCGTTGATTCCGCCAGGAACTATCGAAGGCTTCGAGTGCAAGGTCGTACGGTTCGGCGAACCAGCGACTGCTTGATCGCGACATTCTGTCTCCGAAACGGCCATGCGCTGCTTCATAACGACCGGGATTATGATCCCTTCGAGCAGGTCCTCGGCCTGACGGTCATTCACCCGTGATTTGATAGACCCCCGCTTCTCTCTTCCGCCGCCTCGGTCAACAGATCAGAAAGGCGGGCTCAGCACGCAGCGCCCCTACATCGGAGCGAAGACTGGGACAGGCCCCGGTCGGAAGGGGCCAGTGGCTTGGCGATCGGGAGTGTGGTAGTACTTAAGAGCTCGATGAGATCGCACGGGAAGAAGGCAAAACCGTCAGCAGAAAAAGAATCGTGACCGAGCTGGACCTGCGCAAGGACCTGGCTGCCCGGTGAGAGTCGTCTTTGACACCAACATCTTCATCTCAGCTCTGGCTATTCTAGGTTCTCAGGCTGAAAAGGCCGTGTTTAGAGTCCTCGACGGGCGCCGATACCTTGCTGATCTCCAATGCGATTCTCGACGAACTGTTATCCACCTTACTCAGATTTGAAACATCGGAGGATGCCATGATGCGTCGTCTTATGGCAGTGACAGTGGTAGTGGTGTCGGTGCTCGCAGGGGCCGTGAATACGGCGCAATCAGCGGGCTCGGAGTCCGTCAGCGCCGTGTTCAAGCGGGTGGATGCGTCGGTGGTCGTGATCCAGACCCGGCATGAACGGGTCGTCACCGGGCCCGGCCAGCGGTTCACGGACCTTGCCGGCATGGGCTCGGGGGTGCTCATTTCGAAGGACGGGAAGGTGATGACCGCTTCGCACGTGGTGCACAGCGCCGATGCGGTCACGGTCCAGTTCCCAGACGGCGAGGTCGTCCCGGCGAAGGTCCTGTCTTCGGAGCGCTTTGCCGATGTGGCCCTCCTTCAGCTCGAACGGGTTCCGGCCTCGGCCCTTGTGGCTGAGCTCGCCGACTCGGATTCCATGGAGGTCGGCGACAGGGTCTTCGTGGTCGGCGCTCCTGCCGGCATGAGCCACACCCTGACGGTCGGCCACATCAGCGCGCGGCGGAACCCCGGCTATAGCGGGCTTTCCCAGGTCGAGTTCTTCCAGACGGACGCAGCGATCAACCAGGGGAACTCCGGCGGACCAATGTTCAACATGGGCGGCAAGGTCGTCGGGATCGTGAGCCACATCATCTCGAAGTCGGGTGGCTCCGAGGGCCTGGGATTCGCCACGACGTCCAACGCGGCTTGGCAGCTCCTGCTCGAGCAGAGCCCGTTCTGGAGCGGTATCGAGGGGTTCCTGCTGGCCGGGCCGCTCGCCAGGGCGTTCAACGTGCCACAGAGCGCCGGCCTCCTCGTCCAGCGTGTCGTGCGCCAGTCGCCGGCGCAGATGCTCGGGTTGCGGGCGGGAGCGTTGGCGGCCGTCATCGAAGGCCAGCCTGTGGTCATCGGCGGGGACATCATCCTGGAGGTCCAGGATGTCCGTATCATCGCGGACCCCGCCTGGTACTCGGTTGTCCGCGAACGAGTGAGCAAACTCGCCCCGGGAGACACGGTCCAGGTCACGATTCTGCGGGAAGGGAGCAAGGAAACGCTGATGATGAAGGTCCCCGCGTCGCGCTAGCGGGCATAAGTATCTCAAGAGCGACGGCAGGCCGGGGGCGGGTTGGCGGATGTGAACCGCAACAAAAATCATCTTGACATTGTCTTTATTTAGACTTAGTATAATCAACAAATGAAAAAGGGAGCGGACATTCTCGCGGAGAAGGCCCTCAAGGTCACGGCGCAGCGTGCGGCCGTGATGGAGTTCCTGCACGGGAACATGGACCATCCGTCGGCTGAAGAGATCTTGGCGAAGGTGCGGAAAAAGTTCCCGTATATTTCACGGGCCACGGTCTACAACACCGTCAAGGCGTTGACGAAGGCCGGTGCGATCCGGGAAGTGATGGCCGAGCAGGGCAAAGCGCGGTTCGATCCGAACGTGTCGCAACATCACCACTTCAAATGCATCAAGTGCGGCAAGGTCGAGGACATGCCCTATGGGATCCTGACCGCGGAGCAGGTGAAGGGGCGGGTGTCAGGTCATCAAGTGGAAGGTGTGCATGTCCTGATCGAAGGAACATGCCTGAAGTGTAGTTAAAATTTTTTGCGTCATAATTAGATCGAGTCTAATTATAGACTAACTATCTATAGCAAAAGCGTCCGAGAGTTTGAAAGGAGGAAGCCATGCGTAAGCGAATGTCGATCGTACTGGTTGCGAGTCTGGTGAACGGTCTGGTCGCGATCGGGATCAGCGCCGCGGCGTCGAAAGACAAGGTCTCTGCGCCGACCCTTCCCTTCGGGTTGGATCAGGATGCCTACACTGTTCCCGCGGACAATCCGATGACCGCGGAAAAGATCGAACTGGGCCGTCTGCTCTTCTTCGACAAGCGGCTGTCGCGGAACAACACCATCGCCTGTGCCACGTGTCACATGCCGGCGCTCGCCTTCACGGATGGACAGCCCGTCTCGATGGGCATCCATCGTCAACAGGGAACCCGCAGTGCCCCGGCCTCCATTAACCGGGCGTTCAGCAAGGCGCAGTTCTGGGACGGCCGAGCCGCGACCCTGGAAGACCAATCCATCGGGCCGTTCGTGAATCCAATCGAGCACGGGTTCGTGGATTACAACGAGATGCTCGCCAAGTTGAACACGATCGAGGGGTACAAGAAACTGTTCAAGCAGGTGTTCGGCACGGAGATTACGATCAAGGAGGTTGGGAAAGCCATCGCCTCGTTCCAGCGGACGATTCTCTCCGGGAACAGTCCGGGGGATCGCTATGATTTCGGCGTGGATGAGATGGCTGTGTCCGATTCGGCAAAGCGCGGGATTGTGCTATTCCGGGAGAAAGCGCGCTGTGCGCGCTGTCACTCCGGGTTCAATTTCACGGATGAGAAGTTCCACAACATCGGCATCGGCTGGGACACCGACAGACCGGACATAGGGCGTTATGTCGTCACCAAGGACCCGGACGACATGGGGGCCTTTAAGACCCCGACCCTGAGGGAAATCTCCCGGACCGCGCCCTATATGCACGACGGCCGGTTCGGCACGTTGGAGGAAGTCGTGGAGTTCTATAACAAAGCCGGGATCAAGAATCCGTTTCAAGACAACCTGATCATCCCCCTCGAGCTCACCGCGCAAGAAAAGAAGGACCTGGTGGCGTTCTTGCGCTCGCTGAATGGCGAGGGGTGGCAACAGATCGCGGCTCCGACTGAGTTTCCCCAGTAATCGCTGCGCTTCGGAAGAACGTGCCCGGCGGCCCCGGGTACGTTCTCTGAGAAGTGACCGAGACATGTTCAGGCTTCATCTTCTATCACGGGAATAGCTGGCTGAAACGGTGTCCGACGCCGAGTCTGCATCCCTCGTGGTAAACTCCGCATGCGATGTCTTCCCAGGTAACCCAAGAGAGCCCAGATCTGCTGCTCCAGATCGAAAAACTCGTCCACGGCGGCAAGGGGCTGGCGCACGACGGGGCGATGGCGACCTTCATTGAGGGCGTGCTGCCGGGCGAGGAGGTCCGCGTCCAGTTGGGACGTGTGCGGAAGGGGTACGCGGAAGGGCGGCTCCTTGAAATTCTCAAGCCCTCACCTGACCGGACGGTTCCACCCTGCCCAGTCTATGGCCGTTGCGGCGGGTGTCAGCTTCAACACGCGAGCGCACCGGCCCAGCTTGAGTTGAAACGAACCATCCTGGCTGAGACGTTGGCTCGGCTCGGTGGGCTGACCGACCTCAACGTCCCACCTTTGGTGGCGTCCGCTGAGGTCTATGGCTACCGCAGCCGCGCGAGGTTGGCCGTATTCCGTCCCGCGCATGGGCCTGCGAGCCTGGCTTATTACGAGGAGGGGAGCCATCGGCCGGTGCCGATCGCTCAATGTCCCTTGCTCGCGCCGCGCTTGAATGAGGCGATGACGCACATCAATCGCCTCCTTGCGACGTCGCCGCCTCACGCGATGGCGCTGGAGGAGGTTCGTCTTGGTCTCTCGTACACGACCGGCGAGGTGGTGATCGTGTACACTTCGGCCCGCGCCTCGCGGAAGCAGGCCGCTGCTTGGTTTGCGCGTGTTCGGACAGGGTTGGCAGGGGTGAAGGGGCAGGCAGTGATCGTGGGAAGGGGCCGGGGGTCGCGTCGAGAGGTAGAAGGCGAGACCATGCTCACCGAGCAGGTGGGAGGCTTCACGTTCCGGTTCAGCGACCGAGCCTTTGCGCAGGCCAATTGGAAGTTAAACCAGACCTTGGTCGAGAACGTCACCGCCTGGGCGCTGGACGGAAAGGGCAGCGTGCCGCTGCGTGTCCTGGAACTGTATGCCGGGATCGGCAACTTCGGCCTTCCGATCGCCAGAGCGGGAGCCCTGGTGACGTTGGTGGAGGGGAACCCGGCGGCTTTGGCGGATGCCCGATACAACGCGCGGGTGAACCACATCGCTCGCTGTCGCTTCCGATCGGGGCCGGCCGAAACGATCCTGGAGGCTTGCGCGCCGGGAGAGTACGACCTCGTCCTGCTGGACCCGCCCAGGAGCGGCCTCAGTAAGGAAGCCCTCGCAAGGCTCGTTCATCTCAGGCCGGGCCGGGTCCTGTATCTTTCATGCGACCCACCGACGCTCGCGCGAGACCTCAGGGCGATGGCAGAGGCGGGATATCGGGTGACGCGGCTTCAAGGCTACGACATGTTTCCGCAGACCATGCACATCGAGACCATCGTGGAACTTCTCGGAGATTAATGCGAAGGCCGACCGTCGGCGTACTCAAGGGCGCGCTCCCGGCTCATCCAAGCATCGAGCATCTCGACCTTAAAGCGCCACTGCCCACCGACTTTGTATGCGGGAAGGCGGTGATCCTTGACAAGCCGATAGATGGTCCGTTCGGTGACGGCCAAGTACGTGGCCACCTCCTTCACGGTCATGAGCGGGTTCGCCTGCCGATCCTGTTTCTCCAGCAACATGGGCTTCCCTCCTCTTCAGGCCCCGCTACGTGCCTGCTCCGCGTCTTCGTATGCGCGAGCCTTCATGACTATCAGCGAGCAAAGCCAATGCCAGGGACTCCAGGTACAGGATGGTACGGCTTTTCAATGCGATAGAGGCGCGATTGGGATTCCATTCATTGTACAGGCTGTCGGTTTTGGGTAATCCGCTTCCGTTAGTGCGCAAAAAACGTCAGAATGGCCTGAATCTCGGCCCATGATGCCGTCTCCTCGCGTTGACCTGGTCTGACCGTTCCAGTAAGATGCCTTGCCCTTCCGTACAAGGGTGGGGGGACAAAATCGGCGGCACTGACAGGAGTACGGCCCAGCGGTGGACTACAAGAAAGCCGGAGTTGATATTGATGCCGGAAACGAGTTCATTCGGCGGATCACGCCGCTCGTCCGGTCCACGTTCCGTCCTGAAGTCTTGACCGATATCGGGGGGTTCGGCGGTCTGTTCCGGTTTGATCCCAAGCGTTACCGAGACCCCGTGCTGGTTTCGGGAACGGACGGCGTGGGGACCAAACTCAAAGTCGCCTCCTTGGCCGGAAGGCACGATACGGTCGGGATTGACGTCGTGGCGATGTGCGTAAACGACGTGGCGGTGTGTGGGGCGGAACCTCTCTTCTTTCTGGATTATCTGGCGCTCGGGAAGCTGGCGGTCGGCCAAGGCGAGGCAATCATTTCCGGGATCGCCGAAGGGTGTCGCCAGGCGGGGTGCGCGCTGATCGGCGGAGAAACGGCCGAGATGCCGGACTTCTATCCTCCCGGCGAGTACGACCTGGCGGGCTTCGCGGTCGGGGTCGTGGAGCGCGAGCGCCTGCTCGACGGCAGTCGTGTCAAGCCCGGCGATGTCCTGATCGGCCTGGCCTCGTCGGGGCTGCACAGTAACGGTTTCTCGCTTGTCCGGCGCGTGTTGCTGGAGGAAGGCAAAAGGGCCCTCGATGAGCGGCCGCCGGGCTTGGATGCGACGCTGGGCGAGGTCTTACTGCGCCCCACGCGAATCTACGTCAAGACGATCCTGGCCTTGGTTGAGTCCTGCGAGATCCGCGCCATCGCCCACATCACGGGGGGCGGACTGACGGAGAACATTCCCAGGGTCCTTCCCGCGGGATGCAGGGCGGTCATTACGCGCAGAGCTTGGAATCCCCCGCCCATTTTTGATCTGATCCAATCACGCGGACATGTGGAGGCGGACGAGATGGCGCGGGTGTTCAATCTGGGAATCGGGCTGGTCGTGATCGTATCCTCCGCATGGAGCAAGGACGTGATCCGTCTCGCCGGCGACCGAGGCGACCGCGCCATTCAGATCGGCGTGGTCGAAGCAGGCGAGCACGGGGTGCGCTATGTCTGACCGCAAGGTCCGATTGGGCGTCCTGGCCTCCGGACGGGGGTCCAACCTCCAGGCCATCATCGAGGGCATCGAGAAGGGCCGGCTCGATGCGATCCTCGCCGTGGTCGTCAGCAACAAGGCCGATGCTCCCGCCCTCGATCGCGCGCGGAACCACGGTGCTCCGGCTGTCTTCCTTGATCCCAAGGCAGCGCCGGACCGCGAAGCCTATGATAAAGTGATAATGGATTGCCTGCGCAAGCATGATGTCGAGCTGGTGGCGCTGGCGGGCTACATGAAGATCGTCACGTCGGTCCTGATCGCCGCCTACCCCAACCGCATCATGAACATCCACCCTTCCCTCCTCCCGGCCTTCCCCGGGCTCGCGGCCCAGCAACAGGCCCTCGACTGGGGGGTTAAGACGGCGGGCTGCACGGTCCATTTCGTGACGGAGGGGGTGGATAGCGGGCCGATCATTCGGCAGGCGGCCGTGCCGGTCCAAGAAGGCGACACGGCGGAAAACCTTGCGGCGCGCATTCTCGTCGAGGAGCACCGGATCTATCCCGAGGCCATCCAACTCTATGCGGAGGGTCGCCTCACGGTCGAGGGACGGCGGGTGCATGTTCGGTGAAGGGTCGTGTATAATGCGCGTCAAACGAGTGGGAAACGGCGGGGGGTTAGCTCAGCTGGGAGAGCACGACGTTCGCAACGTCGGGGTCGGGGGTTCAAATCCCCTACCCTCCACCAATTGTCAGTTCGCCGCCTGGCGGCCACGAGCCGCCAGGCGTTTTCATAGTCAAGCCGCACGGTTCGGCCCGCCAGCCGAAGGTTCGAGCCAATCCGGCTCGTCCACTCCTTGAGCGAGTCCAGATTCTCCGTGGAAGCCACGGAATGGGCCTGGTGAGCCGCGCGGACGAACCGCGCCAGCGGTTCGAGCCAGTGAGTCCCCTTCCGCTCAACCTCCGCGAGCCGCGCTGCACCAGCCGACTTCTCCAGTAACAACTTTTCCTTTCGCTTGGCGTATTCCTCCCGTGAAGTGACCCCATCCAGGTGCGCGTCAAGAAGCCGATCGAGCTTCGTCTCCAGCGCGGCGAGCTTGTCTTTCAACGGTTGAGCGGCAGCGCCCGACGCCTGGGCTTCTGTGTGCTTCCACTCCTCGATCTGTTTGAGCATCTTCTCCGCCCAGGCGTCGGGCAGGGAGGCGGTTTGAACGGCCAGCCGAAGCTGAGCGGCAAGGGCCTCTTCGCGGACGTAGGGCTGGGAGCACGGCCCCTTCTTCTTGGAGCAGCGGTAATAGTGATGGCCCTTCTGCCGCTCAGCGGTGATGGCGCCGCCGCACTCCCCGCAGCGAAGTAGCCCGATGAACGGGAACAGGTGTGTGCGCTTCTCGTGCGCCTTGCCACGCCGCGCCATCACCTGCTGGACCCGTTCAAACAGCTCCCGGGGAATCAGTGGCTCATGGGAACCCTGGTACAGCTCGCCTTTGAAACGGAACATCCCAATGTAGAACGGGTTCATGAGCAGGCGCTTCACATGGGCGAGCACCGGGGGCCTCCCACCGCGCGTCACCAGGCCCGACGACGCGACAAGGGTTCTGATCTGCTGGAGTGTGTACCGCCCTGACGCGTACGCCTCGAACATCTGGCGGGCGAGCGGCGCCGTCGCCGGGTCCACCACGATGGTACGGAGCCGGGGCTCGTTCAAATACCCGACCGGAGGTTTGCCGGGGAACTCGCCCCGGCGGAGCTTCTGGCGGAGCCCCCGCCAGATGTTCTCGATGAGATTGTCCACATAGTACTTCGACTGCCCAAACGCGATCGTCAGCATGAACTTGCCCTGCGGCGTGTTTTCAAACCAGAACGTGGGGAACTTGAGCGACGAGAGTTTGCCCGTATCTAAGAGATAGACGATCCGCCCGCCATCCACGGAGTTTCGGGCCAAGCGGTCCGGGTGCCAGGCGAGGAGGCCCGCGGGGCCCTCGCGCTCGGCCAACTCGATCATCCGGTTGAAGACGGGACGGCCCGGAACCTTGGCCGACATGGACTCGGTGAACTCCTGAGCGACGGTGAGCCGCTCCTTCTGGGCAAACTCTCGGAGCTCGGTGAGCTGGCTCTCGATGGACAGGATCTGCCGGTCGTCCTCGTCGGTGGATTTCCGGGCATACAGGAAGTATTTCGGCGGGTTCATAGGGGGTTGACCTCCTCGATCGCGTTTGGGCAGTCCCCTTGTCGCGTCATAACTCTGGACTTGCTCAACGGAGTGGGCTCCGGATTGGCTGACGGCTGTTGCGAAGCAACGGCCCACCTCGGCTGGCGGGCCGAACCGTGCGGCTTGACTATGAAAACGCCTGGCGGCTCGTGGCCGCCAGGCGGCGAACTGACAATTGGTGGACCCTCCTGGCCCAA
>CAZITU010000051.1:0-17186 GCA_964542245.1 uncultured Nitrospirales bacterium | reverse complement strand
ATGCGGGGATGAGCGGGAAGATCAGATTATTTTGGACAGCAGTGGGACAGTCCCCATTTTTGAGGCAAAAATGGGGACTGTCCCCTTGGAACCCGGCGCATTGGCCGAGCGCGTCAAGGCCGGTGAGGTGCGGGCGGTCGCTCGCCTGATCACGTTGCTGGAAAACCGAGAGCCGACCGGGCTCGCGGCCTTGCTGAGACTTGATGCTTCCACCAGGCGAGCCAGTATCATCGGCATCACAGGCTACCCGGGGGCCGGTAAGAGCACGCTGATTGATCAACTGGCGACGGCCTACCGGCGGCAGGGCAAGAAGGTCGGGATTGTGGCGGTGGATACGACCAGTCCCATCACGAGAGGAGCGATCCTCGGGGACCGAATCAGGATGCTGGACCATTCGCTTGATGCTGGGGTCTTCATCCGCAGCATGGCCACGCGAGGACGACACGGCGGGTTGGCGGGATCAACCCGCGAGACCGTGCAGGTGCTGGAAGCGGCCGGCTATGACGTGATCTTCGTCGAAACCGTAGGGGTGGGACAGGATGAAGTGGATGTGGCGGCTCTCGCCCAGACTGTCGTGGTGGTCGTGGCGCCGGGGCTGGGGGACGAAGTTCAGGCGATGAAGGCGGGATTGCTGGAGGTGGCGCACATCGTGGTGGTCAACAAGGGTGACCGGCAAAGCGCGGATGCGACGATACAGGACTTGAAAGAATGGGTTCCCAAAGTGGTCCGCACGGTAGCCGTCAAAGGCGAGGGTATTCCTGAATTAATCACAGCCATCGCCGAGCATCAACGGCTCGTCGAGTTGCAGGCAAAGACCCGCATGTAGTGTTTTGAGGTTGGCCATGGAGACTCACGTAAACTTCGGCGGTCGCTTTTCCAGGAATGCGGTCGTGCCTTCCTTTTTATCGGGCGTCTCACACAGGTCTCCGAACAACTCGTTCTCACGCGCGAGGCCCTCGGCCAGCGGGCTGTCAAGGCCTGTCCTGATCGCCCGCAGGGCGGACTGAATGGCCAGGCGGCCCTTGGCCGTGATCATCGCCGCCAGGTGCCGGGCTTGGGCCATGAGGTCGGCAGCGGGCACGACCCGATTGACCAATCCCAGCGCAAGGGCTTCGTCGGATGTAACGGACTCTCCTGTCAGGATCAGTTCGGCGGCCTTTGACGGGCCGATGATGCGGGGGAGTCGCTGGGTCCCGCCGAATCCCGGGAGAAGGCCGAGCTTGACCTCCGGGAGGCCCATTAGTACGCCCGCCGCCGCCACCCGCATGTGGCAGGCCATCGCCAATTCGAGCCCGCCGCCGAGGCATGCGCCGTTGATGGCCGCAATGACCGGTTTGTCGAATCGCTCGATCCGGTTGAGAAGGGACTGCCCGCGGCCGGACAACTCCGCGCCATGATGCACGGTGTTGAGCTGGGCGAGTTCCTTGATGTCGGCACCCGGGCAGAAATAGCGGCCGCTGGCCGTGAGGATGATCACCCGGACCGTGTCGTCGGCCTCCAATTCGCCAAAGACTTGATCCAGCTCCTTCAGGACCGACGCGCTCAGGACATTCGAGGGTGAGTTGTTCAGGGTGACGGTGGCGATGTGTGCGGCAATGGTGACGGTCACGAACTGGTGTGGCATAAGGGGCTCCTTTTCATTCCATGTTAGCAAAATCCGGGGACTCCTGCCATTGTCGGGTATGGTACAATTTCAGTCATGATGAGGTGATGCAGCCGTGCTTGCCGATCGCCTCGCTGCCTATACCCGCTCCTTGTGTTACGACCACCTGCCCGCCGTCGTCGTCCATGAGGTCAAGCGTCGCGTCCTGGACAGCTTGGGTTGCGCATTCGGTGCATGGTCCTCCGAGCCCTGTCGGATCGCTCGCCGTATCGCCCAATCAGTCAAAGTTCCGAACGGCCCCACGCTGTGGGGCACGAGCCATAAGACCCTTCCGGACCTGGCGACCTTCGCCAACGGCGCGCTGGTCCGCTATCTGGATTTCAACGACACATACCTTGCGAAAGAGCCTGCGCATCCTTCCGACAACATTCCCGCCGTCCTTGCCGTCGGGGAGGCCGCCCATGCCTCCGGCCAGCGCGTCGTCCAGGCGATCGCTCTGGCCTATGAGATCCAGTGCCGCCTCTGCGACGCCGCGGCGCTCCGCCCCCGCGGCTGGGATCACGTCACCTACGGCCCATTCTCGTCCGCGCTGGCCGCAGCCAAGGTCCTGAAGCTCTCCACGGACCAGACGGTCCAGGCGGTCAATCTGGCCGGGGTGGCCAATGTGGCCTTGCGGCAGACGCGGGTCGGCGACCTCTCGATGTGGAAAGCTTGCGCGTTCTCGAATGCCGCGCGAAACGGCGTGTTCGCCGCGATGCTTGCGCAGCACGGGATGACGGGACCTTCCCCGATCTTCGAAGGCGAGAAGGGGTTTATGAAACTCGTCTCCGGGTCGCTCGACCTGCCGGCATTCGGGGGAGAACGGGGACAGTCCCCTGCCTCCGGCGGGAGCCAGTCCCCGCCGTTCAAGATACTGGACACGCACATCAAGCACTTTCCCGTGGAGTATCACGCTCAGACGGCGGTCGAGGCGGCGCTCCTGATCCGAGGAGAGATGCTGAAGGCTGAAGGGCGTCAGGCTCTTGATTCGATCGCGGACATTGAGATCGGCAGCTATGACGTGGCGTGCGAAATCATCGGGCGTGACCTGGAGAAGTGGAAGCCACAGACGCGGGAGACCGCCGATCATAGTTTTCCCTATTGCGTCGCCGTGGCCTTGCTGGATGGCACAGTGACCGTCCGGTCATTCGGGGATAGGCGGCTGGTTGACCCGGTCCTCCAGGGGTTGATGCAAAAGGTCCGAGTTGTGGAACTCGAAGAGTTCCGGCCACGCTATCCGGAGGCGATGCCGACGCGGGTCACCGTCCGGACGGTTTCGGGAAGGGAATATGTGCGGCAGGTGGACTATCCCTTGGGCCATCCCAAGCACCCGATGTCGGATCGCGCGATCGAGGAGAAATTCCGCCGCTTGGCGGCCGGGAAACTCGACCGCACGCGAGCCGCCAAGGTAATTGATCTCATTTGGAAGTTGGAGGAGTTGAAGGACATCGGAGCCCTGATGCCGCTGTTGAGGGTTTCACGCCGTGGATAGGCCGGCCCCGAGCAAACCGCGTCGCTTGCGCGAGCTGATCGCCCGGGGTACGGTCGTACTGCCCGGCGCCTTCAATGCGCTCACCGCGATGCAGATCGAGCGCGTCGGCTTCGAGGCGGTATACATCTCCGGGGCCGGGCTGGCGGCAGCGCGCGGCCTTCCCGACATCGGCTTGTTGACGATGGCCGAAATGGTCGCCGATGCCGGCACCATCGCCCGCGCGGTCGCGATCCCTGCGCTTGCCGATGCGGACACCGGCTACGGCCCAGCGCTGTCGGTGATGGGGACGGTCCAGGCATATGAGCAGGCGGGCCTGTCCGGGCTCCATCTGGAAGACCAGGAGGATCCCAAGAAGTGCGGGCATCTGCCGGGCAAGCGCCTGGTGTCCGTCGCCGAGATGGTCCGGAAGATCGGGGCGGCGAGCGGGGCACGGCGCGATCCGGACTTCCTGATCGTGGCGAGGACCGACGCACGCGCCGTCGAAGGACTGGAGGCGGCCGTCAAGCGGGCGCGGGCGTATGTGGAGGCGGGTGCCGATGCGGTCTTCCCCGAGGCATTGGAGTCGGCGGAGGAGTTCCGGGCCTTCGCGCACGGGCTCTCAAAGGAAGGCGCGAAGGTGCCCCTCGTCGCCAACATGACCGAGTTCGGCAAGACGCCCTATCTCTCGGTCAAAGAGTTTGAAGACCTGGGATACCGTCTGGTGCTGTTCCCCGTCACGGCGCTTCGCGTGACGACGAAGGCGATCGAAGCGATGCTCTTGGAATTGAAAGCGCTCGGCACGCAGCGCGAGTTGCTCAGCGCGATGCACACCCGTCAGCAGCTTTACGAGTTGCTGCAGTACGCCGACTACGAACAACAGGACAGGAAGCATCATGAGCGAGACGGGCGGGAAACCTAAGGCCGAATGAGCGGCCACATATTTTCCCTCCCCCTTGAGGGGGGAGTAACCAGGAGTTTCCCTCCCCCTAGATGGGGGAGGGGGAGGGTGGGGGTGTAATCGTCTTGTGACTAATGCACGGGCTCTCAGGAAGAATCCAACTGAGGCGGAACAGGCCCTGTGGAGGCATCTCCGATTTAAGCAGTTTGACGGATACAAATTCCGTAGACAGCAGTCTATAGGTCCATACATCGTTGATTTTGCCGTCTTGAGAAGAAGCTGGTTGTTGAACTGGATGGCGGACAGCATACTGAGCAACAAGGTTATGATTCAGAACGAAGCGCGTGGTTAGAAAATCAAGGGTTTCGTGTCTTGCGATTCTGGAATAATGAAGTGCTGGGGAATATCGAGAGTGTCAAGGAAGCGATATGGAAAGAACTGATGGCAGGATGACCCCCCACCCTGACCCTCCCCCGCAAGGGGGGAGGGATTCTCTGGGTGACCCTCACTCGCAAGTGGAGAGAGAACCAACTCAATCCTCCTCCCGCATAGCGGGAGAGGATAAAGGTGGGGGGCCAGCGTACAGCCCCGGGCTTGAGGGAGTCATTGCCGGGGAGAGCGCGCTCTGTCAGGTGGACGAGGGAGAGTCTGGTTTGAGGTATCGTGGCTACGCGATCGGCGATCTGGCGGAGCAGGCCACGTTCGAGGAGGTCGCCTATCTCCTGCTCTACGGCAAGCTTCCGGCCAGGAAGGAACTGGAAGATTTCTCCGCTCAGTTGAGCGTGCAATGGTCCTTGCCCGGCCCCGTGGAGGCCTTCATCGGGGTGGTTCCTCCAAGCGCGCATCCAATGGACATCCTGCGGACCGGCGTGTCTCTCCTGGGCATGACCGATCCGGACGCTTCCGACGGAACGCGCGAGGCCAACCTCCGCAAGTCCGTCCGTCTTCTGGCCCAGATTCCCATCATCATCGCCAATTCGCACCGCCTGGCCCACGCCAAGCGCCAGGTCCAGCCCCGGCCTGACTTGAGCTTTGCCGAAAACCTGCTCTACCTGCTGACCGACCATGACCCGTTGCATCCGGCAGAGCAACGGGTACCCCGTGACGAGAAGGCGAAAGCGATGGCGCACGTCCTCGATGTCTCGCTGATCGCCTATGCCGAGCACGAGTTCAACGCTTCGACGTTCGCCGCGCGGGTGGCCGCCTCGACGCTGACCGATCTCCATGCGGCGATCACCGCCGCGATCGCCGCGCTCAAGGGACCGCTGCACGGGGGAGCCAACGAGGCGGTGGCCGCCATGCTCTTGGAGATCAAGAGCCGCGACCGAGCCGAGCGCTGGGTGCGCGACGCGCTGGCACAGAAGCGGCGCGTGATGGGGTTCGGCCATCGCGTCTTGCGCAAGGGCGACGCGCGCTCGCTCATCATCCAGCGCCGTGCTGAGGCGCTGAGCCGGACTTGCGGAGACACGCGCTGGTACGAGATCGCAACCATCGTGGACCGTGTCATGCAGGAGGAGAAGGGCCTGCGTCCCAACCTGGACTTCTACACGGCCGTGGCCTATCTCCTGATGGGCGTTCCCCGCGACCTCTACACGCCCGTCTTTGTGTGCTCGCGCATCGCCGGCTGGTGCGCGCACGTGATCGAACAACAGGACCACAACCGGCTGATTCGTCCGCGCGCGGCCTACACCGGGCCGCCGCCGCAAGCCTATGTGCCCCTCGAGCGGCGCACGTGACAACATCCTCCAGGCTCACGCGATGGGTGGGCCCTCGTTCACTCTGCCCTGGTCGTCCTTCGCCGAGTTCTTCCACACACGCGTCAGCGATCCGGATTTAGCCGGTCGGATCTTCCTTGCCTACTACGATGACGACCGGCGGGTGAGCCGGCGATACAGCTATGCCGAATTCGGAGACCTGGTAGGAAGAGCGGCGGCCTTCATGCGTGACCGTCTGGCCCTGCGCCGAGGCGACCGTGCGGCGACCGTGCTGTTCAACCACGACCAGACGGTGTTCCTGTATTTCGCGGCCTGGACGCTCGGCGTGGCCATCGTGCCGATCAATGTCGAGGAGTCATCGGATAAGAAACGGTACATCCTGGAGCACTCCGAAGCCACGGTGGTCTTCTGCTGGCGGGACTACGTGGAGGAAATCCGGGGTCTGAGGGGCGCGCTGCCGATGCTGCGCGAGGTGGTGACGGTCGCTGACGACATGTTTGTCTCACCCCCACCCCCATCCTCACCCTCCCCCGTCAAGGGGGAGAGGAAAATTTATCATCCCTCTCCCCTGGCAGGAGAGGGTAGGGGTGAGGGGGGCACCCTCGACGACGAGGCGCTCATCGTGTACACCTCCGGCACGACCGGCCCACCCAAGGGCGTCGTCCTAACGGCCCGGAATCTCCTCGTGGACGCCGACGGCATCGCCGACTGGCACGGCTTCGGGCGCGATGATCGGATGATGTGCGTCCTGCCGATCCACCATGTGAACGGCACGGTGGTCACGCTGGTCACGCCCTTCTATTTCGGGGGCGGAACCGTGCTCAACCGGAAGTTCAAGACGGCTCCGTTCTGGCGGAGACTTCAAGAGGAAGGCGTGACGTGCGTCAGCGTCGTGCCGACCCTGCTCGAGTTCCTCCTTGAAGCGAACGAAGCCCTGGACCCATACCGGCTGGACCGGTTCCGAGGCTTCATCTGCGGGGCGGGTCCCTTGTTGAAAGAGACGGCGGCGCGCTTCGAGGACCGGTTCCGGTTTCCCATCCGGCACGGCTACGGCTTGTCGGAGACCACGTGCTATTCCTGTTTCCTGCCCAATGACCTCACCCCCGACCGGCATCGCCGCTGGTTGACCGACTATGAATTTCCTTCGATCGGTTTGCCCATCCGGCACAACGAGATGGCGATCCTGGATGCGCAGGGGAAGAAGGTGTCGGAAGGCGCCCGTGGAGAAATCTGCATCCGCGGGCGGACGGTTTGCGCGGGTTATTTCAAGCGGCCGGATGCGAATGAGGCGGCCTTCCAATGGGGGTGGTTCCGTTCGGGCGACGAGGGATTTTTCATCCGCGACGAGCAGGGACGGCCGTTCCTGTTCATCTCCGGCCGAATCAAGGAGCTGATCATCCGCGGCGGGGTCAATATCTCGCCGCTGGAGATTGACGACGTGCTGAAGGGTCATCCCGCCGTTCAGTTCGCCATGGCCGTGCCGTTCGAGAACCGGTACTACGGCGAGGAAATCGCCGCCTATGTCGTGCTCCGGGATGGCGTCGAGTCTCCCACCGAGTCCGCCCTGTTGGAGTTCTGCAAGGCCAGGCTTGCCTTTGCCAAGCGCCCCAAGGTGATCCTGTTCGGGAAGGACGTGCCCTATACCGCAACCGGCAAGCCCAAGCGCCTGGAGCTGAAGACCCGCCTGGCCGGCGCCCTCGCTCCCCATCGGGACGTTCAGTTCAAAGACAACATTTGAGCGCTCCGTTCAACCTTTTCCGTCTCCGGCCGACTGTGCGGGACTGAAAGCGCCTTAACCCTGCGGCTTGTCAAATTCGGTAGCGTGCGGTAGCATTCTACCCTCTTAATACGGGGAGCACCGGAGGTCGGAGCCATGGCACTCAGCCTGGCGAACGTCGTATCGCCAGACCTCAAGCTTCCGTATGAGGTCGCGAACCTCTTCTCGGCCGGTCCCACCTATGCCGTGCTCACGGCATTCGCGGTCCTTTTCCTGACCCTGACCGTGGTCTGGTACCGGAAGGTACCGGCTGCCTCCAGCCAGACTGCCGAATGGTTCCTGACGGCCGGGCGCAACATGAAATCCGGCATCATTGCGGCGTCCATTGTGTGTACGTGGACCTGGGCGGCCACCTTAATGGTCTCTTCGGCGAAAGGTTATGAGCACGGCATTGCCGGTCCTTACTGGTATGCCGCCGGCGCGACGACCCCTATCCTGCTCTTCACCGTCCTCGCGGTGTATCTGAAACGGCGGGCGCCGATGGCGCACACCTTCGGCGAGTTCGTGCGGCATCGCTTCGGTGGGCCGTCACACCGGCTCCTGCTCTGCCTGGGCCTGATGTCCTGCGTGATCGTGACGGCGATGGTCGTCCTGGGCGGGGCCTATGCGCTCAGAACGCTGATCGGCCTTGACATTCGCGTGGCCGTCGTGGTGATTCCCTTGGCGTTTGCGTTTTACAGCGCGCTCGGCGGCCTGCGTGGTTCCATTGTCGTGGAATACGTCCAGATGATGGTCCTGCTGCTGATCGCTCTGGTCCTGACGATCTGGTTCTGGACTTCTTACGGAGACCTCGGGGTCTTCGAACGGCTGCGCGCGCAGGCCCCGCGAGAAGGTGAGAACTATCTTACCCTGGCTTCACTGTCGGCTCTGCTGTTCGGCATTGTGAACACGATCGGCAACCTCGGGACTGTCTTCATGGACCAGACTTACTGGCAGCGGGCCATTGCAGCTTCGAAGGAGAGCGCCGGGCGCTCCTTCCTCATCGGAGGACTGGCCTGGTTCGCGATTCCGTTCGGCGTGGCGACCGCGCTGGGGGTCGGTGGGCTGGCTTTCGGTTTGGCCGTGCCTGTTCCTTACACGGACATCGCCCCGAGCACCGCGGCCGCCGTCTTCGGCCCTCTCGGGACCTGGCTGTTTCTCATCATGCTCTTCATGGCGATCGTTTCGACCGGCAATGCCGAGTCCGTCGCCGTGGCCTCGTTAGTGGCCACGGACATCTACAAGACGTATGTACGACCTCAGGCCTGTGATGGGGACATCCTGCGGATCGCCCGCAGGACTACGCTGGCCTTTGCCTTGCTGATCGGACTGGTCTGCCTTGCGCTGCATATGCTTGCCATAGAAATGGAGTGGCTGTACTTGACGATGGGAATCTTCGTCGGGGCGGGTGTGATCCCGCTGACGCTGGGCTTGCTGACAGGTCGGCTGACCGGACGCGGAGCCTATTGGGCCACACTGGGAGGGTTGGTCATAGGCCTGATGGGCTGGATGACCGCGGCGAATGAACTGGAGGGCGCGATCACGCTCGAGACGCTCGGCCGCCTGGGTCCGGTCACGATCGGCAACCTCTCGGTGATCCTGACCAGCGGGCTCATCTGCGCCCTCGACTGTTTGCATCCACATGCGCGCTTCCGCTTCGAGCAGCTTCGGGGCGCGATCCGGTCCTACCTTGAAACGCACGAGAGCCCCTCATCCGAATCGTCTTCCCTGGGGGGAGAGGGCGAGCATGAGGGGGAGACACTAACCAGACGGGAACGGCGATTAATCCGGTGGGTCGTAGGCGCTGCCATCCTCTTGGAGCTGATCATCCCGGGCGGATTGTACCTGAGCGGGATCCAGTTCGGAGAGGACCTCTTCACAGTCTGGGTGATTCTCTCGTTGGTCTGGCTGCTCCTTGCGACCGGTTTTATTGTCCTGCTTCCCATCAAAGACCACTTTGAGACCGAATATCCCGGGCGCCTGGCCCCGAATCTAGTTAAAGAGGAGGGCGGGAGGACTGCGGTCACCGTTTCCATCGGCAGCCGACTCTTTCTCTCCTTCTTGACGGTTGTGTTGACGCTGGGTGTGGGGGCAGTCGTCAGCCTCGTGAAACTCGGATCGGTCGAGTACCTGCGAGGAGTGAACGAGCGCGTCATCTTCGAGGAGGACTTACATGAGGATATGGCCTTTTCGCTGATCCCGCAGGTCCTCGAAGAACGAAGTCGAGGCGAGCGTGATGGGCAGGCCGCTTCTGCGCTCTCCGAGCGGGTGAAGCTGCTCGCTGCATCACCTCACACTCCCGCTGTCCTTCACACCATGATCAGTTCGCCGGAGCCACAAGACCCGATCCGCTACCTCAGCTTTGGGGAGAAGGAGCGGGTGTTGCTTGCCGGCGGTATTGCCGCAGCGTATCGCGGGATTCGCATGGCGAACTTGAGCCAGGTGAGCCAGCAACGGCGTCAGGCGATTGTGCTGATCCTGATCTCGCTGGTCGGCACGCTGACGGTCGGGTTGATTTTGACGATCCGGACCAGCGCGGCCATCACCTACCCAGTCCGGCGCCTCGCCGAGGCCTCTTGCCGTTTCGCCGCCGGGGATCCGCCTGGGCCGCCCGTGCCGGTGGATACGGCGGATGAGATCGGCATGCTGACTGAGGAATTCAACACGATGGCCGCGCGCATTCGGGAGCAGGTGACGGCTCTCAAAGCCGTAGAGGAGGAACTCCGGCTGATCGTGAGCCACGTAAGCGATGCGATCGTCTATCTCGACCTAGCCGGTATTGTCCGATGGGCCAATCACCAGGCCACGCTCGTAACCGGCCGGCCAATGGTCGAACTCATCGGGAACTCTATCATGAAGATACTCGCGCGTGAGGCTGCGGCTCTGGCCGAGGCGCGGCTGGCTGCCGTCCGTCGGGGGGAATCTGTGCCGCCTCTGGTGGAGTTTGAAGTGCTCCATCCTGACGGCAGTGTGGTCTTCGTAGAAGCGAACATCACCAGCGTGCTGGACCACGAAAAGGTGGTCGGCCGCCTGTTGGTGCTTCGTGACATCACCGAACGCAAGCGGGCGGAAGAAGCGCTACGCGAAAGCAAGGAGCGGTTCCGCCTGCTCATGGACTACGCCAACGATGCGATCATCTATATTGACCTGCGAGGGGTAATCCAGTGGGCCAGCCACCGCGCGGCCGTCCTGCTCGGCCGGCCGATAAGGGAACTGCTCGACCGGTCCTTTCTGACGCTGCTCCCGCCCGAGGCCGCCAGACTGGGCGAGGCTCGACTGGACGCGATACGTCGAGGAGAACCTGTTCCGCCCCTGGTGGAGATCGAAGTGCTTCGGCCAGACGCCACCGTGGTCCACGCAGAGGCGAACGTCACGAGCGTGAGGGCAGAGGGCAACTTGATCGGGCAGTTGCTCGTGGCGCGCGACATCACCGAGCGCAAGAAGGCCGAGGCGGCGCTGCAGCAACGCCTGCGGATGAAAAAAGCGGTCGCCCAGATCGGCCAATACGCATTGGCCGGAATGGACCTGGAGAGGCTCATGAACGAAGCGGTCACCTTGGTCGCGGACACGTTGGGGGTCGAGTATTCGAAGGTGCTGGAACTCATGCCCGGCGACCAGGCGTTGCTGTTGCGCGCCGGGGTGGGGTGGAAAGAGGGACTCGTGGGGCGCGCCACCCTGGGGACGGGATTGGATTCTCAAGCCGGCTACACTCTGGTCTCCGGCGTCCCGGTCATCGTCGAGGATCTCCGTAAGGAAACACGGTTCAGCGGCCCGCCACTGTTGTATGACCACGGCGTGATCAGCGGGGTGAGCTGTATCATTGCCGGAGAAGGGCGTCCCTTCGGCGTTCTGGGAGTCCATACCGTCAAGCGAAGAACGTTCCACGAAGGCGACGTCTTCTTTCTTCAGAGCGTGGCCAATGTCCTCGCGCAAGCGATTGAGCGCAGGCGAGCCGAAGAGGCGCTGCGAGCGAGCGAGGAACGGTTCCGTGCCTTTATGAACAATAGCTCCGTGTTGGCCTGGATCAAAGATGCGGATGGGCGTTACGTGTACGTCAACCGTCCTTTTGAACTCCAACACCAGAGAACCTTCGAGGAGATGGAAGGCAAGACGGACTTCGATTTCCGGCCGGAGGAGACGGCTCAGCAGTTTCGGCTCAACGACCAGCACGTGCTGTCTTCCGGCAAGACCTTGGAGACCCTCGAAACGGCAGCATTACCCGGCGGAGGTCCCTATTGGCTCGTGTACAAATTCCCCATGATGAACGCATCCAGACAAAGGTTCGTGGGTGGCCTGGCCATCGATATCACCCAGCGCAAGCGGGCGGAAGAGGCGCTGCGAGCAAGCGAGGAGCGGTTTTACCTTCTCATGAACCACGCGAACGATGCGATTCTCTACATTGATCTGAACGGCGAGATCCAATGGGCCAGCCATCAGGTCGAGGTCATGACAGGTCTTTCCAGGGACACACTCATCGGTCGCGCCATCATGGAACTGCTGACGCCCGAGGCCGCGGTGGTGGCCGCAACCCGTCTGGCGGCCGTTCGTCGGGATGAGCGCGTGGTGCCGATGGTGGAGATTGAGTTCTTCCATCCTGGCGGCCCCAGTGTCTGGGGGGAGGCGAATATCACCAGCGTGCAACAGGGCGGGGAAACAATCGGCCGGCTGCTCGTGATCCGGGACATCACCGAGCGCAAGATGGCGGAGGGAGAACGGGAACGCCTCTTCGCGCAACTGCGGGCGGAACAGGAACGGTTTCAGGGCTTGTCGCGCCGACTGATCGCGGTCCAGGAGGCCGAGCGCCGTCACCTCGCCCGCGAACTCCATGATGAGGTCGGGCAGTCCCTGACGGGGCTGAAGCTCGGCCTGGAGGCGGCCATGCACCTGCCGTCCTCGAAGGCCCACGCCAAGCTGGAAAGCTTGCTGATTCAGGTGAACGACATGGTCTCGAGGATCCGCGAGCTGGCGCTCGTTCTCAGGCCGGCGATGCTGGACCTCCTGGGCCTGGTGCCGGCCTTGGCGTGGCACTTCACGCGGTACACGGAGCAGACGAATGTGCGTGTGTTGTTCGAGCATAACGGGGTCGAGCAGCGGTTCGATCACGATCTGGAGACGGCCGTCTTTCGCATCATCCAGGAAGCCCTGACCAACGTCGCGCGCCATGCCGGCACGGCGAACGCGCGCGTGCGCCTCTGGGCCAATCAGGACAGCCTGAACGTGCAGATCCATGACCAGGGCTGCGGCTTTGATCCCGCGGCCGCCCTGGCGACCGGCAGCGCCGGCGGGCTCTCCGGGATGCAAGAGCGCGCGACGCTCCTGGGCGGGTGTTGTCAGGTGGAGTCGGCCTCCGGCGCGGGTACCCTCGTGACGGCGGAGTTCCTCCTGCCAACGGAGACGGAGCAGGAACGGAAAAGAAACGGCGTGAGCGACAGGCAATGACGGCGGTGGCGGCATGGCGACGATAGTGCTGGCGGAGGACCACCATATCGTCCGGCAGGGCGTTCGCGCCTTGCTGGAGACAGAGCCGGATTTCGTCATCGTGGGCGAGGCGTCCGACGGGTTGGAGGCGGTCGAGGTCGTCGAGCGGTTGAAGCCGGACGTGCTCATCGTGGACCTGATGATGCCCGGCCTGAACGGCCTGGAAGTCACGCGGCAGATCAGTCACAGCAAGGTGCGGTGCCGGGTCATCATCCTATCCATGTATAACAATGAAGGATACGTGCTGGAGGCCCTGAAGAACGGCGCCGTCGGTTACGTGTTGAAGGATTCCAGGGCGGCCGAGCTCGTGCAGGCGGTGCGCAAGGTGCTCGGCGGCTCGCGCTACCTGAGCCCGCCGATTTCGGAGCGGGCCATAGACATGTACGTGGTCAAGTCCCAAGCCGCGCGATTAGATCCGTATGACACCTTGACGACGCGCGAGAGGGAAGTCCTCCAAATGGCCGCCGAAGGAAACACGGCGACCGATATCGCCGCTCGGCTGAAGATCAGCTCCCGCACCGTCGAATCCCATCGCGCCAACCTGATGCGCAAACTGGGCCTTCGAACCCAGTCCGACTTGGTCCGTTACACGCTGAAGCGCGGGCTACTCCCACTGGACTAGACGTGGTCCAACCACAGGGGAGAGAACTAAAAAAGCTGAAAAAAATCTAAGCTTAGGTCAAATCCGGCGATTTCTTCCCGCCTGGGTCCACGTGAAATTCTGCCCAAAAACCACGTAGCGGTACGAATGTACAGCCTCACCCGTTTGGACTAGGCTCGGAGCCTCTCTTTGTCTCCTCAATAATGCAAGAAGAGAGGGCGAGCTCTCATGGTCCCTTGCCTCGCCAGAGTCGTCGAACCCTTCACCTGACGGTCATTGCGCTCCATCGTGGCGCGGAGGATTGCGATGCTCAGCTTCACGAGAGCGCTCTCGTGAATAAAAACCGCAACGGGTCCGTTCTCTCGCTGGTCGTCTTCGGCCTGACGGGACAGCGCTATGCGCTCCCCCTTCACGCGGTCGAGCGGGTCTTCCCGATGGCCGAGGTGGCGCCCCTTCCGAAGGCCCCGGCCATCGCCCTGGGTGTGATCAACCTCCACGGCACGATCATCCCGGTTCTGGACATTCATCGCCGATTCGGTTTCCCACCGCGCGATTACGGTCCGGCCGCCCATCTCCTGGTCGCCCGGACCAGCCGGCGAACGCTGGCCCTGCCGGTGGACGAAGTCTTCGGCGTGCGCGAGTTTGCGGCGGAGGCCGCCGTCCCTGCGGATGCCGTTCTCCCTAGAATCGGCCATGTGGCGGGAATCGTGGCGCTCGCGGACGGCCTCCTCTTCATTCACGATTTGGAAACCTTCCTCTCGCTGGAAGAAGAACACCGGCTGAGCGAAGCGCTGGAGACGAGGGGCCGATGACCCTTGAGGAACAAATCAGCCGGCAGGCGCGCACGCTGGTCGCCGCTCGCCTGGGCCTGGACTTCCCCGAGAACCGGCAGAGGGATCTGGATCAAGGGTTCCTGCGCGCCCTTCGCGCCTCCTCATTCGCGCAGCCGGATCTGTACCTGAACTGGCTCACGACCTTGCCTGACGGAAGTCCCGAGTGGTGGCGACTGGCCGGCCACCTCACGGTGGGCGAAACCTTCTTCTTCCGGGACCATTCCTGTTTCGAGGCGCTGGAACAGCAGGTGCTGCCGTCGCTCATCGCCTCCCGCCGGGCCGAGGGCGTCTTACGTCTTCGCCTGTGGAGCGCCGGCTGCGCGACAGGCGAAGAGGCGTACTCTCTGGCCATCCTGGTGGATCGTCTCCTCCCCGATCGCGCCGACTGGGTCGTGACGATCCTGGCCACCGATATCAACCCGGATGCGCTGGAGAAAGCCCAGCGGGCCATCTACCGGGAGTGGGCCCTCCGGGAGACCCCCGAATGGCTCCGGAGCCTGTATCTCCGTCGTCGCGGGGCGGAAGCCTTTGAAGTGGACCCGAAGATTCGGGGGCTGGTCACCTTCGCGCCGTTGAACTTGGCCGGAGACGTTTATCCGACTTTGGTGACCAACACCGGCGCCATGGACCTGATCCTCTGCCGGAACGTCCTGATGTACTTCACCCGTGACGCGCAACAGGCGACCGTGGCCCGGCTCCAACGGGCGCTGGCGACCGGAGGCTGGCTCGTTGTGAGCCCAGTGGAAGCGTCAGCCGAACTCCTCTCCCCTTTGGTGCCGGTCAACTTTCCCGGCGCCATGTTCTATCGGAAGAACTCGGCTGGGGTTCAGACGGCGAGGGTTTGGGACTGGGGGTTATGGGTTGGCGATGAGAGGTTAGATCACAAAGACCCGGCACCAGTGTTTGCGGTGCAACTCCCCCGCCCAGCCCCCAATCCCCAGCCCCCAACTGCCACCCCTCCATCCCCTAACTCCCAACCCCCGACCGATCTTCAACGCGCCAAGGCCCTGGCCGACCAGGGGAAGCTTGAGGACGCGGTACGCCTGTGCGAGTCCGTTCTGGCGCAGGATCGCCTTGGCCATGAGGCCTACTTTCTTTTGGCCGCGATCGCTCAGGAACGGGGGGAAATCGAGGCCGCGTTGGGGGCACTGCACCGGGTCGTCTATTTGGCTCCGGACTTCGCGGCGGCGCATTTCCTCCTGGGCAGCATCCTCCTGTGCCAGGGACGACACAAGCAGGGACTGCGATCCATGGAAACCGTGGTGAGGCTGTTACAGGCGCTCCCATGCGATGAAAAAGTGCCGGGCAGTGATGGCCTGGCGGCGGGCCGACTTCTCGAGACGGCCCGGGCCTATCTGGAGATCCGGCGATGAAAGAAACGGAACGAGGCATAGACTGGCGCGCGGCATACGCCCGACTGGAGGAAACCCGTCGGACCCTTGACGCGGTCAGGGAGCGCTCCCCCGAGGAGATCAAACGGGTCTTGCGGGAACGTGCGAAGGCGCTGGCGAAGCCCTTGGCAGAGCCGACGCCCCGCGGCGAGGCGCTCGAGCTGTTGGCATTCTCGCTCGCCGGGGAGCGATACGCGATCGAGGCGGCGTCCGTGCGGGAAGTGATGCCGTTGCGGGACTTGACGCCGGTGCCGTGCACGCCGCCGACCATCCTGGGAGTCGTGAATCACCGTGGCCGCATTCTCCCGGTCCTCGACTTCCGGAAGCTCCTCGATCTGAATGGTCAGGGAGTAGGGGAGAAGAGGTGGGTCGTGGTGGTGGATGCGGAAGGAATGACGTTCGGGATCGGCGCCGAGGCCGTGATGGGGACGATCCGGATTCAGGCTTCCGATCTGGCGCCTCCTCCGAGGAGCCTCGCCGGTGACCGCCAAGCTTTCATCAGGGGCGTGACGGGAGACATGGTGGTTGTTCTGGACCTGGCGACGTTGGCCGGTGATCCGCGGATCACGGTGAACGAGGAAGTCACCTGAACGATGCAGGAGGGCCGCGCCATGAACTGGTTTCTGAATCTGGCCACGCGGGGCAAGCTATTCCTCAGCTTCGGCCTGCTGCTGCTGTTCCTGGCGGCGGTGATTGTGACGGCCTACAGAAGCATCACGGCGATCCAGGAATCTCAGCACAGCTTGTACGAAGCGGACTTTGCGAACGCCGTGGACCTTCTGACTTTCGAATCCAACCAGAATAGAGTACGGGCATCCCAACTGATGATGATGGCGCTTACCAAACGGTCCGATCAGGAGTTCTGGCAGCAGGATATAAAGGATCGCGCCAAAGCGAACGACGTGATCCTGCAACGGCTGCTGGACCGCGGTCGCCAGGACCTCCAGGCTCTCCACAAGCTCGAAGAATTGCAGGCCGTCCGTAGCGCATTCATACAGACGCGGGACGCGCAGGTTATTCCCCTGTTTTATGAAGGAAAGGTCGAAGAGGCGAAGAAATTGGCCTTTGGAATTCAGAATGAACGCTTTCAGAAGATGCGTGCCATCGGCGAGGAACTGGGGAACGAAGCTGTGAAGGAGGCGCAGCGTCGTACTGTGGAGTCCGAGCGCAACGCCAACGAATCCATTCGCATCTTCATGATCCTCGGCGCCGTGGCGCTTCTGCTGGGCATGATAATGACGGCGCTCTTGAACCGAATCATCGCCAAACCACTCAGGGATATCTCGGGCGTGGCCGAGCGCGTCGCTTCCGGAGACCTGACCGTCAGCGTGCCTTCCAACCATCGAGCGGACGAGGTGGGCGTCCTGGCGCAGACCTTCCGGAAGATGGTCGAGACCCTGC
>CAZITU010000050.1:0-17251 GCA_964542245.1 uncultured Nitrospirales bacterium | reverse complement strand
TGGCCCTCAGCTCCGGAGGCTGATGCTCTATCCACTGAGCTACAGGCGCGTCCGCTCAGCGAAGCGAGCGTCACTTTACCACATTGGTTCGGAACCTGTCCAGACTTTGGCTGCTAGCTCTTTTTGGCGGATTCGTCCTCTAACGGGGGCATATCGAAGATGATCTCGCCGTCGGCATTGTAAAACCCCTGGCCGTCTATCTGAACCATCCCGTCGCAGTTCTCCTGGAAGAACTGGAGGATCCAGCCGTTGAAGTCGTAGCCCTCGTCCGTGACGTCGTTCTTGTCCAGGATCGTGGCGATATAAAACCGGCAGGCCCGCAACTGGTCCGCGACGCGCCAGTTGTCGTATTCGTGGTGGGCCTCCACGAAATTGAGGATCCCTTCAATGTCCTGCTTGAAGATGTCGTCCTGCGCGCTCCCCTTTCGAGCGCAGGTCAGGAGGATGGGTTTTCGGTCCCTGGCATACGCGATCTCAATGCCCACCCAGTTCCAGCTATTGAGCAATTTCTCGTTGACCTCCGACGGGAGGATGGGCGTCGCGCCCCGAGCCTTCAAGAACTCGACGAGCAGGCCGAGCGGAGGCGATTCCTTCCGCAGGCAGAAGACCCGCGTGAAGAAGAGCTTCGGCTCCTTCTTCTCCGGACCGGCGATCGTGATGACCGGGATTTCAGCCATGCCCGCAGTCTAGCCTACCCCTCCAGGGCAATTCAAGGTCGGTGTATAATTCACTCATGGCCGACAGGATCGCCACGGAAGCCGACATCCGGAAGCATGCGGAACGGCTCTATGCGTCCGCCGCAGCCACTCCGCCCCGCCTGTTCGACCGCAAATGGTGGAGCGGCCGACTGCTCGAGTGGGCGATCAGCGACGAGGCTTTCAAGATCCAGCTCTTCCGCTTCATTGATGTCCTCCCGACCCTCAAAACCCCGGCGCAAATCAAGCGGCTTGTCGAGGAATACTTCGGCGAGGGCGCAGACATGCGGGACGCCCCCGGCAGTCGTCCGCTCATGCGTTGGGGCATGCGTGCGCTCTCGGCTGCCGGATTCGGCGCCGGCGTGACGGCCGACACCATCTACGCCCAAGCCGTTCAGATGGCCAACCAGTTCATCGTAGGTGCCGGGATCAAGGACGCGGTCCCGGTGGTCGCCGAGTTGTGGACGCGGCGGATCGCGCATTCGGTGGATCTGCTGGGCGAGGCCACCGTCTGCGAACGCGAAGCCGACCTCTATGCGGCGCGCTACCTGGATGCCATCACGACGTTGGCGCAGGCAGCCCAAGACTGGCGTTCAGCTCCGACCCTGGAGGCCGATCATCTGGGACCGCTTCCCCGAGCGCAGGTGTCGGTGAAACTCTCGGCGCTGTATTCGCAGCTCGATCCGATCGCCCCGGACGCAAGCTATGAAAGGGTGGCCGCCAGACTCCGTCCTCTCCTGAGAGCCGCCAAGCGTTTGCCGGTCGCCGTCACCTTCGACATGGAGCAGTACGCGTGGAAGGACTTGACGTTGGGGATCGTCCGCCGACTGCTCATGGAGGACGAATTTCGGGACTACCCACATGCTTCGGTCGCCCTCCAAGCCTACCTCAAGGATACCGAACGCGACGCCCAGGACCTCATCGCGTGGGCGAGGGCGCGCGGCCGGCCGGTCGGCATTCGCCTGGTCAAGGGCGCCTATTGGGACTATGAAACGATCATGCACCGCCAGCGCGGCTGGCCCGTCCCGGTGTTTTCCCACAAGGATCAAACCGACTCCTGCTATGAGCGCCTGATCACCCTCTTCCTGGAGCACGCCGACGTGGTCCGGCCTGCATTCGGAACGCACAACCTGCGCCACGTCGCCCTGGCCCTGGCCGAAGCCGAGCGCCGGGGGCTTCCCCGGCATGTGGTGGAGGTTCAAATGCTCCACGGGATGGCCGAACCTTTGCAGGCCGCCGTAGTGGACGGCGGGTATCGCCTGCGGGTCTACGCCCCCGTCGGGGAACTGATTCCAGGCATGGGCTACCTCGTCCGTCGGCTCCTGGAGAACACGGCCAACGAGTCCATCCTGCGCCAGCAATTTATGGGGAGCCAAAGCCTTGATGAGTTGCTGGCGCCGCCCGATGCAGCCCTTCGACAAGCTCAGGGCGAACGGATTTCCACCGTTCGTGCTGAGCCCGTCGGAGCACGCGAGCCCGCTCCCGTTCATCCGCGGAAAGATCGGGGCCTCCATTTTTCCAATGAACCTCACACGGACTTCTCCAGGCCGGAGGCCCGCCAAAAGATGCAGGCCGCGCTGGCGGCGATGCATGAGCGCCTCGGTCGGCACCCATACAAGATAGACTTGGCATTCCCCGCTCGCCCTGCCCTTACGCGGACAGTTCTCACGTCCCGGAATCCCGCCCGTCCTGAGGAGGTGATCGGCACCGTGACGGCCGCCGCTCCCGAGGACGTGGACGAGGCGGTTGCCCGCGCCCACGCAAGCGGGCGGATGTGGGCGGACATACCGCCTCGTGATCGAATGGCTGTTCTGTCGGCGGCGGCGCATGTCCTGCGCCGGAAACGGTTCGACCTGGCCGCCTTGGAGGTGTATGAAACCGGCAAGGGATGGCGGGAGGCCGACGCCGACGTGGCCGAAGCCATCGACTTCCTGGAATACTACGGTCGGCAGATGCGCCGGTTCGCGAACCCGTTCCGCTTGGGACAGGAGCCGGGCGAGGTCAATCATCTCCTCTATCGGCCGCGCGGCGTCGTGGCCGTTCTCTCTCCCTGGAACTTCCCGCTGGCGATCCCCGCCGGCATGGTGGCGGGAGCCCTGGTGACCGGGAATACCGTCGTCTTCAAGCCATCGGAACGGTCGCCGATCACCGGGTACGCCCTCGTGGAAGCGTTCCACGAGGCCGGTCTGCCCGATGGGATGCTGCAATTCTTCCCCGGCGACCCGGAAGTGGGACGCCGCCTGGTGGCCCATCCGGACGTGCCCGTCATCGCCTTTACCGGCTCGAAGGCCGTCGGCCTCCAGATCATCGCCGAGGCCGTCCGCGCCCGTCCGGGACAGCGGGAGGTCAAGAAGGTCATCGCTGAGATGGGCGGCAAGAACGCGATCATCGTGGACGACACGGCCGATCCGGACGAGGCCGTCGCGGGCGTCGTCGCCTCATTCCTGGGGTATCAGGGCCAGAAGTGCTCCGCGTGTTCGCGAGTCATCGTGCTGGACTCCATCCATGACACCTTCGTCGGACGGCTGGTGGAAGCGGCCCGGAGCGTGCGGATGGGTTTTCCCGAAGAACCGGACACCGGCCTTGGTCCCCTGGTAGATGAGCGGGCGGTCCAGAAGGTCCTGGAGTACCTCGCCATCGGCAAGGCCGAGGGGACACCGGTGTTGCTTCCGGACCTGGATGGTCGCCTGGGCCCGAACTTTGTCGGCCCGGCCATCTTCACCGGGATCCGCCCGGGGCACCGCCTGGCTGGCGAAGAGGTCTTCGGCCCGGTCCTGGCGGTCATGCGGGCGCGAGACTTCGATGAGGCCCTGTCCCTTGCAAACGCAACGGATTACGCGCTCACCGGCGGCCTCTACTCCCGGAGCCCTCGCCACATTACCCGGGCGCGCAAGGAGTTCCAGGTGGGGAATCTCTACATTAACCGCGGGATCACCGGGGCCCTCGTGGGACGTCAGCCCTTCGGAGGAAACCGGCTGTCCGGTATAGGGGCGAAGGCGGGAGGGCCGGATTACCTGCTTCAGTTCATGACGGGGGTCACGGTCACGGAAAACACCATGCGGCGAGGCTTCTCCCCGGACGCCGTGTGAGTCTTTCTTCGTGAATTCGGTAGGGGTGCGGCATGCTGCGTCCCTACAGTTATCTTGATTCGATCGGCGCGCCTCGCTATGCTCCCGTTCATGAAGTCCCTCGCGTCCCTTCTTTTTTGTCTCGCGCTCGTCGCCTTCGCCGCCTCATGTTCCACGACGCCTGCCTACGACCAGAATTGGACCTGGGACTCCCCCGTGTTCAATGAGGAGGCGGTACTGGGGCAGGCCGGCCTGTTGTCCTCGCAGCAGGACACCTACTTCACGTCAATCTGGACGCTGGGTCGTGGCGCCCTGCACCGCCGCCAGGACCACCACTTGCGAACGCAGCACGAGCTGTGGGTCCGACGGCAGGTGGAGTTGAAGAAGATGAGCGTGCAAGAGGCCCACGCAAGGATTCGGGACTACGTGCCGACCCAAGACCGCTGAGATTTTTTTCCTGTGTCAGGCAAAAAAAAGTTGAAGCGGGCGCAGACTGTGCTATAGTGCGTCCCAATTACAGCGTGCAACTCTCACAACAAACCAGGAGGTGCCCTTATCGATGAACGCACTCGAAAGCGCTGAAGGCTCGATCTTGCCGATGACGGCCCCGGCACTTTCTCCCAACGACTCGCCGGCCGAGTTGATCGGGGAGGGCAAGGCTTGGGGCCTCTCCACTTCTATAGATCTTCAATACTGCCGACCTGCCTCCATCAGAGACCGCGCCATTATTGAGGCGTACGTCATTGCGCTCTGTGAATTGATCGGGATGAAACGGTACGGCGAATGCCAGATCGTCCATTTCGGAGAAGGGCGCGTGGCGGGCTACTCGATGATTCAACTCATCGAGACGTCCCTGATCAGCGGGCACTTCGCCAACGACACCAACCGCGCCTACCTCGACATTTTCAGTTGTAAGGGCTACGACCCGGCGGTGGTGGTGGAGTTCTCCAGAAAGTTCTTCGGAGCGCGAACCAGCACCAGTTCCATCACATTGCGGCACTGACGATTCCGATTATCTCAGACACCCCCCACCCACCCTGCCCATTGACCCATTGCGCTTGAGGAGCAATGGATACCACGGGGAGGGTGAGGGAGGGGGCTCTTCTCGACTAGACCGGTAGGGCGTTCACCACATCAATGAGCTGCCGGAGGCCCCCGGCGCTCCGTCGGTGGTAAGGCACGACCAGCCGGGGGAGAGCCAAGAGTTCGGGCTCGTCCGCTTCCTCCGGCAGAGCAGGCCGCTGTTCGATCTTGCCGTCCGGACACAGGTGGGCAAACCGCTCGTTGAGGTGTTCCACCTGCGAGGCCGTCAAGGGGCGTTGCAGGCGCAGCACCAGCCGGTTTTTCACGAACCGGCTGGAATGATAGTTCCGGTAAAACCCCTCGATTTCGGCCAGCGCGGCTTCGGCCGAGTCCGCAATCCGGAAGAGTCCCAAGTCCTCAGGCGAGATGAGGTTGGTCGTCAGCATGTTGTCGCGCACAAAGCGTTCCCACCTCTGCCAGTAGGTGCCTCCCGGCAGGTCTACCAGCACGACGGGATGAGGGTTGTTCTTGCCCGTCTGGAGCAGCGTAAGGATCTCGAAGGTCTCGTCGTGGGTCCCGAAGCCGCCGGGAAACACCGCACTGGCATGGGACTCCCGCGCGAAAAACAGTTTCCGGATGAAGAAGTATTTGAAGTGGATGAGCTTGGGGTCATCCACGATCGCCTGGTTAGGCTCCTGCTCAAACGGGAGCAGGATGTTCACGCCGAAACTGTTCTCCCGCCCGGCTCCCTCATTCGCCGCCCGCATGATGCCTTCTCCCGCCCCCGTGATGACCATGAATCCCCGTTCGGCAAGGAGCCGGGCGAACCGGCGCGCCAGGTCGCACAGGGGATGCTCCGCCGCAATCCGTGCCGACCCGAAAATGCTGACCTTGCGCCGCTCGCGGTAGGGCTTGAAGACCCGGAAGGCGTACCGCATTTCTTTGAGGCTGCGGTGCAGGATCTTCAGGTCGAGCATGTCCAACCGGGCCTCGTTCAGCCGGAGAACCGAACCCAGGAGTTCTTTCAGAAGGGCAGCCTGCGGATCCGCATCCGACAGGGCCAGCAGCCCTTCAAACTGCTGCCGCAGTTGGTCTTCCGGGACAACGGCTTTGGCCATGCCTGCTATCCTTGTCATTTACTCTCACCCTTTGGGTTTGAGCGACCGGTTCACCACAGTGATGTCCCCAAGAAACCTGGCCAGGCTCTGGCCCAACGCCTCACCGTGGAGCAGCTCAAGGTCAGCCAGGTCAAAGAACACCTCGGTCGAAGCCCCTTCTCCTCCGACCGTGGTGCGGACGGTGCTGCTATCGGCCATATTGGACACCTTGATGACCAGCCGGTTCTTGGCCGTCAGCTCGGTGCGGGCAAACCGGGCCGTTGCCTCGCTCCAATAGGCCTCAATCTGGCCCGTGAGCACGACGTCGGCCGAGCCCGGTGCTACCGCCTCACCGGGCTGAACCCGCGTCACCTGAAAGCCCGCGAGCTTGAGGTAGTCCGCGACGAACCCCGTGACCTGATCCGCGGCGGAGCCTTTGT
Source organism: uncultured Nitrospirales bacterium (assembly GCA_964542245.1). Classification (GTDB taxonomy): domain Bacteria; phylum Nitrospirota; class Nitrospiria; order Nitrospirales; family NS-4; genus CAZITU01. Next base: position 10,928 of record CAZITU010000050.1, on the reverse strand, counting down.
CAGGAATCAACCGGTCCACGGTCGCCTCGACATAATGCTGCCAGCGACCGATCGAGGACTTGTCGGCCCGCGCGTCTTCGAACGAAACCACGGCCACCCGCAGCGCAGCGCGGACCTTCCCCGGTGCCGGAACCGCAGCAGCCGTCACCGACATGGGGATCGTCTGCCCAGGCCCACCGCACCCCGCCACCGCAAGGACCAGCGCCACCACCACAGCCATCCATGCTTGCTGTTTCACCATCACACCCCCCTTGGCCAGATGTTCACGAATACAACTTCTCGCTCATGCAATCGAGCTTAGCCGATCAGGAAGGATGGTGCAAGCACCCGGATGGGTGATTCACGGCAGGGGTCTACGCCCGCTTCTTCAGACTCAGCATGTAGGCGGTGAGGTCGTTGAGGGCCTGCTCGTCCAATGGAAACTTCGGCATGATCGAGCCGGGCGAGGTGGATTGCGGGTCGCGGAAGTGCTTGATCAGCCAGTCGCGGTCGCGATGGTCGCCGACGTAGGACAGGTCCGGTCCGACCGCGCCCCCCTCCCCATGGATCCGGTGGCACCCTGTGCACATGAACTGCGCGTAGAGGTTCTTGCCTGAGGCGACCGCCGGGTCGGCCCGCTCCATCTGGTGCAGGTCGCGGACCGAAAGCCCGACCAGAACAAACACGGCCAGGATGAACAGCCCGCCGATGCCGATGGCCGCCGGACGCGACGCGGGTGCCCGCTCATGGTGCCGATCCAGGAACGGGAGCGCCAGCAACAGCGCGATGAAAGCGCCGGGGATCACCCACGTAGCGATCGGCCCCAAGATGGGGCCTTCCATGTACTTCAGGAACTGGTAATAGAACAGGAAATACCATTCCGGCACCGGAACGAAGCTGTGGTCCGAGGGGTTGGCTTTGTCGGTGAGGGGGAACGGGATGAAGAGGGCGAGGGCCACGACGACCGCGAAAACTCCCAGCATGACTACCGCGTCCATGAAGACCTGGCGAGGGTAGAACGGCTCGCTTCGATGGCCACGCCGTTCCCCGACGGGGCGACCGGAGGGACTCTCTGGACGCTGTGAGGCGTCCCCCCGTTTGCCGCGTCGCTCGTAACCGCCGGACCAGGGACCGGCCGGGCCCACCCGCCGCAAGATGAACATGTGGAGCGCGACCAGCGTCATGATCACGGCGGGCAAAAACAGCACGTGGACCGCGAAGAAGCGGGACAGCGTCAAGGCGCCCAGCATGTCGCCGCCGCGCATGATCTTGACCAGGAAGGTACCCATGAACGGGACGCCACCGGCCATGTTGATGCCCACCTGGGTGGCCCAGTAGGCGTTCTGGTCCCAGGGCAGGAGGTACCCGGTGAAGGCGAACCCCATGGTGAGCAGGAGGAGCAGGACGCCGACCATCCACATCACCTCGCGGGGCGGCTTGTAGGCCCCGTACAGGAACACCTGGAGCATGTGCAGGCCGATGGCGACCACCATCGCGGAGGCGCCCCAGTGATGCAGTCCCCGCACGAAGCTCCCGAAGAGGACCTGCGTCTCGATGTAGCGGATGCTGTCGTAAGCGTGGTCGGGGGTCGGGGCGTAATAGACCGCCAGGAACATGCCGGTGATGGCCTGGAGGAAGAAGAGAAAGAGGGTGGCCGATCCGAAGACGTAGATCCAGGACGCCCCGCCGGGGATCGGCTCGTCGAGCAGGGTCTCTTTGACCGGCTGCAGTTTGAGCCGACTGTCCAACCACTCGTAAATCCGCGAGGCCATCGGCTAGATCTCGACCTGTTTGGCAATGCCGGATTTAAATTCCTTGTAGGTGACGAAGAGGTGCCTGTTCTCGATCTTGACGGGCAAGCGGTCCAGCGGTCGGGGGGCGGGCCCTCCCACGACCTTCCCTTCGGCATCGAACATGCTGCCGTGGCAGGGGCATTTGAATTTCTTCTCCTCCCGTTCCCACCGGAAGCCGCAGCCGAGGTGGGTGCAGATCGGCGAATACACCGTGACCTCCCCGTTGTCTCGTCGGAGCGCCCAAATGCCTTTCACGGAGGCGATCTCCCGATAGCCGTCGGCAACCGTCATGACCAGATCGCGTTGGGCCGGCTCTCCGACGGGCAGGTCGGCCACGGCGCCCCCATCCGTCCAACCCTTCTCGCGACGCTTGAACGCCGGTGAAGCGACATACCCCGCCAGCGGCACACCCAGCCCGGCGCCGATCAGGCCGGCCGCAGCCATGATGAGCCAACTGAAGAAGGCCCGTCGTGCCCCCGCTGAAATATGAGGACCCTTGTTCGCGTCACCGCCCGGATGCTCGATCTCCGCCATGTGTCACCTCCCGTTGAATCGATCGCGTATATTGTGTCCCGACTGCCACGAGGGGTCAACCCCCAGCGTGTCAGTCCTTCGTCTCGGACGCGGGCCCGATCACCTTGCCTCCAAGACCGAGCCGCCGCGCAAGCAGCCAGGCAAACACCGGCGTCCCGTAAGGGAACGTGAGCACCGCTCCCATCGTCCACGGTACGGCTTCGCTGAGCAACGCGGCCGCCCGATGAACGAGCAGGACCAGAAAGACGTCGGCGAGCAGCCCGGCGGCGAGCAACCCTCCAGAGACGGCAGGCAGGAAGTGATCGCCGCGGGGCGTGGAGAAGGCGCTGATCAACGACGCCCCGAACATCACGACGGTGAACAGGCACAGGTACCGCAGGTGTGCGGCATAGCGCGTGGCGAGAGGGGGGCCGGTGACGCCGCCCACCGCGACGCTCCAGCCGCACTCCGGGCAGACCGGATCATCCTGGGCAATGAGGCGGCACTGGGGGCAGATGCGCATACAACTGAGTCTATCAGACTTCGTTGCTCCCGAGGACAAGAAGGTGTACTCTATTGTCCCTTGCGGAGAACATACCATGAAGACGCATGACCCGAAGGAGCGGCGCATCCATAAACTCGAGGCCATTCTGAACGTGGCCAAGGCCATGGCCATGCAGCATGACCTCAACGTCTTGCTGGAACTGATCGTGGAACATGCCCGGTCGGTTGTCGAAGCCGACCGCGGCAGCATCTTCCTCTTGGACAAAGCAAAAAAAGAACTCTGGAGCAAGGTCGCCCAGGGCTCCAAGGAGATTCGGTTCCCCGCCGATAAAGGCATCGCGGGACATGTCGCCCAGACCAAAACTCCGCTGAACATCCCCGACGCCTACGCGGACCCCCGGTTCAATCCGGGGGTGGACAAGGCCACAGGCTACCGTACTCGAAACATGCTCACCGTCCCCATGCTCTCGACCAAAGAGGAGGTGGTCGGGGTGCTCCAAGTCCTGAACAAGGATCCCGGCGATCACCGGGCCGCGGTCGAGAAGGGCGCGCCCGGCCCCCCGTTCGACGCCGAGGATGAAGAACTGCTGCTCGCGTTGGGCGGACAAGCCGCCGCCGCCATCGAGAACGCCATCCTCTATGACGAAATCAACCGGCTCTTCGAGGGCTTCATCTCGGCCAGCGTCGTGGCCATCGAAGCCCGCGATCCTACCACGAGCGGGCACTCCGGACGGGTGGCGCGCCTGACCTGCGGACTCGCCGAGGTCGTTGACCGCCTCGACACCGGGCCATTTGCTCCGATCTCATTCGACTATGACCAGATGAAGGAAATCCGTTACGCCTCTCTCCTACATGACTTCGGCAAAGTGGGCGTGCGGGAGAACGTGCTGGTTAAAGCCGAAAAACTCTACCCCGGCGATCTCGCCATCCTCCTCTCCCGCTTCGATTTCATCAAGCGGACGATCGAGAAAGAGGCGCTGGAACGAAAGCTCGCGGCGTACCAGTACTCGGAACCCCGCGAACTCGCCGGGCTGCTTGCTCAGATTGACGAAGATCTGGCCCGCCAACTCAGCGAAGCCGAAGATCTCAGGCAATTCCTGCTGGCCTGCAACGTGCCCACCGTGCTGGAGAAGGGCGGGTTCGAGCGGCTCAATGAGATCGCCGTGAAGACCTACCAGTCGTTCGAGGGACCGAAGCCTTTTCTCACCCCCCCCGAACTGGTCAGCCTGTCCGTTCCCAGGGGCAGCCTCACCAACAAGGACCGCCTGGAGATCGAGAGCCACGTGACCCACACGTACAACTTTCTCGCCACCATTCCATGGACCAACAAGCTGCGGCGTATCCCGGACATCGCTTTCGGCCATCACGAGAAGCTGGACGGCAAAGGGTACCCCCGTTCGGTCGCGGCGCCGGAGATCCCGGTGCAGACCCGGATGATGACCATCAGCGACATTTACGACGCGTTGACCGCCTCAGACCGTCCCTACAAGAAATCGGTCCCGACCCCGAAAGCGCTCGACATTCTCGGTTACGAGGCGAAAGAGGGCAAGCTCGACTCGGGGCTGTTCCAACTCTTCGTGGACGCCAAGGTGTACGAACGGATCGCTCGGGCGTAGGACCCCAGCCTATTCGAGCGGGATGGTGGCGCCGAGTTCGGCCTGGATGGCCCGGCTGGTGAAGAACAGCACGCCCCGATCCCGGATCCCGTCGTACTGAAGCAAGACGGTGGTCTCCCGGCCTACCCAGGTGAATTCCTGCAAGCCACGGAAACGGGGTTGGGGAAGCGGGCCGAAGCGCTCCGCCGACCACGCCCGAATGGCCTGATGAGTCGCATTCCCGCTGTACCGGACCTGGACGCTTTCAAGCCGCCCCTTATAGAACCGGTACCACACCGCCTCTACAGGGACACCTCCCATCGTCGGCGGCGGTCCGGGCTTCATGTAGGTTTTTAACTCTCCGTTGTCTTCCACCAGTTTCAGGTCGGGCATCTCGGCGATGGGTGTGGCCCATTTCCCCCCGTCGAATCCGCCGGGGTCTTCTTTCAGCTCGAGCGCCAAGACCGCTTGCGGTATGAGCGCCGCAACCACCACAGTTATGACCATAGCCGGCATCGTGGCGGCTCCCTCCTCTGCCCTCTTCGCGCACAAGCCAGCCTAGGCAACCGTCGAGTGTGTGTCAAGGGTCCTGGTCCGGTTTGTTTTCCCCGGCATCGCGGGCCGGGGAATGCTAAGATACCCCTGCCTTATGCACCCGCCCACCCATTTAATGCTCTCGTGGCTCATCGGGAACACGCTGCCCGAGCGCCGCGACCGCAGGCTCGTCGCCTGGGCGGGTGTGACCCCCGATCTTGACGGGCTCACGGTGGTAGCCGGCCTGGAGGCTTACGATCGCTGGCACCATATCCTGACGCACGGCCTCATGACTGCCGTTGTGGTCACGGCGCTGTTTGCAACATTGGCGCGCGACCGGCTGAAGGTGGCCGGGCTCGCACTGCTCACCTTCCATGTCCACCTCGTCTGCGATCTCCTGGGCAGCGGTGTCCAATGGCCACTCGTTTATTTTTGGCCGTTCAGCTCACATGAGTATTACACGGCGTTCGGCTGGGAGCTGGATTCGTGGCAGAATTGGTTGATCGCTGTGGCGGCGCTGCTGGCGTGCGGGCGAATCGGGGTGGTCCGCGGCCGGACGTTCGCTGAGACCTTTCTTCCGGCCAAGGTTGACGCATCGGTGGCGGAGACGGTCCGCCGGCGTTTTTCTTCTCGTGCTCGGAGAGATTCGTAGGCAACAATCCATGCCGTATGTGACGGTCATGATGGTGGTGGGATGGCTGATCGCGGCTCCATCCCTTGTCGTGGGGGAAGAAGCCTCCGGGGCAGGCCCGCTCCTCGCGCCCCCGTGGAGCGAGCTCCGAACGAACCTCCCCCCCACCACGCAGTTTCTTCACGACCCCCCCGCGATTGAAAGGTTCTTGGACGCATTGGACGGGTCGCCGCCCAATTGGACCGTGATCCACGGTCCGGACGGCACCGGCCACGATGAGCGGCTCTTTGCGCTGAACCGGCAGCGGGATCAACTGCGCGAGGGGCGGGCGGCCCTCACACAGACCGTGACGTTTTTGTGGGCGGGGATCTTGTCCGCCTATGACGCGGCCAAGGGCGGGTTTCGGGTGGCGATCGGGCCGAAGGTGATTCAGACCCGGTGGGGTCTCGTGCGCTTCAAGGCGGACGGACTGCCCTCGGAACTCGTAGCCCTCCCGCCGACGGAGCTCAGAGAATCACTCTCGGTGAGAGTGGCGGGTGGGGAGAAAGTGGAGATCGACATCGCCATGACCGGTCGGCTCATCCCCGAGGAATCGATCATCTACGATTTCGCCCACGAGGACCACGGCCGCGGCATGGTCATGCCGGTGGTGCGCGTCGAGCGGATTGACTACCTGATGCGGTGAGGCGGCCTAAGCCTTCCCGCTCTCCCGCGCGAACCGCCTTCTCCGCCGAGCCTCGAAGAGACGACGAGGGAGAGCGAGTGGGGTGAGTGACGGGTTTCGAACCCGCAACCTCCGGAGCCACAGTCCGGCGCTCTAACCGTTGAGCTACACCCACCACCGGAGATGTTGCGGAAGGGTGCCGCATGTTATCAAAGGCAGGAGGTCCGCGCAAGGTGAAGAAAGAGAGCAACCTTGGAGGGGATACAAATTTACCCCCTAGCACCGTAAGCTGCGGCGATCTCGGCTTGAATGGCGCGGGCGGCGGCGGCCGGATCGGCGGCATCCCTGATGGGGCGACCGACCACGAGGTAATCAGCCCCGGCGGCCAGGGCCCCGGCCGGCGTGGAGACATGGGCATGGTCGTCATGTGAGACACCGGCGGGGCGGATGCCGGGAGTCACGATCAGGAAGTCCTTGCCCAGTTCCTTGCGGATCACGGCCGCCTCGATACCTGAGGCCACGACCCCATCGGCTCCGCACGAGGCCGCCAGGCGCGCGCGTCTCAGGACCGTGTCGCACAGCGACTCCGGGATTCCGATCTCCCGCAGGTCGGATTCAGCGAAGCTGGTCAGCACGGTCACCACCAAGATCTTCATCGGGCTTGAGCCGCGGCCTTCGATGGCTGCTCGGATCGCTTGGCTTCCGGCGTGGACGGTGAGGAACGCGGCGCCCAGTTCGGCAGCCGCCGCCGTCGCCCGTTTCACGGTCTCCCCGATATCGAACAGTTTCAGATCCAGAAAGACCCGCTTGTTCCGCGCAACGGCCCAGCGCACGACCTCTGGCCCGGCTGCGGTAAAGAGTTCCAACCCGATTTTGACGATGCGCACCGTCTCGCCCACCCGGTCCAGGAGACGCGCGGCCTCGGCGACCGATGGGACATCCAGCACGAGGATCAAGCGGTCGCGCGGATCAGCGATCATGCAGAGTGCCTCGGCAGTTCCTTGACTTCAAAGCAACGGCCGTGGTAGCAATCATGCCCTGTCTCACTAAGGGGAACCACACCATGCCGGTCGTCCACAAGAACGTGCTGAAAGCCGCCCGCCGGTCCGAGAAACGGCGCCTTCGAAACCGAACGGTGCAGTCCGGGATCAAGGGTGCCATTAAGAAGCTGCAAACCGTCCTCGAAGAGAAGAAGACCGACGCAGCAACTGCGCTGCGCGAGGCCTCGCGGGCGCTCGCCAAGGCCACCTCCAAAGGCGTGATCCACCGCAATACCGCCTCGCGTAAGATCGCGCGTCTCACCGCGCAGGTGCGGAAGCTCGCGGCGCAGTAAGCGGCCTCTCCCCCCGGCAGAGAGCTAGGATCAACGCCTCCAGCGCCTGCCTCTCGGTTCCTCGTCCGCCGCCCTTGAGCCGGGAATCGGCGTTCCGGAAGAGATCGAAAGAACGGGCCAACTCTCCCTCCGAGTACACCCGCGCCTGTTCGACCAGTCCGCGGACCCGAAACGGTGGCACTCCAATGGCTCGCGCCAGACCCGCCTCGGGCATCCGGCGGGCGAGTTGCTCGCGGGCCTTCCAGACCTGACGCCAATGAGAGGCCAGCAGGCCGAGCAGGCGTAAAGGCGGTTCGCCGGCGTCGAGCACCTTCGCGAGCACCCGAAGTGCGTCCCCTCGGTCCTTACGCCCCAATGCTCCGAGCAGGTCCCACACCGTGCCGCCCGCGTCCCGGCCCCGCACGGCCTCGACATCCGCCGCCGTCACCGCCGTGTTTGGCGCGACATACGCCGCAAGCTTCTCGAGCTCGCGCCGCATCACACCCAGATTACCCGCGCTTGCCTCTTGAAGGGCATCGCGCGCCGCTTCGTCGAGACGGAGCCCGAGCGTGCCGGCCTGTTCCTGAATCCACGCCGCCACCGCCCGCGTATCCAACATGGAGCAGTCAACCGTGACGGCGACCGCCTTCAGCGCCTGGAAGAATCTCAGGCGTCCGTCCACCTTTTCGCCTGTCAGCACAAGGCACGTGGTCTCGACCGGCGCCTCGAGGTAGGGGAGCAACCGTTCCGCTTCCCGGGCGCGCAGGGCGCCGATGTCCCGCACCACCACCAGCCGCCGCGCGGCAAACACGGGAAACGTCTCACACAGGCTGAGAATCTCCCGCGCGTCAGTCTCGTCCCCGTACACGAGATCGCTGTTGAACGCCCCGGCAGAGGCCTCGTCGTGGCCTAGAGCGGCCTCCCGGATCGTCGCGACCGCCGCGTCTCGGAGAAAGGCCTCCTCACCGACCACCGCGTAGATGGGGGCGATCGCGCCGGACGCGAGCTGCCGCCCAAGCTCAGGAACACCGATTCCTGCCCCCTTTGGTTTCATTTCGCGTAGCCTTCGAGCACCCGCGACACGATGTGTTCCGCCATCGCCTGGCAGGCTTCCTCAGTCGCCCGGTCCTGGCGTGCCCGGTTCGTGGCGAGGTCGTTGGTCTGGAAGAATTCAGCCGACGTGCTGTACGTCTCCTGCCAGAGGACTTTGCGGGTGGCCGTGTCTTCGAACGTCACTGCGACCGAGAGGTTCACCCGCTGCTCGTTGACCGCACCCTGGCGAAACGAGAGCGTCTGAAGACCATAGCCCGTAATGCGACCTTTGAGGACCGTCGGGGCGCCGCCGGCATCATTGACCAGCGTGAGCCCGTCGGCCTGGAGAAATTGCCGGCGGACGAACTCGGTGACGCGCTTATCCAATACCGGCTCGAAGGTGTCGTTGTGGAAGACCGGAACCGCCAAGTGCAGGCCCCGCGCCGACCCCGGCTTGACCGTCGTGCCGAACTCGTAGCCGCATCCTGCTGTTGAAAGGGAGAGCAGGAGCGACAGCGCCGCAATGGCCCTTCTCACCATCATGTTCCTCCCACCACAATGTTCACGAGCCGTTTGTCCACATACACGACGTTCTTGACCGGCTTGCCCTCGATCCACTCCCTCACCCTCCCGTCTTGCTGAGCCGCCATGACCACCTGCTCTTTGCTCCACTCCGCCGGCACCTCCAGCTTGCTCCGAAGCTTGCCGTTGACCTGCACGGGAATCGTCAGAATCTCTTCCTTGAGCAGGGCTTCATCGAACGCAGGCCAAGCCTGGCGCGCCAGACTTGCGGCATGGCCTGTCGCCGCCCAGAGTTCCTCCGCGAGGTGCGGAGCGAAGGGCGAGAGCAGGAGCAGCAGGGCCTCGATCGCTTCACGCAGCGCGGTAGCCTCCTCTGTCTTTCCCCCTTCTCTGGTCTCGGCCGCAACCTTGTAGAGCCCGTTCACGAACTCCATGAGCGCGGCCACGGCCGTGTTGAACTGGAACTCTCGCTCGATGTCCTCCGTCACTTTCTTGATGGTCCGATGTGTGAGCCGCCGCAGATTACTAACACGTGCCGCACCCGGAGCGCCTGCGGCTTCCGCAGCCGCGAAGTCTCGGCTGAGCGGCGTTCTAATTGTCGGGGCCAACTCGTGTACCAGCCGCCAGACTCGCCCCAGAAACCGGTACGCGCCTTCCACGCCGTCGTCGCTCCATTCAAGATCCTTCTCCGGGGGGGCCGCAAAGAGGGAAAACAGGCGGGCCGTGTCGGCGCCGTAGGTGGCAATCAGTTGCTCCGGGTCCACGATGTTCTTCTTGGACTTGGACATCTTCTCGACGCGGCCCTTTTCGGCCGGCCGTTGGCACTGCGCGCAGCGCCAGCCGCTCTTCTCAGAACCTATCTGCTCTCCAGGAAACAGCCAGCCGTGCTCCTCGCACCGGTACGTCTCCTTGCACACCATGCCTTGCGTCAAGAGGCCCGCGAAGGGTTCGCCCACCTTGATAAGGCCCAGGTCCCGCACCGCCTTGGTGAAGAAGCGGGCATAGAGCAGGTGCAGCACGGCGTGTTCAATGCCGCCGATGTACTGGTCCACCGCCATCCAATGAGCCGCCTTGGCGGGATCGAGCGGTTGCCGCTCCTCATGCGGCGAGCAGTAGCGCAGAAAGTACCAGGAGGAATCCACGAAGGTGTCCATCGTGTCGGTCTCCCGCCGGCCTGCGCCGCCGCACTTCGGGCATCGGGTGTTGACAAAGTCCTTTGCCTGCACCAGCGGAGACGCCCCCTTGCCGGTAAAGGGGACATCCTTGGGTAAGGTCACAGGGAGATCGGCCTTCGGCACCGGCACGGTCCCGCAGGCGTCGCAGTAGATGATCGGAATCGGGGTGCCCCAGTACCGCTGCCGCGAGATGCCCCAGTCCCGTAACCGATAGTTCACCGTGCGGGAACCCATGCCACTGGTCTCGGCGAAGTCGGCGATTTTCGCTTTTCCCTCGGCGACGCCCAGTCCTGAGAACTGGGCGCTGTTGACCAGCGTGCCGACCTGCTCCTCGTACGCGGCGGAAAGCGGCTCTACCAGAGTTTTGTCCGGGTTCTGTATGACCAGCCTGATCGGGATCCCGTATTTGCCGGCGAATTCGAAGTCGCGTTGATCGTGGGCCGGCACCGCCATGATTGCTCCCGTCCCGTATTCGTACAGCACGAAGTTGGCGACCCAGATCGGAATGCGGTCCATCGTGAAGGGATTGACGGCGTAGGCGCCGGTGAAGACGCCTTCTTTTTCCCGATCGGCGGCGGTCCTGACCGCTTTGTCCTGCCGGGAGACCCGCGCGACGAACTCCCGCACCGCCGCAGCCTGGGGACGGCCTTCGATCAGCCGCTCGACCAGCGGCG
>CAZITU010000049.1:15359-17755 GCA_964542245.1 uncultured Nitrospirales bacterium | reverse complement strand
CCAAGAGGGCGCGTGGTCGGGCACCACAGGACAGGTCACCACTTGCAAAAGGAAGCCTCCTCCTGATGCCGGCTACTTTTTCAACATCCTGCTAGCGGCCTGCAAGTTGAGGGCGCAACCGGATGTCGTCCTGAGAGAGGGAGAAGTCGGTTGCCCCTTTTTGTTTATTCATTTGGAACGCAAGAGGAAACACGGACTGGGTGTCTGTGGAGGAGGGAACCATGAGACAAATAACCCACACAGCGAAGGTGTTACTGGGATTAGGAGTCATTTATGTCCTCGTCCTTACTATCGCTGGCTCGGTAGATTCGGTAGCTAAGGAGACCGTAACTTCCCCATCGGCCCAGTTGCAGCAGGCCTACGGGAAGCTGCCGCTCAGCTTCGAAGCCAACCAGGGCCAGACCGATGAGCATGTGAAATTTCTCTCGCGCGGCCGCGGCTACACGCTGTTTCTCGCGCAAGACGAGGCGGTCCTCGTCCTGCGCGAGAAATCGCAGGCCCAGGTTATAGGCAAAAACCTATCGCCTATCGCCCATAGCCACTCGCCTGCAGAACCTACGGTTCTGCGCATGCAGTTCGAAGGCGCCAACCCCTCGCCCCTCGCCTCGGGCCTAGAGCCTCTCCCAGGCATCGTTAACTATTTCATCGGCAACGATCCCAAGAAATGGCGCACGAACATCCCGACCTATCAGAAGGTCCAGTACAAGGACATCTATCCGGCATCGACCTTGTTTACTACGGCAGCAACCAGCGACAACTGGAATACGACCTCGTCGTCGCCCCCGGCGCCGATCCCAATCAGATCAAGCTAGCCTTCCAAGGTGCGGATGACGTTCACGGTAGATCGCGAGGGCAATCTGATTCTCCAGGTGAACGGCGGCGCGGCAGTACTCCACCAGCCGAATGTGTATCAGGAGATCAAGGGAAAGAAACAATTCATTGCTGCTCGGTACATTGCGCGAACTAACCAGAGCGATGAACGTCTAACGAATAACGTTAGTTTAGGAATACACGTCGGCATTCAAGTCGCGGCTTATGATGTCAAGAAACCGTTGATCATCGACCCGGTGCTCTTCTACTCCTCCTACCTGGGCGGCAGTGGCGGTGACTCCGGCCTCGGCATCGCCGTGGACACGGCGGGCAACGCCTACGTCACAGGCAGTACCGGTTCCGCGGACTTTCCCACGACCGCGGGGGCCTTCCATACACTGTTGGGCGGTACCGCCGGCAGGTCAGACGCCTTCGTGACGAAGCTGAATTCGACCGGGTCTGGGCTCGTCTACTCCACCTACCTGGGGGGCAGTCTCAGTGACATTGGCAACGGCATCGCCGTGGACTCTTTGAACAACGCCTACGTCACGGGAGGCACCAGCTCGACCGACTTCCCCACGACCTCGGGGGCCTTCCAGACCAGTAACGCCGGCGGATTCGACGTCTTCGTGACGACCCTGAATCCGACCGGGTCCGGGCTCGTCTACTCGACCTACCTGGGCGGCAGCGGTAGCAGTGACTTTGGCCAAGGCATCGCCGTGGACACGGCGGGCAACGCCTACGTGATTGGGATTACCAACTCGACGAACTTCCCGACCCTGGGGGCCGTCCAGCCTACGTTCGGCGGTGGCAGCAAGGACGCCTTCGTGACGAAGCTGAATTCGAGCGGCTCCGGGCTCGTCTACTCGACCTACCTGGGCGGGAGTGGCGAAGAGTTAGGGCTCGGCATCGCCGTGGACTCCTTGAACAACGCCTACGTCACAGGAGCCACCAGGTCGCCCAACTTCCCGACGACCTCGGGGGCCTTCCAGACCAGTAACGCCGCCACCGTGAACGCCTTCGTGACGAAACTGACTCCCACCGGGTCCGCGCTCGTCTACTCGACCTACCTGGGCGGCAGTGGCGGTGAGACGGGCACCGGCATCGCCGTGGACACGGCGGGCAACGCCTACGTCACGGGAAACGCCAGCTCGACCGACTTCCCGACCCTGGGGGCCGTCCAGCCTACGTTCGGTGGCAACCAGGACGCCTTCGTGACGAAATTGAATTCGAGCGGGGCCGGGCTCGTCTACTCGACCTACCTGGGCGGCAGTGACGGTGACGAGGGCGACGGCATCGCCGTGGACTCTTTGAACAACGCCTATGTCACGGGAGGCACCAGCTCGACCGACTTCCCCACGACCTCGGGGGCCTTCCAGACCAGTAACGCCGGCGGATTCGACGTCTTCGTGACGAAGCTGAATCCGACCGGGGCCGCGCTCGTCTACTCGACCTACCTGGGCGGCAGTGACGAAGACACAGGCTTCGGCATCGCGGTGGACTCTTTGAACAATGCTTACGTCACGGGGCCCACCAGCTCGACCGACTTCCCCACGACCTCGGGGGCCTTCCAGACCAGTAACGCC
>CAZITU010000049.1:0-15259 GCA_964542245.1 uncultured Nitrospirales bacterium | reverse complement strand
GCTCGACCGACTTCCCCACGACCTCGGGGGCCTTCCAGACCAGTAACGCCGGCGGCGATGACGCCTTCGTCGCAAAGATCATCGACGTCGTGTTGCCCCCGGCTGCGCCGGGCAAGGTGACTGGAGGCGGGACGGTTAACGTCCCGGGTGGCATTGGGAACTTCGGCTTCATCGTTCAGCGCGAAGTTGCCGGCGGGCCAATAAGCGGCGATTTGAACTATCACAATAAGACAACCGGTGCGAAGGTTAAGAGCGTGAGCTTCACTTCCTTCTTCATCACGGGGAACATGGCCGTTTTCGAGGGCACCTGCACGAAAAACGGCGCACCCTGCACAGTTAAGGTAAGTGTGATGGATAACGGCGAGCCCGGGACCGCTGATACCTTCACGATTTCGGTCTCCGCCGGCCCGACGGAAGGCGGCACACTGCGTAGCGGCAACATTCAGATCCACCAATAAAGCTACAGGTTAAGGAGTGGGGCCGAGTGGGATGATCGGCCCCCATTCCTTGCCGAGTAAGGGGAACAGGCGACGTATTCATTTTTCGAATCGTAAAATAAACTCTCCCCTTTACTTCCTCTGCAAACAGAAGGGTAGCGGGAAAGGACTCGCCCCCTCACCCTAACCCTGTCCCGCCAGGGAGAGGGAATTATTAAAGTCTTGTGAAAAATTGTGAGAGAAGGTTATGGGGCAACTAGTTTTCTTCAAAAGCACCCTGAGCGCCGACGCCGCTGTACCGCCGGATCACCTTATTATGGCCAGCTTTCTCGGCAATCAGATGCTCCTTGATCTTGGCGGCGAGCCATGAGCGAAGGAGTGTCTGGTAGGGAACAGCCTGTTGTGTGGCGATTTTTTTGATCGCGATCACATACAAGGGATCAAGCTTCAAGGAGATATTTTCGAGGCGCCGATACCGCTTGCCGGTCAGGATGGCTTTGCGAAGGTCCGTGGCCAAACTGATTTGGATAGGCGCATCCTCGATGATCTGATCGAGGACACCGTGCCTGTCATAATAGAGAGCCTCCGAGAGATGTTTCCTGGACTTCCTCGTGCCTGCCTTCATGGCTTACCTCCTTGACGCGTGCGGTAATACCGTCGCTCGGCGTCGTTCATGTCCCACCCCGTGATGACCCGTGCGCGACGGTGTGGTTTGAGTTCAAAGATGACCACGAGGTACCGGCCGGCTAAAGTCGGCCCGAATACGGCATAATGGCCGCGTTTCGTCTTCCTGAAAGCCGGCCGGAGGGCAAAGACTTCTTCCGCCTCGGCGGGCGTGATTCCGTGGCGCAGCTCCATATGGACGAGGTTTCCATCATCCCACTCGAAGCCATCAATACGCATTCATACTGCCCGTGAGAGTAATGCGATGTATTACCATAAGCTTTAGCCGGCGTCAATCAGACCGAATAGATCCCCCCTCACCCTCGCCCTCTCCCGCCGGGGGAGAGGGATGTGCTAGCATCGCAGCATGTCGGGTTTTGTCTCCTTGATGTGGGCCGCAGTCGCCGTGCTGTGCGCGGTAGGCTTCGGGGTCGTCACCGGTCTCTTCAATCCCGAGGAAAAGGTCAACGGGCTGTGGCTGGTCGTCGCGTCGGCCTGTTTCTACGTCCTGGCCTATCGGTTCTACGGGCGTTTTCTGGCGCGGCGGGTTGTCGAGCTGGATGACACCAGGGTCACTCCGGCCCATCGCCTCAATGACGGCGCGAACTTCCAGCCGACCAATCGTTGGGTCCTCTTCGGCCACCATTTCGCGGCGATCGCGGGCGCCGGCCCACTGCTCGGTCCCGTCTTGGCCGCCCAATTCGGGTTCCTTCCCGGGTTCCTCTGGCTCGTCATCGGCGCGGTGCTGGCCGGGGCGGTCCAGGATTTTGTGATCCTCGTCGCCTCGATGCGGCGTAACGGCCGGTCGCTCCCCCAGATCGCGCGCGACGAGATCGGCGCGGTCACAGGCCTGGCCACGGCGATTGCCGTGCTCTTCATCGTTGTCGTGGCGTTGGCCGGGCTCGGACTGGCCGTCGTCAACGCGCTCTTTCACAACTCCTGGGGGACCTTCACGCTGGCGATGACCGTTCCCATCGCCTTTCTCATGGGGTTTTATCTTCAGCGCTGGCGTCCGGGCCGGGTTGGGGAGATCTCAGTGATCGGCGTGGTCCTGCTGGTGGCGGCTGTCGTTGCTGGGCGGACCGTGGCGCAGTCGTCGCTCGCGTCCTGGTTTGATCTGGAGCGAAACACCCTGGTCTGGCTCCTTGCGGCCTACGGGTTCTTCGCCTCGGTCCTGCCAATCTGGATGCTGCTGGTCCCGCGGGATTACCTGTCCAGCTTCATGAAGGTAAGCGTGGTCCTGCTCCTGGCCGTCGGGGTGATCATGATGGCCCCCGCGATCGAGATGCCTCGGGTGACCGGGTTCATCGCCGGCGGCGGACCGATCATTCCGGGGCCGATCTTCCCCTTCGTCTTCATCACGATCGCCTGCGGGGCGATCTCGGGGTTCCACTCGCTGGTGGCCTCCGGCACGACGCCGAAGATGCTTGATCGGGAGTCGCACGCGCTGATCGGGTACGGCGCCATGCTGATGGAGAGCTTCGTGGGGGTGGTCGCGCTGATCGCGGCCTCGATCCTCACTCCGGGCGACTACTTCGCGATCAACACCAAGCTGTCGGCGGAGGCCTTGGGCGCGCTCGGCTACCCGGTGGCGCACATCCAGGAGCTCTCCCGCCTGGTGGAGCAAGAGGTCATGGGTCGCCCAGGAGGGGCGGTCTCTCTGGCGGTCGGAATGGCCTCGATCTTTTCGGCCTTGCCGGGCCTGTCGGGTATATCCGGCCTGATGGCCTATTGGTACCAGTTCGCGCTCCTCTTCGAGGCCCTGTTCATTCTCACCACCATTGATGCCGGAACACGCGTCGCCCGCTACCTCGTGCAGGAGCTGGGTGGCACGGTCTATGTGCCGCTCCGGACCATCAACTGGATGCCCGGCGTCATCGGCGCGAGTCTGCTCGTGGTTGGGGGTTGGGGGTATCTGCTTGCCACCGGGACCGTCTCCACCATCTGGCCGATGTTCGGGACAGCCAACCAACTGCTGGGTATGTTGGCCTTGTGCGTGGGAACGACGGTGCTGATCAAGATGGGGAAGGCGCAGTACCTGTGGGTGACGGCCGTGCCCATGGTCTTCGTCGGGGCGATCACACTGACCGGGGCCTACGAGCTCTTCGTGTTATTTGCCGGGAAGGCCGTCGCGACCGCGGGCTGGGAGGCGCTGCCGTTTTACCTGGACGCCGGGCTGGTCGGGATCGTGGCGGTGCTGGCGGTGGTGGTTCTTGCGGACTCGGTGGCCAAATGGTATGGGTTTGTGATCCAGAAGAAGCCCTATGTGACGAGCGAGGTGGCCGCCGAGGAGGGCGGCATCAAGATTCCAGCCGGGCCCTGCTGCTGAATTGTGCGCCTTTGTTATTTCGTCTAAATGAACAAATGTGGGATTACGTATTGACACAGTCATGGTTGCGTGCTACGGTCCGGCTGGAGGGATGGCTATGGCTACGACTCAAGTGAAACGGGCTCGGCTGAGCATTGACCTGTCGATCGAGGCGCGGCGCCGCATTCGAATGGCTGCCGCCAGACGTGATCTCTCAATCTGCCGGTATGTCTTGGATGCCGTGGAGGATCGGCTGAATGAAGATCTCGGAGAGGAGGCGGCGAAGGAGAATCTGCTCGCACTGACGGCGCAAGCGGACCCGGTCCTGGCTGAATTGTGGGACAACACCAAGGATGCAGCCTATGATCGGTTATAACCGGGGCGATGTAGTCCTGGTGAGCTTCGTGTTCTCCAATGAGCGCGGCATTAAACGACGGCCGGCTATGATTCTTAGCGCCGACCGTTATCATCAGAAAAGACAGGAATCCATTGTGGCCGCCATCACCAGCAACGTCAGTCGGCTGCTGATCGGTGATCATAGAATGAAGGACTGGCGCGAATGCGGGTTACTTTATCCCTCTGCGGTGACCGGCATCATCAGAACCGTGAAGCAGGACATGATCAGCCGGAAGCTAGGCACAGTCTCGGCGAACGATTTGCGGGGCGTACAGCGAAAGCTGCGTGAGATACTGGAACTCTAAAAGGAGATAGGGATGGCGGACCTGAATTCGTTCGATGTGGTGTCGAAGGTGGAGATGCAGGAGGTCAAAAATGCGATTGACCAGGCCTTGAAGGAAATCCATCAGCGGTTCGACTTCAAGGGCACCAAGACGGAGTTGACGCTCAAGGAAAAGGAATCCGAGCTGGTGCTCCTCTCGGACGACGAGTACAAGCTGAAGAGCGTCGTGGACATCCTGAGGGCGAAGCTTATCAAGCGAAATGTCTCGGTCAAAGCCTTCGCGTTCGGCGCGGTAGAGCCGGCATTAGGCGGCACGGTGCGACAGGTCGCCAAAATTCAGAACGGGCTCTCGACCGACAAGGCGAAAGAGATCACCAAGGAGATCAAGGAGGGAAAGTTCAAGGCGCAGGCCCAGATCCAGGGAGATCAGGTGCGTGTGCAGGGCAAGAGCCGGGACGAGCTGCAGGCAGTGATCGCCTTCCTCAAGGGTAAGGACTTCGGGATTGATCTTCAGTACGTCAATTACCGGTAACACCCCCACCCATCCCTCCCCCCTCGAGGGGGAGGGTGAGGGTGGGGGGCTTAGGTCGCTCCTTTCAAGTGGGCATCCTTGAAGTCCTCCAGCTCCAGCTCGACGCCGCAGGCCGTGCACACAATGGGTTCGCCATCTGGGGGCGGGAAGATTTCTTCTTTCTGCATCACGCCTCGACAGACATGATAGAAATGTCCGTTGGCGTGTTCCTCGTCCAGCGGATCGGAGATAAATGCCAGAACCATGGGCCTCAGTCTACAAGCTCAGCCGCCCGCTTGGCAATCCCATCCACCCCTGCTCCCTTTCAAATCCCTTGATTCTTTAACGAGAAATGCCTACTCTGGTCGCTTGTTCAGTCCACAGGTCACGAAGAGAGGGCGCCGGATGGTCCGTCTTGTGATCGTACTGCTCATCGTCTTCTCCCCGTTCTGGGGCTGCATTTCGCTGGATAAGTATTCGGCGCTCCGGGAGGCCTATGACAAGGTCGCGGACGAGAACCAGACCACCAAGAAGGAACTGGCTAAGGCGTCGTCGGAACTCAAGCGGGCCCAGCAGGATGTGGCGGCTGTGAAGGGGACCAGCGAGGAGCTGTCCCAGCAGGTGAAGGACCTTGAGGCCGGCCTCCAGCGGGCTACCCAGGAGAAAACCGCCTTGGCGGCGCAGCTCGAGGCCACGAAGGCGGCCCTGGCATCCAAGGAAGATGAGATGGGCAAGACCGTCCGCTCGATGGAAGCGGCACTGAAAGAGGAGATCGCCAAGGGGAGCGGCTCCGTCCGCCGCGGGGAGAACTCCCTGAACGTGGAGCTTGCCGAGCGCATTCTCTACGATTCCGGGTCGGCCGATATCAAGCCGGACGGGACGAAAGTCTTGAAACGGATTGCGGAGGCTCTCAAGGGCGGGGTCGAGAAGGATATTCGGGTGGAGGGGCATACCGATGACGTGCCGATCCGGGCCGAGCCTCCGCCACGGTTCTTTTCCAACTGGGAACTGTCGACCGCTCGGGCCGTCGGGGTGGTCCGTTATCTGGAAGAGCATGCCGGCGTGAATCCGGCGCGCCTCTCGGCTGCGGGGTTCGGTCCGACCCGGCCTGCCGTGCCCAATGAGAACGACGAGGCCCGGGCGCGCAACCGCCGGGTCGAGATCATCGTCACCCCTGCACGGTCCCTCCAAGGCTCTCCGCCCAACTAGGCGTATGACCAGTGGTCTGCTGATCGCGCTGGCCCTGTTCCTCTCAATGGCCGGCACCGGTTCGGCTGCCTGCACGGTGGAGCGGGAAAGGGCCGGCGATCCCTCGCTTTTTACCCGTCACTTCAGTGCGGACTGTACCAAGGTGGAGCGCGCGAGCCGGGCTGTTTCGGCAGGGGAGGTCCTCGCCGCTTTGAAGGCCGGCAAGGGACTGTCCATCACGAACGCCGTCGTCACCGGCGATCTTGTGCTCACCCAACTCCCATCAGTGCCGGTCGCCTCGCTTGCTTACCCCGAGCGGATTCTGGCCGCCCTTGGCCGAGCTGGGGTTACCGAGGTCCGAGCGGTCCGGGGGTCATTCCAGATTCGGAACTCGATCGTGGAGGGTGTGGTGGACACCCAGCTCAGCCCCGATATGGTCGAGCATCGGCTGCTGGGGGACATGGTGGTGATCCAGGGACCGGTCACGTTCACCGGTACAACCTTCACCAAGGCTGTGGACCTCTCCCGGACGGTCTTTCTTGGACCGGTGGACAGTTCCGAGACGATCTACCTCGGGGACGTGTTCTGTCTCTCCTGTCTCTTTGACAAGCCGGCGACGTTCGAGAAGACCGCCTTTGCCGCGAACACCCGCTACTATCAAACCGTCTTTCACGAGCCGGTGACGTTCCTCCGAGCGGGCTTCAGCGGGTTGACGAACTTCCTGTCGGTCACGTTCAAGAAAGAGGCGGGCTTCTCGCGGGCCTACTTCAAGATGGGGACCGGCTTCTCCGGCAGCACCTTTGAAGGGATTTCCGATTTCTCCGAGTCCGTCTTCGAGAAGGCGGCCTACTTCACTCACACCGTCTTCGGCGCGGACACCTACTTCCGGCGCGCGGTGTTCCGCGGCGAGGTCAACTTCAGCGATGCCGACTTCCGCGGCAAAGATGACTTTGCGAAGGTCTTCTACCAGGAGGAGCCGAACTTTACCCGCGCCAAGTTCGCTGCTCCCCGATCGTCCATCGAATTTGAGAACCCCGTTTTCCTTGCCATTGTTGGGGTCGCCCTGGCCATCTTTCTCATCGCCTTCATCGTGCTGCTGAAAAAAGGCTGACTGCCCCACGTTCCACCATATCTAGAAGGAACTCTTGCCTTGATCCCCTAAATCTGGTATATACGTAAGCTATGGCCGACCGTCTTGAAACCGGTGCGAACACACTCGACGCCTCGTACCGAATCCGCCTGGACCAGTTCGAAGGCCCGCTCGACCTGTTGCTGCACCTCATCAAACAGAATGAGATCAACATCTACGATATCCCGATCGCCCTGATTACGAAACAGTATCTGGACTATATCAGCTTGATGAAATCCCTCAATCTGGAGGTGGCGGGGGAGTTCTTGGTCATGGCGGCCACCCTCATCCATATTAAGTCGCGGATGCTGCTCCCGGTTGAACCGGAAGATGAAGAAGATGAGGGGGAGGATCCCCGCGCCGAGTTGGTGCGTCGGCTCTTGCTGTACAAGCAATTCAAAGAGGCGGTCGTCGAGTTGGAGGAACGAAAGCGGCTGTGGCAAGAGGTGTACCCCCGACCTCCGGTTGCGGTGGACACCCAGGCTTCGGAGGACGGACCGCTTGATCTGACCTTGTCCGACTTGATGGACGCCCTCCAGGACATCCTGCAACGGACCCCGTCGAAGGCTCTGATAGAGCTGACGGCCGACCACCTGACGGTCAAAGACCGGATGAATCATATTCTGGAGCGATTGGAGGAAGCGTCCGCCATCGCCTTCGAGGAATTGTTTCTTCCCGAGGAGGGACGCTTGGTTCTCATCGTGACCTTCCTCGGATTGTTGGAACTGATCAGGATCAAGTTGGTGCGGGTGTTTCAGTCCGAAGCCTTCGGCTCCATCCTTCTGTCGCGGGCGTTCCTGCCGCTGACGATCGAGGATGCGGAATCAGGGGAGGATCAACCATGAACACGGCGGCGACAGAACCGGCGGCGGAACACGACCAGCCCAACGGACAGGGCAACGGGAACGGCCACGCACCCTTTTCCGGGCTGAAGGGCATTGTGGAAGCGCTCCTCTTCGCCTCCGGCGAGCCGCTCTCGGTGGATCGGTTGTTGGGCGTGGTGGAGGGCGTCTCCCGGACGGAGCTGAAAGATGCGCTGGACGCCCTCCAGGCCGACTATGCGGCGGAGGGGCGGGGCCTACAAATCGTTGAGGTCGCCGGCGGTTTTCAGATCACCACGCGGGCGGACTGTGCGCCGTGGATCAAGCGCTTGGAGAAGGCCAAAGCGGGCGCCAAGCTCTCGCGCTCGGCGATGGAGACGTTGGCCATGATCGCCTACAAGCAGCCGGTGGTGAGGGCCGAGATCGAGGAGATCCGCGGCGTAGATACGGCGGGAGTCCTGCGAACGCTCCTTGACCGTAGGTTGATCCGCATCGTCGGGCGGAAGGACGTCCCCGGACGTCCCATCATGTACGGGACGACCAAGCAATTCCTGCAGGCCTTCGGCCTCAAAGACCTGGGTGACCTCCCGGCGCTGCGGGACCTCAAGGAACTCAAAGAACCCGAACAGCTCGTGCAGCCTGACCCGGATCCGGTCACAGAGACGGACACCGAAGCGCCGCTGGAACTGGACCGCGAAACCGTGGCGCACGGCTGAGAAGCCGCCGACTCGCCAAAGCCTCCTTAGGGCGCCTTCTGATGTGGAGCGGAGTCAGGCTGACGGTATTTGGCGAAACAGATCAGGTCCGTTCGATGGTAATGGTCGGGAAGGAGGGCTTCGGGGCGGTAGCCCAGGCGGAGGAACAGGTTGATGTTTCGGGAAGTCTGGAGCATGGTGCAGACGTAGAACTTGTGCGCGTCGGTGGCCAGGCGCTCGATTTCCTCCATCAGCGCTTTTCCGATCCCCCGACCCTGATGGGCGGGGCTCACCGAGAGCAGCCGGATGACGCACACGCCGGCCACGGTCCAGAAGCGGACCGAGCCCACCACGTGGGTCTCCCACTCGGCGACCAGAATCATCTTATCCTGCGCATGCAGGTTGATATTCTCCAGCGTCTCTTTCGTCCATGCCGTGACATCGTACGTGCCCAGATATTCGGAGAACGCCTCCCGCTGGATCCTGAGAATCTCCGGAAAGTCCTGCGCGGTAGCCCGCCTGATCTGAAGCATGGATGACCCCCGTTCTCCGTCGGATCCTTCAGGCGACATATAGCACAATCCGACGCGCTTTAGTTTTCTGAGATGTGATATTCACGGGCGAGCGGTGACGGTAATGGTGACGCCCGCAGAGGCGCGTTCGAGATTGAGGTTGTCGTCAACCGCGCGGCTCATCACCTTCACCGATCCTACCGGTCCCGGCGTCCAGCGGTAGCGCCAGCTCGCCCGACCGTCAGCCGGATGCCAGGTCGTGCCGCCGTCAACCGACACTTCAACCGCGCCGATGATGCCCCCGCCCGAGTCGGCCGCGGTGCCGCTGATGATGAGGGGACTGCCGAGCGGCACGGACGAGCCGGACCGGGGAACACTGATTGTGGAAGTCGGGGCGATCGTGTCGGTTGATCGCGTGGCTGCCACAAGCCCGGATTGCAATGTGGCCGGCTGAACGCCCATGTCCGCGAAGAGATTCACCGTCGCCTGCTGCATGCGCACATCACGTTCCGGACCCGGACAGACCTGGCCGGCGGAGCAGTCGCAGTCATGACGGCTGTCCAGGCCCCAGGACCATTGGACCGTGCCGGCGCTGAAGACGAGGGCGCCGCTGCGGTGCCGGTAGAGCGTGAGGTGGTGGCTTGCCGTGCCCCGCGCAAACGTGGCCCCCTGGTCTTGCACAATGGGTTTGTCGTGGAGGGTGACGGACGACAGGCGGATCAGGCCGGCAGGCCTGAATCCGTTGTCGAGGTCTCCGTCCCATTCGTGCCCCAGCACGGCGGGTGGGAGGGTAGCCGTCTGGCCGGGCGTCAGCATGGCGATGCTCGTATGACGCCAAAAGCGCATCTTCCCCTCGGCGTCGGGGACCGTGATGGCGTCCTTCTGCATGCCGCAGGCGCTGAAGAGCGTGGTGAATATCGTGCCGGTCAAGGCGTTCTCGGGGCGGTTGCATTCATTCGGCCGGTTGCAGCGCGGATCGCGCCAGGTGCCGGTCCACACAGCCGAGTGATTGAGCGGGGCGCCGTCGAGGGTTTCCTTGTACGTGACCAGTGTGCGGAAATTGTTTTCCCAGCGGGTCTTCCAGAAGACCGCGTTGCCGCTGAAGAAGGCGAGGTGCACGCCGGCGGCGCGGGCGGCCTCCACATGGGCGCGCTGGGGACCCGACCAGTACTCGTCGTGGCCGACGGAGAGGAACACCTTGTGCTCGAGGATCTTTGCGCCGATCCGGTCGCTATCCACGCCGGTGAAGTAGCTGACGTCGTACCCGTTCGCTTCCAGCCACCGTACCATCGGGTACTCGGCGTTGAAGAGCCAATCCGGGGCATTGCACGCGCGTGTGTTGAACGGCCGGTTGTAGCTGACCTTGTACGCTCTGGGGCTATCCTTTGGTCGGCAGGGGCGGGGGAGGCTCTCCGGATCTCTTGGATTGGGATAGAGGCTTCTCCCGCCGTAGCTGTTATAGGCCTGCCAGGTGGGATCGGAGGTCTGGAATAGGAGGTCGGAGCGGCCGTCGTCGTCGCGGACGACGAAGACGATGTGGCTCGTTCCCAGGTTGTCAGAGCGGACCAGCTTGGCGACGTAAATACCCGAGGTGAGAGTGTCCGGGACCTTCCACGACGCGGACACCGACCAGTTGCCGCAATCAATCAGCCCGGTTGGATGCGCTCGGCAGCGGGGCTGATCCTGCGGCTGGATCTCCTGAGTCGGGTCCTCCGGGACCCTGGCGACCTTGCGGGCCCCGTTCCCCGCGTAGTAGCCCAGTCGGTAGATGTCGAGGTGAAACGATGCGGCGCTTGTAATCTTGAAATGCACGACCTCGCCCTTGCTGGCGCTGATGGCGATGGCGAAGCCTTGGATACTCGTGTCGCCGGCCCCGATGATGTCCCACTCGCCGGGAGGATTGCCGGTCCGGCAGTTCTCCGCGACGATCGGGTTTGCGGGTGATGCGCAAGGATCAGTCGCAGCGCCTGGTTGCACAGTCTTTGCGGGGGGCGCGAGCGTGAGCAACGTCAGGGCGGTGACCAACGCGGTCAGGGTCTCCTTGTTGGCGTGCATCCTCGGTCTCCCTTCTATGAGGCAGTCCTGCCGCAGTAGTGGCGCTGGGCTGAGAAACCCGCTACAATTCACCCCATTATAATTCCGGGAGAGAGGCGTATGGACCTGAAAGAACCCATCGAGCAACTCGCGGTCCCGCCGACGCATTTTACCAGGCACCTGCACTTCCCTGAGCCGGCGAAGATCCGCATCTACGACGACACGCTGCGGGACGGAGAGCAGATGCCGGGCGTCGCGTTTTCGCCCGAGCAGAAACTGGAGCTGGCCACGCTCCTCTCCGAGATCGGCGTACACGTCATTGACCCGGCGTTCCCCGCCGTCTCCGAGTCGGATCGCAAGGCCCTGCAGCTCATCGTCCAGGCCCAGCGTCGCGGCAAGATCCGTCCGGACATCGAAGTCCTGGCCATGTGTCGGAGCCTCAAGGAGGACATTGACGCGGTCGTGGATACCGTCACGGCCGTGGGGGCCAAGCCGGATGACGTCAGCGTCCTCGTCCTCTCCACGCTGTCGGACCTGCATCTGAAGTACAAATTGGGGAAGACCTTGCTCCGCCGAGCGGGGCAATCGGAAGACCAGTGGCTGGAACGTCCGCTGGACTATTACCGCGAGCAGAACCTGAGCCTGATCACCGGCGCCATCCGCTACGCGCGCGAGCGGGGGTTTTCGCGCGTCGAGTTCGCGGCAGAGGACGCCTCGAGGTCGGATGTGACCTACGGCGAGGTCTGGGCAAAAGCTTGCGTGCAGGCCGGCGGGACGCGGATGTGCTTCTCGGACACCTGCGGCGTGTTCACGCCGGAGGCCGTGGACCACTACATTCCCAGGCTGGTGAAGGTCCTCGGTGCTGTTCCCATGACGGCGCACTTTCACAACGATTTCGGTCTGGGCGCGATCAACACCGTCAGGGCGATCAGCCACGGGGCCCTGTATGCCGGGCTCACGGCCAACGGCATCGGAGAACGGGCCGGCAACACGCCGCTGCATGAGTTCGTCATGGTCCTGAAGATGCTCTATGGCGTCACCATTCCGGGCTTTCGCTACGACCGGTTGACCGAACTGCGCCGCAAGATCGAGGTGTATTCCGGCGTCCCGCTCCAGCCGCACGAGCCTATTGTGGGAGAAGGAGTGTTCAAGCACGAGTCCGGGATCCATACGGCCGCGATTGCGATCCATCCGGCCATCTATCAGTTCATCGCCGAGGAGTCGGTGGGGGGCGAGCAGCGTTTCGTGTTCGGCAAGCACAGCGGGGCGGCCGCCGTCGAATCCGTGCTGGCCAAGCACGCCAAGACCTTGCAGGAACATGGCGTCGAGGTCAGCCCTGACTTGGTGAAGCGCATCCTCGACCGCGTGAAGAGCCTTCGGGAGCGGTTGCTGCCGGAGAAGGGCTACCCTGAAGCCGTTGCCGAGCACTACCGGCAATATTACAATCTGGGCCTCACCGAGGAGCAGATCGTCGAGATGGCGCTGGAAGCTCATTCCAAGCAGGCCCAACGCTGACGAGTCCCTTGTCTCTGCGTGCATCCTCCCGTACAATTTGCAGAGAGGATTATCGGAGGTGGCTGTGAGCCGATTCGGCTTGTGGGTTGGCGCTGTGGCTGTGATCGGGGTGGTTGTCGTGTCTCTCGTCCAGGGGCAGCAATTGCCCTCCTCGGGCGACCGTGGAGTCGAACTGGATCCCGCTTTTAGGGGGTTGATGGAAAAAGCCGACAGTCATGCCCGCCTCGGAGAATGGAAGCAAGTCGTAGACGCCTTGACGAAGGCGCAGGAGTTCGACCCCAACTATCCTCCGCTCCAGTACCTGCTGGGCGTGGCCCAAAAGAAGCTCGGCAACTTTGACGAGGCGGAAGCCGCCTTCAAAGTCTTCCTGAAGGCCGCCCCGAACGCTCCGGAGAAAGGCGAAGTCACCAAGCTGTTGGGCGAACTCATGGCCGACCGGGAGCAGGCCCGAAAGCGCCGGGAGGCGGCCCGGAAATTTCAGGAGGAAATCGATCAATTGGCGAAGAGAGCGCCTCCCGGAATGGTCCCGGTCCCGGCCGGCGAGTTTCGGATGGGGAGCACGGAGGACGACATAGCCGCCGCCATGCAGCGTTGCCCCCAGTGTCCGGAGGAGAGCTTTGCGCGGGAAACCCCATCCCATGTCGTGTTTCTGGAATCTTTTTTCATTGATCGCCACGAAGTGACGACGACCGACTATGCCGAGTTTCTGAAGACGACCCAACGGCCGGCCCCCGACCATTGGAATGAGGGGTCCGAGCCGAAACACGCCAAGAAGCCCGTCATTGGAGTTACGTGGGAGGATGCGACCGAGTACTGCAAATGGAAGGGGAAGCGGCTTCCGACCGAGGCGGAATGGGAGAAGGCCGCCCGAGGGATCGACGGACGGCGGTATCCCTGGGGCAACGAACGGGCGAATGTGAGCTGGGCCACTTTCGATAAATGCTGCATCTGGTCCGGCTACGGCCTCCTGACACCCGTGGGCTCCCTGGAGAAGGGCGTGAGCCCGTACGGCGCGCATGACATGGCGGGGAACGCAAGGGAATGGGTGCAGGACTGGTATGACGAGCGATACTACGCGGCAAGCCCTAGGAACAATCCGCCCGGCCCTCATAACGGAACGGAAAAAGTCGTGCGTGGGGGCGGATGGTTGCAGCTTTCCACCGGAGTGCGGACGACGGCCCGCGAAAAGCGTGACCCGGCCGCACGATCCACCTCCGTCGGCTTTCGTTGCGCAAAGAGCCTTGCCGAGGCGAGTAAGTGAGTCACGAGGCGCCGGCCCTCATCCTGCCTGAAAAGTCGCACTCCATCGCTTCTGATCTTCGCCGCAAGCTCGGCACCGATAAGGTCAAGGACGACTTTCCAACGATCACGGCCTACTCGGTGGATGCCAGCATCTACAAGGTGGTGCCCAAGGCCGTCGTGCACGCCGAAACCGAGGACGACATTGCCGAGACGGTCGCCTATGCGATGTCCACCGGCGTGCCGATTACTCCGCGGGCGGCGGGGACGAACCTCACCGGCTCGGCGGTCGGCGAGGGCATTATCCTGGAATGCGGCCGGATGAAGCGCATCCTGGAGTTGAACGTGGAGGAACGATGGGTGCGGGTGCAGCCGGGGCTGAACCTTGCCGAGTTTAACAAGAAACTGGAACCCCACGGGCTGATGTTCGGTCCCGACCCCTCGAGCCGGGACATGTGCAAGCTCGGGGGGATGCTCTCAAACAATTCCGCCGGGCCGCACACCCTCCGCTACGGATCGGTCAAGGACAACGTCCACGCGATTCGCGTCCATCTCAGCAGCGGGACCTGGCTGACGGCCGAGGCGCTGGCCGACGGCGATCCTGCGACCGAGGCCCTGCTCGGTGCCAACCCGGCGCTTGCCGAGACCGTTGCGCTCGCCAGAAAACACGCCGACCTCATCCGAAGCAAAAAACCAAAGGTCTCCAAGAACAGCTCCGGCTACAACCTCTTCGGGCTGGTGGACGGCCTGGATCAGGGGATTGTGGACCTGCCCAAGCTCTTCGTCGGCAGCGAAGGCACGCTGGGCGTCATCAGCGAGGCCACGCTCAAGCTTGTGGAACAGCCAAAGGCGACGGCCACTGCGCTCATTCACTTTCGTCAGTTGGAAGAAGTCGGGCAGGCTGTCTTCGACCTCCTGCCGCTGACGCCGATGGCGTTGGAGGTGATGGATGCCAACACCCTGAATCTGATCGGCCGGGAGGCGCACGGGGTGCCGATGGATGCGGCCGCGACGCTATTGGCCGAGTTTGACGGCGGCCTGGGCATGTCCATCACTGCGATCCTCGACCGGGTGAAAGCGATCTGCCGGAAGTACCGCCTCTCCCAGGACCCCACGATTGCGGTGGAGAAGGAACATCAGGAGCAGCTCTGGAAGGCCCGTAACGCGCTGTACCCGACGCTCTACCGCTACGATCAGAAGAAAAAACCCATCAATTACGTGGACGATGTCGTGGTACCGGCAGACCGCGTTGCGGAACTGGTGACCTATCTCTCCGGGTTCTTCAAGGGCCAGGAGGTGAACGTCGCCATCTTCGGCCACATCGGCAACGGCAATGCCCACATCGTGCCGCTGTTGGATGTGAACGACCGCCATGATTTTGAGGCGATGGTCGCCG
Organism: uncultured Nitrospirales bacterium; assembly: GCA_964542245.1. GTDB lineage: Bacteria > Nitrospirota > Nitrospiria > Nitrospirales > NS-4 > CAZITU01. The sequence continues at coordinate 132 of CAZITU010000049.1, read as the reverse complement.
GCTACCATGAGATTCACCGGACGGTCGTGGAGCGGTTCGGCGGCTCGATCTGCGGGGAGCACGGCGACGGCCGCGTGCGGGCGGAGTTCGTCCGCAAATACTTCGGCGAGGACCTCTACGCCCTGTTCAAGC
>CAZITU010000048.1:0-18165 GCA_964542245.1 uncultured Nitrospirales bacterium | reverse complement strand
GAGCGAAGGCCGCCGTGCAGGCCCAGATCGCCAGTATGGGGACCAACGTTATCGTTCTCCTGCAGGGCGCCACCACGGTGGGAGGCGTGCGGACGGGCCATGGCGGGTCCGTGACGCTGACTGTGGCGGACATGGAGGAACTGGGTAGGATTCCATATGTGACGCATGCCGGCTGGGCGCGGCGTGACGCGATGCAGGTCGTCCATGAAAACAAGAACTGGTTTACGACCGTCAATGGCGTAACACCTTCCTACCTTGTCATCCGCGACTGGTCTACTGTGAGCGGGGAGTTTTTCACCCAGACCGATCTGGATTCGGCCGCCAAGGTAGTCCTCCTCGGCAATACCGTCATCGAGAATCTGTTCGAGCCGGGGGAAGATCCTGTCGGCGCCGTGATCCGGATCAAGAACATCCCGTTCCGGGTCGTGGGCGCGCTGGCCGCGAAAGGGTTCGACACGCGAGGGTCCGATCAGGACGATGTCGCGTTCATTCCCTTCTCGACCGCCGAGCGGAAGATCATGGGCACGAAGTTTCTCGGGGCGATCGGCGCGGGGTTCCTTTCGGCCGAATCTCCGGAGCAAATGGACCAGGTGGCCGCCGAGGTCAAGCGGGTCCTGCGGCAGCGGCACAAGTTGCGCCCCGAGCAGGAAGATGATTTCACGGTACGGAACCAGCTCGATACGGCGAAGATTCAAGAAGGGACCAGTGAGTCCATGAAGCTGCTCCTTCTCGCCGTGGCTTCAATCTCGCTCCTCGTGGGCGGCATCGGCATCATGAACATCTTACTCGTCTCGGTCACTGAACGGACCCGCGAAATCGGCATTCGCATGGCCGTGGGAGCCAAGCGTCGGCATATCCTCCTGCAGTTTCTGGTGGAGGCGGTCGTGCTCAGCACCGTCGGCGGCCTGATCGGGGTAGGCTTGGGAGTTGCGGGTGCCAGGGCCGCCTCCAACTTTGCAGGCTGGCCTACCATCATTTCGCCCGAAATCTTGGTGATCGCGTTCGGCTTCTCCGCGCTGGTGGGGATTTTTTTTGGTCTCTATCCCGCCAACAAGGCATCCCGGCTGAACCCGATCGAAGCGTTGCGGTACGAATAGTTAAAAGGGAGCAAGCGATGTGGAATCGGAACTTCATGTTCACGCAGACCGGCGCCGCCCCTCTGGAGAAGACAGAGAATGACCTGTTCCAGGATATCCAACCCGCTTTGGACAGCGCCGGCATGAACGGGGAACGGTATATCTCGGTGTGGGTGCAAGGGGAGGAGGAGAACGGCAAACCGGTGATATACACCAACATGTACGTGCGGACGGCTGTCCTGGATTTGGGGCGGCGCGCCGGATTTCTTCAGCCCTATCAGGGCCGGTCTCACCAGATCAAAAAACTCCTCTCAGACGCCCAGAAGGCCTGGATCAGGGAGTGGTTGATCAAGACGTCCGCCGAGGCGTGGGAGGCCGCCGATGACTCGTTGAAGATGATTTTTGAGGAAGAGTGAACCGTAAGGGGGACTAAAAAGGCCGACGCTGGTTGAAGCCGCCGGCCTTTTCGTTGTGACAGAGCATAGAGGGGAAGATTACTTCTTCTCTTCCTTCTTCTCTTCCTTCTTCTCAGCCTTCTTCTCAGCCTTCTTGCTGCCTTTCTTTCCCTCGTCCTTCTTCATCTCACCACCGGCAGCCGGGGCTGCGGCAGGCGCATCCGCCTTCTTCTCTTCCGCTGCGAAGGTGGAGCCGGCAAAGGTCAGGCCGATCATCACGGCGAAAATCGCTGCGAGAATGGACTTCATTTACGAATCACCTCCCCCCTGTTTTTGACATGGAGACATTCTTTTCTTTCCCCAGAACAAGCACGTGCCATGCCATCCCAACAAAAATTGGCCGGCTCTAAGCGTATTACTTATCAATCAGTTAACGACCTCTTTCTGTCTTATGCTATGGAGTGATGATGATCCATTGCCGGGTTTGGGGTAGGGGACACCCGTAAACGGTTGGACTGGCACCGTCACTCCGTTGCAAACCCGGGATCCCCACCCTATACTCCGGCGCGCATGTTCAGGAGTCATGGTTATGCCGTTCACACGCGCTACGAAGATTGGCGGTGAATAAGCCCGGCTTTGACGTCATTGTTGTGGGGGCGGGAGGCGGCGGGGCGGTCCTAGGCCTGGCCCTGGCACAGCGCGGTGTCCCCGTTCTCGTCTTGGAGCGGCAACCGGGCCCTCCGACCGCTTTACGGGGCGAAACCATCCAGCCAAACGGGCAGCAGATACTCGACCGGCTGGGAATCCTCACGGCCCTCACGCGGGAGACCGTGCAACCCATCCAACGTTTTCACTTCTTCCAAATCGGCGGAGGCCGTCTCTGCACGGTGGATTACGGGATGCTTCCTCCGCCCCGGAATCGCGCGCTGGTGGCCCTTTCGAATGCGGTCCACGGCCTGATCCTGAGCCAGTTATCGGCCCGACCGAGCGCTCAGTTATGGTACGAGGCGGAGCTCCAGGGACTTGTTCGCCTTGATGGGCGCGTCGCGGGGGTCGTCGTTCGACGAAAAGGAGAGGGGGGAAGCGTCAAAGTCGAAGCAAAGTTGGTGGTCGGAGCGGACGGCGCGCATTCCATGGTACGCCAGGCTATCGGCGTCAAGGCCGACGTGCACCGGTATCGCCACGGTTATCTAATCGCGCTTCTGCCCTGTCCTGAGGGAATGGCGGGCGAAGCGCGGTACTATGTCGGGCGAGGGGAGATCCTTGCGCTCTTCCCGGCTCCCGGCGACCGCGTGGTGTTCCTGTACATGGTCGAGGCGGCCGAGGTCGAAGCCATGAAAGCTCGCGGGCTGGACGCTTTCAAGGCGCGGATTGGAACCATAGACCCTGCCATGCGGGCACCCTTAGAGGGTCTCGTCACTTGGGAGCAAGTGGGATTCCTGCCATGCACGCGGGTCCGTGCGGATCGGTGGGTGACGGATGGTGCCGTGCTCATCGGCGATGCCGCGCATGCCATGAACCCCCACGTATCACAAGGCAGGATGCAGGCCATGGCTGACGCAATGGCTTTAACCGAGTTAATCGTGAGGTGTCGGGAGACGGAGGACTGGTCGGTTGCGACCCTGGCGGCTTACGAGAAGGCGCGTCGTCCGCAAGTGGAGATGCTCCAACGGTTGGCGGACGGGCAGACGATGTTCTGGAACGCCGCAGATCCGGTGCGGTGCTTCTTGCGGGACCGGGTCTTTCGGGTGATGGACCGGAACGCGAGACTCCGTTATCAGGCGCTGACGGCAACCGCCGGGCTTAGGACCACACCTCCGCTGACCTGGACTGACAAGCTCATGGCCGCCGGCTTCCTGCCTGATCCGAGAGCCGACGAAATTCCTTCTTCATTTCTGTAGGGAACGGCGTTACGCCCTCCCGCTTCGATCCTCTGTCTTGACTTGCTCCGCTCCGAGTGATACCAGTGGTTCAGGCTGGTGCAGTAACGGAGGAACCGTGAAGAAACGCTTGCTGGGTGCGGCCGTGGCGCTCGTGGCTGTGATGCCGGCCGTCTGGATGGGGATGACGGGAGAGTCCGCTGTCGCGGAGCAGTCTCCTGAAGACAAGCGGGGCATCACCGTGATGCCGCGGGTGGCGTCGGGGAGCGTCCCCATCGCCGGCGAATACCGGGCCTTGATCGTCGGCATCGACAAGTACAAACACGTCCCTCCGCTGGAGACCGCCGTCAAGGACGCCGTGGCGTTGCGCGACGTGCTCATCGCGCGGTACGGTTTCCGGCGGGACCGCATCATCGAACTGCTGAACGAGCAGGCCACACGGACCGGCATCGAGGACGCGTTGTTTCGGCTGGGCCAGGAGGCCGGGCCCGAAGACAGCGTCTTCATCTATTATGCCGGGCACGGGCAGACCGATACGGAGAAACTGCGGGGTTGGTGGGTGCCGGTGGAGGGGAAAGAAAAGTCACCGGGCACGTTCATCACCAATGCCAGCATCCGGGACGCCATCGCCGCCATGAAGGCCAAGCACGTGTATCTCGTCGCCGATTCCTGTTTCAGCGGCACCCTGTTCGCCAAGTCGCGGAGCCTGCCCCCGCTCAACGACAAGTTCTTCGCGAGGCTCTACCAGAACAAGTCACGGTGGGGCTTGACGTCAGGGATGAACGAGCCGGTGGCCGATCAGGGCAAGGACGGCCACAGCATCTTCGCCTATTTCTTCCTGAAGTTGCTGCGGGAGAACGAGGAGCCGTACCTGGTGCCGAGCCACATCTACGCCCAACTCGGCCCTCTGGTGGGGCGCAATGCGGATCAGGTGCCGCAGAGCGAGCCGATACAGGGCGCGGGGGATGAAGGCGGACAGTTTGTGCTCCGTCTGTCCACCGGGGCTGCGGGAAAGTCCGGCGTCGGCGGGTCCGGTGCAGCCAAGTCCGAAACAGCCAAGAGCACGGCGCTGAGCAAGGCGGAGCAGGAACTGAAAGCGCTGGAGGCGCAGGAGCGGCAGGTCGAGGAGCAGAACAAGCTCGCCGCGATCCAGCAGCAGATCGAGGAAAAGAAAAAGAATATCGAGGAGGCTCGCCGGCAATCCGCCGCCCTTCCGCATCTCAGCGCGAAGGCGGGGTCGGTTCCGACGCCTGATTTACGGCGAGATGACCTGGGCGCTCTGGAGCCGAGGTCGCAGCCACCGGCGGAAGCCGAGCAGTGGATGACCCGGATGCTGGATAGGGCGCGTCACGCCTCCCAGGAAGAGTGGCCCGGTCAGAGAAAGCAGATGCTCGAAACCCTGAAAAGCCGCATGAAGGAGCATGGCGCCGTGGACCCCAAAGCCGGCCGGAATGCCATCGCGGCGTTCGAGAAGACCCTTGAAGAAGCCCGGGCCATGCCGGAGGGAAAGTACCAGACTCTCAAGCCACGGCTTGTGACGAGAATGATGCAGGCGGTGGCCAGTGTCATGGGACGTCCGCCTGGGGGCGGAGACGTCATGCCCGGAGAGCGCCTGGAGCCTAGCCCCGCTCAGAAACGTCAATTCCGATAGATCCGACTTTCACGGTTGCCGCGCCTCAAACCGTTACACCCACCCGCGGAAGAAGCAAAAGTAATTTCTTCCCAACCGCTGGTCTGATTATCACGATTGCAGAGCTTGCTGTAGGGAGAAGCTTAAACTGATTCCGCGTACAGCGTGGTGGCGGAGGCGTCGGTGATGCGGACGGAGGCGAGGTTGCCGGGCTTGAGGCTGTGGCCGTTCTTGGGGAAGACGGTCACGATGTTGCCGTCGCTGCGGGCTTTCCACTGATCGGAGCGTTTGCCTTCACCCTCCACCAGGACTTCGATGGTCTTCCCGATCAACTCCCGATTCTTCGTTTGAGAAGTCTCCCGCTGCAGTTCGACCAGGCGCGTGACGCGTGCGGCCTTGACGGCGTCGGACACGTCATCGGCGTACTTGCGGGCGGCGATGGTGTTCTTGCGCTCCGAGTATTTGAAGATGAACGCGGAGTGGTACTCGACCTGCCGGACGAGGTCCTCGGTGTCCGCGAACTCTGCGTCGGTCTCTGAGCAGAACCCGGCGATGACGTCGGTGGTGAGGACAATGTTCGGGCAACGCGCCCGGATGCGGTCCACCAGCGACAGGTATTCCGCCCGCGTGTAGGTCCGATCCATCAACTGGAGGATGCGGTCGTTGCCGGCCTGGAGCGGCAGGTGGATGTGTTTGCAGATTCTTGGATGGCCGGCGACCGCCTCCAGCAACTTGTCCGGAAAATCCTTCGGATGCGGGGACGTGAACCGCACACGCTGAATGCCACGGACCTCAGCTACCGCTATCAACAGGTCGGCGAAGTCACGGGCGCCGTCGCGATACGAGTTGACGTTCTGGCCAAGGAGGGTGACCTGCTTGCACCCGCTTGCGGCGAGGGCCTCGGCTTCCCGTACTATGCCATCAAAGTCCCGGCTGCGCTCCCGACCGCGGGTATAGGGGACTACGCAGAACGTGCAGAAGTTGTCGCACCCCCGCATAACGGCGATCCAGGCCGTGACGCCCTCGACGCGATCGGGCGTGATGTCGGCGTAGGTCTCGTATTCGGACAGGTCCACCGCCGTGCCCTTCCGTCCGGCGGCGGCCTTTTCTAATAGCTCGGGAAGCGAGCGATAGCTGTCCGGGCCGACCAGGACATCAATGAGTGAATCGCCCGTCAGGAGGTCTTTCTTGAGGTTCTGCGCCATGCAGCCCAGCACGCCGATCAGCAGGCCTTTTTCTTCTTTCAGCGGCTTGAGCGTTCCTAGGTGCCCGTACACTTTGTTGTGGGCGTTCTCGCGGATCGCGCAGGTGTTCAGCAGCACCACGTCGGCGGCCTCGGCCGAGTAGGTGAAACGGTAGCCGTGGCTTTTGAGGATCGAGCGGACGAGTTCCGTGTCGTACTCGTTCATCTGGCAGCCGAATGTCTCGATGAAGACCGTGGGGGCACGCATGGCGTCAGCTCTCTTTCCGGATCGCCTCGATGACCGACGGTACGCCTTCTTTAATGGTGGAGTACCGAAGTTTCCACCCCAATGTGGTCTTGGCTTTCTCGTTCTTGAGCCGCCCCGAACAGGTCACGGACTCCGTCCAGAGCTCGCCCGCCTGCTTGACGCACTCTTCGGGTGAAATGGTGGAGGGAACCGGCTTGCCGAGAGCTTGGGCAAGGACCCCATACCAGTCCCTCTGCCGGACCGGTTCGTCGTCCACGAGGTTGAGCATTTGCGTCACGGGCCGGTCCTCCGAGGGAGGCGCATAGCCAATCTCCTCGGCGGCGAGCACGTAGGCCTCCGCCAGATCCTCTCCGTGGACGAAGCTCATATAGTTCTCGCCTGTCCCGACGATCCGGGCCTCGCCTTGATTCATCGCGGGGATCGTCCTGTCCTTAAACCAGCCGCCGTTTCCGTATACCCATGCCGGCATGAAGAAAGTGGCGCGCAGACGTTGGGACTCGGCTAAGTGCGCCAGAGCATGGCGGGCCGGGCCGATGAACCGACCGTAGCCGACCGGCTCGAACGGCGTGTCTTCGTCAACCCATTCTTCACCGTGCTCTCCATAGGAGAGGACGCCGAAGGTGACGATCGCGCCCCGCATCTTGGCGTCGTGCGTCGCCTGGATGAGATGGCTGCCGGCGTCCGTATGAGACTTCAGGAGGCCTGGGATCTGGCTCACGGTCGGGGGCTGCCCGCGTTTGCCCGGCATGGTGCACCCGATCGCCACGTCGAACTTTTCAATGGCTCGCTCCCAGGGTCCGTTGGTGAGGAGGTTGCCGACGATCGGGGCACAGCCCAGGCCCTCCAAGATTTTGCCGCGACTGCGGTCTCTGGCAAGCCCATAGACTTCGTGGCCATGGGTAAGAAAGGCCTTGATCAGATGGCGGCCGATGAAGCCGGTCCCGCCAGCGATAAAAATTTTTAGAGGTACAGCCATGTGAGTGACGCTCCGATCGTCTTATGGTGAAAGGGGCCCAGCTATGGTGCCGAGAGCGAGGCCATCCATCACCACATCCAGCCGGACCGGTCTGATGTGGTTGCCTAAATCGTCGTTGGTGGACACGCCGACGCGAATGTAGTTCTCCGTGAGTCCCGTGAGCAGGCCGCCGGAATTGCGCTCCTCGAACAGCACAGGAATCGTCCGACCGACGTGTTGGTGATAGAAGCTCATCCGCTTGGCCCGCGAGAGGGCGCATAGTTCTTTGCTTCGAGCCTTGATGGTCTTGGAGGGAACCTCTCCGGGGAGCCGGAGCGCCGCCGTGCCGCGACGGGGTGAATAACTGAAGACGTGAAAGTACGCAAGGGGAAGATCGGTCGCCAGCGCGCGGGTGTTGGCGAAGGCCGAGTCCGATTCGCCCGGGAACCCGACCATGAGGTCCGTCCCGAGGCCGAGGTCGGACACGGTCCGCGCGGCCTTCTCGATGAACGCGGCATAAGCGTGGGTGGTGTACCGACGGTTCATCGCATGTAAAATTCCGTCGTCACCGCTTTGGAGCGGCACGTGCAGGTACCGGCATAGCTTGGACGGCCCGGCCATGAGTTCCAGCAGTTCGTCCGAGATGGTGGTCGGTTCGATGGAGGAGATGCGGATGCGGGCGAGCCCGGGAATCCTCTCGAGCGACCTGACCACGTCAACGAGCGACCGCCCTTCATACTCGTACCGACCGACGTTCACGCCCGTCACCACCAGCTCGCGGTGGCCGCGGGCGACGAGGCCCTCGGCCTCGCGGAGGAGATCGTCCATCCGGCGGCTGCGCTCGTGTCCACGCGAGAAAGGGATGATGCAGAACGAGCACATGAAGTTGCAGCCGTCCTGCACCTTTAAGTTGGCGCGTGTCTCTTGGTATTCGCCGATGCCCTCGATCGTGAAGTCGTCGCGTCCGATCGTCCGGGTATGTAAGACTTCCGGGGCGGGACGCCGCGTGAGCGAGGTCAGGTATCGGGGCAGATCCATTTTGTGCTGCGTGCCGACGATCAGATCAATGCCGTCCATCTTCTGGAGAACATCCGCGCCCGTCTGGGCGTAGCAACCGGTCACGGCCACGAAGGCGGCCGGCGAGACACGCCGAATCCGGCGGACAAGGCTCCGGCAATCGGCTTCCGCGCTTTCCGTCACCGAACAGGTGTTCACGATAAAGAGATCGGCCGGTTGTCCGGACTCGACGAGGTCGTAGCCTCGGCTTCGGAGTTGGTCTCCGAGGACCGCTGTTTCGGCCTGGTTCAGGCGGCACCCGATGGTATGGAGAGAGGCGCGTGGCATGGGAGTGGAATTATAGCGAGCCGGCGGACGAGTCGCAAGGACGAAGGCGGCAAATCAGAGGAAGGAGAGAGAGTCTGCCGGAAGAAATCACGCGCCGCTGGTCAGCGGTCGCTTGACCTTCTGCAGCAGGCTTTCAATCGCGGTCGGCGCATCTGCGCCAACAGACAGCACGCTGATACGGGCCGCGATCCTGGAGGCGATGTCCATGAAGGCCTTCGCTTGCGGCGAAGCCGGGTCGGCCACGACAATGGGCATGCCCATGTCGCCGCCGGCGCGGATGGCCGGATCAATTGGAACGCGACCGAGAAAAGGAATGCCCAGTTTCTCGGCGGCCCGCTCCCCGCCCCCAAACGAGAAGATCTCGGTGCGCTCGCCGCACTTGCCGCAGACGTAATAGCTCATGTTCTCGACGATCCCCAGCAACGGCACGTTGATCTTCTGGAACATCGCAAGCCCTTTGCGGGAATCATGGAGCGCGACTTCCTGAGGCGTGGTGACGATGACCGCGCCGGTCAACGGGACGAGTTGGCCGATGCTCAACTGCGCGTCTCCCGTGCCGGGGGGCAGGTCCACGATCAAATAGTCCAAATCCCCCCAGAGCACATCCCGCAAAAACTGCTGGATGGCGGTGTGAATCATCGGACCGCGCCACGTCAAAGGCGTTTCTTCCGGAACGAAGAACCCCATCGAAATCAGTTTGACCCCATGGCTCTCCGCCGGCAGCAGATTGCCGTCCCGTTGTTCCGGAGGCTTCCCTACCCCCATCATCATCGGCACGTTCGGCCCGTACACATCGGCATCCATCAGGCCGACCTTGGCTCCCTGCAACACCAACCCGGCGGCGATATTGACCGCCACCGTTGTCTTTCCGACCCCGCCCTTGCCGCTACTCACCGCAATCGTGTTCTTCACGCCGGGAATGAGGTTCTCCTTGGCCTGGGTCCGGCCTTGGGGGACGTTGGCGGTGAAATTGACATCCACCGAGACCACGCCTGGAATCGCGCCCACCGCCTTGTCGCAGCTTTCTTTGATCACGGTCTTGAGCGGGCAGGCCGGGGTGGTCAGGACGACCGTAAACTTGACGGCTCCCCCCTCAATCTGCAGGTCTTTGACCATGTTCAGGGTGATCAAATCCTTGTGCAGCTCCGGCTCCATCACCGTGCGGAGTGCATCAAGCACTGCGTGTTCCGTTACAGCTACAGCGGCCATGTATCTTCCCTTCGGCGCGTTGGCGCACTACTCAATTACCAAGGATCGGCGCTCTCATGCTTTGCTGAACGCTAGGTCCTAGTTCAGTTGAGCGGCAAACTTCTTTCGTGCACGGCCCAGAAAAGGGGCCGGGTGCGTCCCTCGGTTGTTGGCGATCACGGGATCTATGATTTCCCCACAGGTGAGGCAACGCCAGCCCTGAAAGCTGAGGTTTCCCGTATCGTCAAAAAGATCTTCGAATATCTCCTGGGACATGACACCCTTGCATCGGGGGCAGTCCATGAAGTTCTCCTTACTTTTAATCGGATTGGGCACATGTATCCGATCAATATAATCCCCGACTAGTTCAATCGGAGACCAACATGGTCGGGTATATACAACATGTAAGGAGCCATGTCAAGGGGCAGTGAAACTTACTTTTTCAGAAGTGGTGCCAGAACAGGCCAAATGGTATCCACCACGACAGCATAGCCAGGGCCAGTCGGGTGGATACCGTCGGCCTGATTGAGGCCGCTCTTGGCGGCAACCCCTTCCAAGAAGAAAGGGATGAGAGAGACGTCGTATTGCCTGGCCAGTTCGGCATACAGGGACTGGAAGGCTCGCGTGTAGTCGGCTCCGTAGTTGGGGGGGAGCTTCATCCCGGCGAGGACCACCTTGACGTCGGCTGCCCGAAGCCGCTGAATGATCTGGGTCAAGTTTGCGCGTGTCTCCTTGAGATCGAGTCCGCGCAGGCCGTCGTTGGCGCCGAGTTCAAGGATCACGATGTCGGGTTTGCTTTTGAGGACCCAGTCCACCCGGCGCACGCCACCTGCCGTGGTGTCTCCGCTGACCCCCGCATTCACCACTCGATAGCGATAGCCGGAGCGTGTCAGCTTTTTCTGGAGACGGGCCGGGTACGTCTCCTGCGGCGCCACTCCAAAGCCTGCGGTCAGGCTGTCGCCGAACGCGACCAGAATCCGTTCTTCCGGACGGAATGCGGCATTGGCACTGTCGGACGGTACCGGGGAGTTGGCCCCTGGCCGAACGTCAACGCTCGTGTCCTGAAAGGGGGGCGACGGCGTGCCGAGCTGCTGGTCGCACGCCCACTGACCTGCGGCCAGCAACACCGCGATACAGGCCACTCTGAGTGGCGAGCGCATGTTCTGTATAATAGGGGCCATGATTCAAATCCGCAATCTCTCGATGCGCCTCACCAGCAGCGGCCGTGAAGTTTCAATTCTGGACGCCATCACGCTCGATGTTCCCGCCAAGCAATTCCTTGCCATCGTCGGGCCATCCGGGAGCGGGAAATCCACATTGTTGGGGCTAATCGCAGGCTTGGATACGCCCACAGCCGGGTCCATCTCATTGGACGGCGTTGAACTCACCAGCTTGTCGGATGACCAACTGGCGCGCTTGCGCCGGGAAAAGATCGGCTATGTGTTTCAGTCCTTCCACTTGATTCCGACCCTCACGGCGCTGGAGAACATCGCGGTCCCGCTGGAGCTGGCCGGCGACCCCGAGTCGGCTGCCAAGGCAAGCATATTGCTGCAGGCAGTCGGGCTGGAACAGAGGGCCCACCACTACCCCGTCCAGCTTTCCGGCGGTGAGCAGCAGCGAGTCGCCGTCGCTCGGGCGTTTGCGAACCGGCCGGCAATCTTGCTTGCGGATGAACCCACCGGGAATCTGGACACGGTAACGGGCCAGCAGGTGATCGAACTCCTCATTCGGCTGAACCGTGACCAAGGCTGCACGCTGGTCCTGGTCACCCACGATCCGGCCCTCGCGGTCCACGCCGATCGGGTGGTCAGATTGGTGGATGGGCGTATTGCCGCGGACGAGCTTCAGCAAGGCTCCCCAATAACCCGCCCATGATTCCATTTCCTTACCGCATGGCCTGGCGTGAGACTCGCGCGGCCTGGCGTCACTTCATTTACTTCTTTGTGTGCATCGCGCTCGGAGTGGCTGCCCTCGTGGGCGTGGCCCTCTTCGGAGCCAACCTGGACCGAGCCATTCAGCGCGAGGCCCGCGGCCTGATGGCCGCCGACGTGGAACTCCGCACGAGTCGCCCCTTGACGCCGGCGGGTGAGGCTAATCTGAAAGCCTTTGAAGCCCGGGGAGTCGAACGCATGCAGGTGAGCGAGTTGGTGGCGATGGCGGCAGCTCCCTCTGCTTTGGGGGGGACTCATCAGCAGGGAACGCAACTCGTGGAGTTGAAGGCCGTGGAGCCCGGCTATCCCTTCTACGGCAAACTCCGGAGCGAGCCCGAGGATGCCGCGCAGGCGGTGCTCCGGCCGGGACCGGGTTTCTTCGCGCTCGTCCAAGAAGCCCTTCTCATCCGCCTCGATCTCTCCGTCGGTGGCACCATCAAGATCGGCCAGGCGGAGCTCCGCATCGCCGGCGTCGTGAAGAAGGAACCCGACCGCGCCGCCGGCGCCTTCAGCTTCGGTCCCCGCGTGCTGATCTCGCGAGAGGGCCTTGAAGCGACCCAACTCATCCAGCCGGGCAGCCGGGTCACGCACCGGTATCTTTTGAAGTTGCCTGAGACGTTGAGCGCGCGCGCCGTCCAGGGCGAGCTGGCGCACACGTTTCCGGACAAGACCGTCCGGGTCACCAGTTACCAAGAGTCACAGCCGATGCTCCGACGGTTCCTCCGCCAGATGACGATGTACCTCGGGCTTGTGGGATTGATCGCCTTGATGGTGGGCGGGATCGGCGTGGCCAGCAGCGTGCGGGCATTTCTGAAAGAGAAGGAGGAGACCATTGCGGTGCTGAAGGCCGTCGGCGCGGAGTCCGGCCTCGTCGTGCGCGTCTACCTTGTGCAGACCATGCTGTTGGGCCTGCTCGGAAGCCTGGCCGGCGCGGCCCTCGGCGCCGGGTTCCAGTTCTTTTTGCCGCCTCTGATGAAGCAATGGCTGCCGATCGAGCTGAAGTTCCATCTGACGTTCTTGCCGCTGGCCAGCGGTATGGCCATGGGGCTGCTGACGACGGCTCTGTTCGCCCTGTGGCCCCTCTTGGAAGTGCGGCATGTGCGTCCCAACCTGATCTTCCGCCGGGAAGTGACCGAGGAGCCGATCGGATCGCCCGGGAGGTCGGTCTGGATTGCCGGCGTGCTGCTGGCATTGGCCCTGGCCGGATTGGCCCTCTGGCACGCAGGCTCGTGGCGGGCGGGCGGGCTCTTTCTCGGCGCGCTCGTGCTGGCATTGGTTCTCCTGCAGGGGACAGCCTGGCTCGTCGTGCAGGCGGCTCGGCGACTGCCTCGCTGGCGGCCGCTGGCTTGGCGGCAGGGGCTGGCGAACCTGTACCGCCCCGGGAGCCAGGCCAAGACCATCCTGGTCTCGGTCGGCGTCGGGGTCATGGTGATCCTGGCCGTCCATCTGGTCGAACGGAACATGCTGTGGGAAATCGGGGAGAACATCCCCACCGATGCGCCCTCTTTCTTCTTCATTGACATCCAGCCGGACCAACAGGAGGCCTTCGCGCGATTGCTGAAGGAGCGCGGGCACGCCGAGACGAAACTGACGCCGCTCATTCGCTCGAGACTCTGGTCGCTGAACGGTCAACGGATTCGTCCCGAGGCTTATGAGCAGCGCGAGCATGGCTGGTACTTCACGCGCGAGTACGTGCTGACCTACCAGAAGGACCTGCCCAAGGATAATGTCGTGACCAAAGGGGTCTGGTGGGACACCGGCGCGTCGTCCGGACCTGCGCGGGTTTCCGTGGAAGAAGAAGCCGCCCGGCGCCTGGGGCTCGACCTGGGCGCTAGCGTGGAATTCGACGTTCAGGGGGCCAAGGTCTCCGGCAGAGTGAGCAGCATCAGGAAAGTGGACTGGGGAAACATGTCCACGAATTTCTATTTCATTTTTGAGCCGGGCGCACTGGAGGGCGCGCCGATGACGTATGTGGCGACGGCGCGCGTGGACCCCCACGAGGAGGTCCCGTTGCAGCGGGCGGTGGTGGCAGCGTTTCCCAACGTCTCGGCGATCAATATCCGGGACGTCCTGGACTCAGTGGCCCGCGTGATGGACCGGATCAGCCTCGTCATCCGCTTCATGGCGGGCCTGACCATCCTGTCCGGCGTGATCGTGCTGGCCGGCGCGTTGGCCGCCACGCGGTTCCGGCGCATCTACGAGGCGATGATCCTCAAGGCAGTGGGGGCGACACGCGGCGCCGTGGCCCGGACCTTCGCGATAGAGTATGCCCTGCTGGGCGTTGCGGCCGGCGTGATCGGCGCCGGCCTGGCTACGCTTCTGGCGTGGGGCGTCCTGCGGTGGATACTGGATGTGAAGTGGCTCTTCCAGCCGCAGGCGATCGTGTGGGGTATTGTGGCTACCATCGTCGGCACGCTCGCGGTCGGTTTTCTCTCCACGTTCCGGATTCTCGGCCAGAAACCCCTGCCGGTGCTGAGGCGGGAGTAGACTGGTGTCCTACTTCAGGAAGGGTTAGAGTATAGGCGCCATGGAAACGCAATCATGACGGATACCACGATGATTCTCTTGGCACTGGCAGCGGGGCTCCTTTTGGGTTTAGCTGCGGCGTTTTTCTTAAGGCTGGTACAGGCCAAGACGGCCCAGGACCTGTTTCGCGAGAGTGAAGCCCAGCGTCAGGCCAGTATCAACACCGTGATCGACAGTCTGAAAGAGAGCTTCGGGAAGCTTTCCCTGGACGCCCTCTCGACTTCAACGGAAGAACTCATCAAGTTAGCCAAGGTGAAACTGGAATCGGAAAGAGAAGTCAGCGTCAAGGAGCTAGAGGCCAAGAAAGGCCTGATTGATCAGCAATTGCAGCAGATGACGGCCAAGCTGGAAAACGTGTCCACGCTGATGAAAGACCTGGAGAAGGACCGATCGGAAAAGTTCGGGCAGCTGGCCGGTCAATTGCAAACAGCCAGTCAGCAGACGCAAGCGCTCATGCAAACGACCAACAGTTTGCGCGAAGCTCTCTCAAGCACGAAAGCCAGAGGCCGCTGGGGCGAGCGGATGGCGGAGGACGTTCTGCGGCTGGCGGGATTCATCGAGAACGTGAATTATCTGAAGCAGAAAACGATTGAAGGAGTGGGGTCGCGGCCGGATTTCACCTTCTTGTTGCCGAAGAGTCTCAAGATTCACATGGACGTCAAATTTCCCTTGGACAACTACATTCGGTTTCTGGAAGCCGGCTCTGATGGAGAGAAAGCAAAATTCCGGAGCGACTTCCTTCGAGACGCAAGAGCCAGAATCAAGGAAGTGACCACGCGCGAATACATCGATTCCGAATCCAATACAGTGGATTATGTCCTCTTGTTCATCCCCAATGAACAGATCTATGCCTTCATCCACGAGCAGGACAGCTCGATTCTCGATGAGGGGATCAGGAACAAGGTTGTGATGTGTTCGCCCATCACCCTCTTTGCGGTGCTGGCGGTCATTCGCCAAGCCGTTGACAATTTCGCGTTGGAGCGAACCTCAAACGAGATATTGTCGTTGCTCGGCGCTTTCAAGAAGCAGTGGGATGAGTTTGCCGCCAAGTTCGATCTCCTCGGCAAGAAAATCGGTGATGTGATGAAAGAGTACGAAGCACTTGCGACAACCCGGAGGCGGCAACTCGAAAAACCACTAAATAAGATCGAAGACCTCAGAAAACAGCGTGGATTGCCAGTGGCGCCGGTTGAGGACAAGTCGATGTCGGCTTCAGGAGAGGACGAAGTGTAATCACGACATCAAGCACCACATGAGGAGGTACGACTATGAGGAGTCGCTTCCAGATCGCCGGGCATCCCATCCACGTCATGACGGTCGGCCTCCCGATCGGCCTATACACTGCCGCCCTTCTGGCCGATGCGGCATTTGTGTTCATCAAGGACCCCTTCTGGTTTCGCATGGCCTTCTGGTGCATTGCGTTGGGCCTGCTGGGCAATCTGGGCGCGGTGGTCACCGGGATTCCAGATTTCCTGGCGATAAAACAGGAGGTGCCCGGGGCGTGGAGTGCCGCGACCACCCATCTGGCGGTCGGATTAGGGCTGCTGCTCCTCTATGGGGTCAACTTTGTCTTGCACAATTGGGGCGAGCCGCTTCCGGGAGGAAACACGATCCTGCCGCTGCTCCTGAGCCTTGTGGGAGCCTCATTGCTGGGACTACAAGGCTGGTACGGCGGAGAATTGGTATTTCGGCACAAGGTCGGGATAGAGGAGCCGCCCGTGGGCGGAACACAGGAGGGGCACCATAAGCGGAAAGGGGCGCATTGACCTTGAAGTCAACGTGACACTTGCGTCTTGACCGATCCTGTGGTAGCGTAATTTCGCAATTCATCGTTCGGGGGGTCTGGCGATGAAGAGCAGAGAGAGGAAAGACCCCGCGCGATTGTGCCTTGTAGTAGGGATCTGATCGGTAAGCCTGCCTTGAAAGACGCCAGAGTCTGCGCGCCTTCGGTGCTCTCCTTGCCCCTCTCGTTCCTTACTCCCAAGACAGCGTCGCATCAGTAAAGGAGGTACCCGATGGGTACGAAGTTGTATGTGGGCGGCCTGCCCTATTCCACCACCGAGCAGCAGCTCAGCGAGCTGTTCTCACAGCAAGGGTCGGTGACGTCGGCCAAGGTGATCTCGGATAAGTTCACCGGCCAGTCTCGCGGATTCGGATTCGTCGAGATGGCGACCGGCGAAGAGGCCCAGAAGGCGATCACGGCGCTGAACGGCACTCAGATGGACGGCCGGACGATCACCGTGAATGAGGCCAGGCCGCAAGAAAAACGCGCTGGCGGCGGAGGAGGCGGCTACGGCGGGGGCGGCGGCGGGGATCGTGGAGGGCGCGGCGGACGTTGGTGAATCGTCCTGCAAGAGCATAAGGCGACTCTAAAAGAATCAGGAGAAGGGCAGGGGCGCCCGAAGGTGTCCCTGCCCATTTTTTTGAGGTAACCGGTTCGGATGAGCGACGGTTCAAAAGGGCCAGTTGATGTCGTCGAGCGGAGCCGGCGCTACGGCATCCGTGAGGGAGCCTTCCAGGCGATCATGCAGGGCGGAGGAGAGAACTATCTCTCCGCGTTCGCGTTGCTGCTCCACGCCACGGCCTTTCAGATCGGTCTCTTGTCGGCCCTCCCGCAGTTGGTCGGGACCTGGGCGCAACTGCTCTCGGTCAAGGTCCTCAATCGGTTCCAGCATCGCAAGGCCGTCATCCTGGCGGGGGCCGTCGGTCAGGCGGCCTTATGGCTTCCTCTCCTCACGCTGCCTCTGCTGTTTCCCGAAGATGGCCCATGGCTGTTGATCGCCTGCACCGTCGTCTATTTTGCGATGGGCCATTTTGCCGTCCCGGCCTGGAACAGTTTGCTTGTTGGCCTCATTGATGCCGATCAGCGCGGGGTGTATTTCAGCCGGCGGGCCATGATGATGGCCGTCATTAACTTCGCCGCACTGTGCGGGGCCGGCCTGGTGCTCCATTCGGCCGAGACCTGGCAGCGACCGTGGGCGGGGTTCGCCGTCGTTTTCCTGTTGGCGGCCGCCGCGCGCGCGGTCTCGACCAGGTACATCGCCCGAATCCAGGAGTCGCCGACGCACGCGACGCGAGAAGCCGAGTTTCGCCTGTTGACGTTCCTGCAACACGAGGCCGGCCAGAACTTTCAGCGGTTCCTCCTGTTCTCCGGACTCATGCATGTCTGCGTCCTGATCGCCGGACCGTACTTCGTGATCTACATGCTCCGGGACCTCCGCTTCACTTATCTCATGTATGCAACGTGGCTGGCCGCCGGCGTGCTTGGACAGTTTCTCACCTTGAAGCCTTGGGGCCTGCTCGGGGACCGCTTCGGCAACAAGAAGGTCCTGGTGGCCACCGGGCTCCTAGTGCCGTTCCTTCCGATGCTCTATATCCTCAGCACGAATTTTTATTTCCTTATCGGGGTCAATTTCCTGGGAGGAGTCATCTGGGCTGGCCTTGCGTTGGGCTTACAGAACTACGTCTTCGACACGGTCCGCGCCGTTGACCGGGCCAAAGGCGTGGCCGTCTGGAACACCGTCAACGCGGTCGGCTGGTTCATGGGGGCGATGCTCGGGAGTTGGCTGGCGGCGGTGGTGCCTGCCGAGCTCGCCCTGCCGGGATTGCACCTCGCGCTGGCCTCCAACCTCCCGGTCGTGTTTTTCATCTCAGGGCTCCTTCGGCTGGTCGTGTCGTTGAGCCTGCTGCGCACGTTCCGCGAGACCCGGAGCGTCGAGCCGATCTCGCACCGTGAGCTGTTTTTTGAGCTCCCGTTGATCAAACCCTTGTCCGAAGTCCTTGGGGGAG